>JBBQVX010000037.1:0-27412 GCA_038211115.1 Elusimicrobiota bacterium | reverse complement strand
TCGCACCTGTTCAACACGCTCGAGGCCCGGGGCGCGATCTCCGTGACCGAGCGAGCCCACTACATCGGGCGCATCCGCTCCCTCGCGCGCAAGGTGATGGAGCTCTACATCGAGAAAAATACGCCGAAAGAACCGGCGACGAGCAAGTAATGGCCAAAAAAACGAAGCCCAAGCTCAACGATTTTCTCCTCGACATCCACACCGAGCCGTTCCCCGCGCGCTTCGTCCCGCCCGCGCTCGAGCAGCTCAAGGCCGGCGCCGAAAAGTGGCTCGACGGCAAGCTCGACCACGGCGAGATCGCCGTCTCGGGCACGCTCCGCCACCTCGTGCTCACGGTCAAGGGCGTCTGCGCGATGGGCAAGGACAAGACCGAGCGCTTCAAGGGCCCCAAGGTCGGCGCGCCCGCGCCCGCGCTCGAGGGATTTGCGCGCAAGTACGGCATCGAGCCCGCGGCCCTGATCCCGGTCGACGGGATTCTCTACGCCGAGGTTCACACGAAGGGCGAGCCCGCCTTGGCCCTGTTCCAGGCGATGATCCCCGACCTCATGAAGTCCCTCCAGTTCCCGAAGTCCATGACGTGGGAGGAGACCGGCTTCAGGTTCGGCCGCCCGCTGCGCGCGATCACGGCCCTGCTCGGCGACAAGGTCGTCCCCGTGACGCTCGCCGGCGTCAAATCCGGCCGCGCGGTGCACGGCCATCCCGTCCTCGCGAAGGCGCCCGCGGTACTCAAGGACCCGTCCAAGCACGCGGCTTTGCTCCGCCAGGGCCTCGTGCTCGTCGAGCCGGCCCAGCGCCGCGAGTATCTCCTCAAAGCCCTGGCGCAGGCGACGAAGCCGACCGGCGGAGCGACGGAAGCGGATGAGGAACTCATCGACGAGACCGTGTTCATGGTCGAGCACCCCGTTCCCGTCCTCGGCAAGCTGCGCGACGCGCACATGCTCCTGCCCTCCGAGCTCCTCAAGCTCGTCATGAAGAAGCAGCTCAAGTTCTTCCCCGTCGTGACGCGCGGCGGCCTCCTGCATCCGTACTTCGTCGGCGTGCGCGACGGCCTCTCGAGCGGCAACGAGCTCGTCCGAGCCGGCTATCAGCGCGTCCTCGAGGCGCGTTTCAACGACGCCGCGTTCTTCGTCGGACGCGACTCGGCCTCCACCCTCGAGAGCAAGCTGCCGCTCCTCGAGCGCGTGACCTACCAGAAAGCCCTCGGCTCCATGGCCCAGAAGGCGGCGCGCGTCGCCGAGCTCGCGGCCTGGATCGGCGAGCGCCTGCGCCAGACGGCGCCCGTCGACGAACAGGCCGTGGCCCGCGCTGCCAAGCTCGTCTACGCGGACCTCGTCACCGACGTCGTCAAGGAGTTCCCCGAGCTCCAAGGTCACATGGGCGGCGTCTACGCGCGCAAGGACGGCGAGAGCGAGAAGGTCGCCCTCGCGATCGAGCAGTTCTACTACCCCGTCGCCGCGAAGTCCCCCGCCCCGGCCACCGCCGAGGCGGCCGTCGTCTCGCTCGCGGGCAAGCTCGACAGCCTCGCGGGCTGCTTCGCCGCGGGCATGATCCCGACCGGCTCGGCCGACCCGTACGCGCTGCGCCGCCAGGCGCTGGGGCTCATCCGCATCGTGCTCGAGAAGCAACTCCCGCTCGATCTCGACGAGGCGATCGCGCGCGCGATCTCGCTGCAGCCCGTCGCCGTGCCCGAGCCTGCCAAACTCTCGGCGCAGCTATCGGACTTCGTCTGGGGCCGAGCCCAGTCCCTGTTCGAGGACATGAAGTACGCCGTCGACGAGGTGCGCTCCGTGCGCGCCGGCGCGCTCAAGAACTTCCCGAACGCGTTCCTACGCCTCGCGGCGCTGCGCGCCGTCCGCCGCGACCCGGCCTTCGACTCCCTCGCGGCCGCGTTCAAGCGCGCCTCGAACATCCTCAAGCAGGCCAAGATCGAAGACGGCGGCTCTCTTGATCGCGCCTCGCTCCGCGAGCAGGCCGACTACGATCTCTACGACGCGCTCGTGTCGGCCGAGGGCGCCGCGAACGACCGCATCGTGCGCGGCGATTTCGAGGGAGGCCTCAAGAGCCTCGTTTCCGTCAAGCCGCACCTCGACCAGTTCTTCGAGAAGGTCATGGTCATGGTCGAGGACGAAAGCCTCAAGAAGCAGCGCCTGGCCCTCCTCAGCAAGCTCGTGCGCGCGTTCCGCCGCGTCGCCGATCTGTCCGAGATTCAGGCCTCGGCGTCCTAGGAGAGCCCATGGTCAACCCGATCCCCGAGGGCTTTCGCACGGTCACGCCGTACATCGTGATCAACGACGCGGCGAAGCTACTCTCCTTCCTGTCGGCCGCGTTCGGCGCGAAGGAGATGTCGAGCCACAAGCTCCCGAACGGCCGCGTCATGCACGCGCAGGTCAAGATCGGCGACTCGATGGTGATGCTCGCCGACGCGCCCGAGGGCCAGCCCTCGATGCCCTGCATGATCTATCTGTACGTCCCCGACACCGACGCCGTCTACAAGACCGCGCTGGCCGCAGGCGGAATATCCTTGATGGAGCCCGGCGACCAGTTCTACGGCGACCGCAACGCGGGCGTCAAGGACCCGTGCGGCAACCAGTGGTGGATCGCGACGCACAAGGAAGACATGTCGGACGAAGAGTTGCTCAAGCGCGCTCTCGCGCACAAGAAGTGAGGGCGCTCGCCGCCTCCCTCCTTCTCGCTTCCTGCGCGACGGCCCCCACGGAGATGAGCGTCTCGGCGGCGCCCCCGCTGTACGCGGCGAGCATGTCGTCGACGATCGGCATCGGGCTCTCGCCGGTGGCCGTCCCGCCGCGCGGCGTGAAGGTTCGCTACCATTGGACCGCCGACCATGGCCGTTTCCTCGACTGGTCGGAGGTCACGCACCAGATCACCAACCGCGGCGCGGAGACGATGACCGAGAAAGGCGGCAGGCTGTTCTGGTCCTACGACCCGGCCGATGAGTTCGCCGTCGAGCGCAAGCCCGTGCGGATCGTCATCCTCGGCGAGAACGCGGCCGACGGGAAGGTCTTGGTCCGCAACGACGTCCACCTCGTCTGGGACGACGGCTTCATCCACGTCGTGCGCTAGCCGATCAGGACGCTCGTCATCGACATCGCGTTCTCGACCTTCTCGTTGAAGAGATCGATCTTGTCGCCCTTCCTCTTCAGCCCGAGGACGTAGAGCAGGGGCAGGTAGTGCTCCGGCGCGGGGATCGCGAGCTCCGCGTCGGGCCCGAGCGCGTCGTATTCCGCGAGCGTCGCGAAATCCTCCTCCGTGACGAGCGCCTTCACCTTCGCGTCGAAGCGCGCGGCCCAATCGTACGGCTCCCTTCGTCCTGGATCGTAGAAGCCGAGGTTGTGGACGATATTCCCCGTCGCGAGCACGAGCACTCCCTCGTCGCGCAGCGGCGCCAGCTTCGCTCCGAGCGCCAGGTGCTCCGGCCCCGAGCGCGTCATGTCGAGGCTTAGCTGGACGACCGGCACATCGGCGTCGGGGTACATCGCGGCCAGCACGCTCCACGCACCGTGATCGAGTCCTCGGTGCGGGTCGAAGACGACAAGCTCGGGCTTCAGGACCTCCGCGACGCGCCGCGCGAGCGTCACGCTGCCCGGCGCGGGATATTCCATCTCGTGCAGCGCGCGCGGGAAGCCGCCGAAGTCGTGGATCGTCGCGGGCTTGTCGCTCGCCGTGACCGCGACGCCTTCCGTCTCCCAGTGGGCCGACACGCATAGGATCGACCGGGGCCTCGGTAGGCTCCGCCCGAGCGAGGCCCACTCGCGCCGGATCGGAGTATCCTCGATCGCGTTCATCGGCGAGCCGTGGCCGACGAAGACGGCGGGCATGGTCATGGGCTCATCCTAGCTTTTCACTTATAGAGGCGCTTGGACATCAGCTTAACGGTATCGTCGTCTTCCCGGATCATCTCGATGCCGACGTCGGTCGCGACGCACTCGAACACGGAGTCGCGGAACGTGAAGACGAAGTGCTGGCGCTTTCCGGGGCCGTCGCGCGCCTCGATCTCGCGGACCCACGAAGAATCGCGCACCTCGAACGCGCCGTGCGCCTTCAGACCGCGCTCGGAGAGCGGATGCGCGCGCAGCTTCGCGGCGTCGCAACCGCGGAACCGGTGCTCGTGGCAGACCGGGAAACTCGCGATGATCGTCAGCTCTCGCCCGGCCACGTAGGATAAAATCACCGCCCCGTCCTTGGCCAGCACGACGGGCAACGGGTCCCCTGCCTCGGGCGGCGGAACCGAGTCCAGCGGGACGGCGCGGTCTTTCCCATCGATTTCGTGCATCCGCCTTATTTCCCCTTAGCGCGTTTTTGAATGCCGCCGTACTTGTATCCGATCACGCCATAGACCGCGACGGCGAAGCCGACGATGGGGGCGCTGCCGGCGTCGCGAAGAATCTTTCGCCCGCCCGGGGCATGTATCAGCACCAAGCCCGTGAGCACGCAGATGAAGAAGGTCGCGGCTCCGTTCAGAAGCCAGAACGCGTTGGACGCGAGTTTCACTCATCGAATTGTAATGGGAAAGGCAAAGTCGCGCCAGGGGTGTCTTTGGTCCTATTTTCGCATGAGCCGAATGCTAAGGCCGCGAGCCCCCGATGCCCTACGCGGACGCGCCGCCCGTCAACCTATGATTGGGGTGAAGTCACGCCGTGCTCAGGAAGGACACTCGCATGAAGACCGCTCTGATCGCCCTGATTCTCGCCGCTTCCGTCAACGCCTCCGCGCAGGACTCTCACGGACGCCAGCGCCAGCCCCCGGGCTCGGGCACGAACCAGGGCGGCACCCACACCGGCGGCGGCCAGACCGGCGGGCAAACCGGCGGTCAGACCGGCGGTCAGTCCGGCTCGACCACGCGTCCCTCCGGCGGCAATGGCAACGGCGGCTGGAACCCCGGCAATCAGGGCAACGATAACTCCTCCTCTTCCAGCGGCGCGCGCCGCCGCGTGCCGCGACCCGACAGTGGGACGATGAGCACGGTGCAGGGCTCGCGCACGAACCCCGGCTCCGCCCCGTCCACGGGCCCCGACGGCTCCTCCCTCGGCCACGCCGTCCGCCGCGACAGCATCCCCTCCAGCACGCACACCGGCGCCTTCGGCGACCTCGACCCTCGCGGCTGGAGCAACGAGCATAACGGCGGCTACTACTGGCACGAGCACCGCGGCAACCGCTGGTGCCACTACGTCGACGGCTACGGCGACGACTGGTACTACTGGTACTACGGCAACGACTATTACACCATGCGCTACATCGACGGCCGCTGGTGGCGCTACGACGGCCGCTACGGGCGCTGGGTCTGGCTCTACGACAACGGCTGGTACTACCAGGACGGCCCGACCGTCTACTCCTACCAGGAAAGCAGCGGCCAGTACGAGAGCGCCGATGACACCTCCGGCGACGTCTCCTTGCCGACTTACACGCCGCCCAAGGTGGCCGTCACGGTCAACCTCGGGCACTTCGGCCTCGTCAACGGCGGCGCCGGGTCGGTCGTCAACGAGAACCAGTCCTACCTGAATTTCGACGGCGCGGTCGGCGGCGTGTCCGCCGCGGCCGAGGTCAACGTGGGCATCAACAAATACCTCGAGGCCGGCCTCGGCGTCGGCTACGTGAACGCCACGGCGAACACCAACTACAAGGACTACGTCCGCGACGACAACTCCGAGATCCGCCAGCAGACGCGCTTCCAGAACGTGCCGATGAACCTGAACCTCAAGCTCATGCCGTTCGGCCGCGACAAGCAGATCCAGCCCTATGTCGGCGCGGGCATCCAGGTCAACAAGTGGAGCTACGAGGAGAGCGGCCAGTTCATCGACTTCAACTCGCCGAACTCCGACATCTACAAGGACGCCTACAAGGCGAGCGGCGTGGCGGTCGGCCCGGTGGCCATCGCCGGCTTGCGCATTCCGCTCAACAAGACGGTCTCGCTCAACGGCGAGTATCGCCACCAGTGGGCGACCGGAGCCTTGCCCGGCGACGGCGGCTTCGCGGGCGACCACGTGGACCTGGGCGGCAACACGTTCCAGGCGGGCGTGACGATCAACCTGAAGTAGGCGTCAGCCCGCCTTCCTCAAGATTTCCCGCGCGCGCCGCGTCGTCTTCGGCCACGAAGATCCTGACGAGGCCGTCGCTGGGACCGCCGAACCATTTCGGCAGCCGCAGCAGGTTGTGGCCGAACATTGAGGCCTCCATCCCCTCGCGGGCCAGCAGTCGCGACGCCGCCGCCGAAGAGGGTCAGACGGCGGGGGGCTGAACGGCGGCGCTTATCACAGCTTCATAACAGTGAAATCATAGAGCAGCCGCGATCGCTCTTTGCGCGCAATTCCGGCAAGCTGGATTTTCCTCGGCCTTGTCCTGAAATAGGTTTGGACTGAATAATCATCCGAATCGTCGCGGTGAATCCAAATAACCGCCTTGTAGCGATACCCGTTCTCTTTTTTTATCGCATCCCGTGTTTTGTCGGAGATTCGTCGTTTCGCCTCTTCCTTCTCCGCATTTTCCTTCGCGATTAGACGTTGATGGTCGTAACACAATCTCTTCGGATTAAACCGGTTTCCAGCGACGAGCCGCCCATCGCAGCCAGCCTTCCTGCAGGGCTCGAGGCGGATTTTCTTCACCAAAGCCTCGAAGTCTTCCCAGGTGGCGTTTCCAAACGTCTTTCGGCTTCGATACCATCCCCAAGCGGTCGATCCTTTCCCGTCGACTCGAATTTCCAAAGGATCGTTTTTTATCCATCCCGAGAGAGTGATCAGCAGGTTGGTCCCTTTGATAGTGACCTTCCGCTTGTAGTCGGGATCAATCACGTTCTTTTCGCCGGGTTTGGCAAAGTTCGGAGTATTCATGATATTTTCCTCGGCCAATTAACGCGGAGGCGTGACCGCGCGCGCTAAGGCCGCTCTATAGGTGCTTCCGGCGAAAGTGAGTTTTGCAAGTAGTGGAGTAACTTCCTGAGCGCGCGTCGGCGGACTTCGACGGCTCATGTGTTGGTCTGTTGAATCCGGCGCGTAAAGATAGGAGGCTTCGGATTGTAATGGGAAAATAAGAAATTCGCCACTGGTTACGGTAGCTCCAGCCTAACGCCGATCGAGATCCGCGGGCTAAAGCCCGGCGCGTACGCGCCAGCCGGCTTTCGCGATCGGCATGCGGCGGCCGACGCCGAACGCCTTCGAGGAGATCTTGATCGCCGGCGGCGCCTGGCGGCGCTTGAACTCGCTCCAGTCCATGCGGTCGAGCAAGGTCTCGGCCACGGCGCGGTCGCCGACCGCGCGCGCCACGCGCCCCGGCTCGAGGCGCGACTGCACCCAGGCCTCGAGCGCGTCGTCGACCTGGTCGTACGGCGGCAGGTCGTCTTGGTCTTTCTGGTCCGGCTTCAGCTCGGCGGACGGCGCCTTCGAGATCGAGTTCGCGGGGATCAGCTCGCGGTCGGCGTTGAGCCAATGCGCGAGCTCGTAGACGAGGCGCTTGGGCGCGTCGGCGAGCGGAGCCAGCGCCCCGCACATGTCGCCGTATAGGGTGCAGTAGCCGACCGCGAGCTCGGACTTGTTGCCCGTCGTGAGGACGAAGCCGCGGTGGGACTTGTTCGCGAGGCCCATCAGGATGACGCCGCGTGCGCGCGCCTGCAGGTTCTGCTCGGCCAAGTCCGGCGTGCCCTTCCCCCACTTCTCGCCCAGCGTCTTGAGAAGCGCGTCGTAGATCCCGGCGATCGGCGCCGTGCGCAGTTCGATGCCGAGGTTCTTCGCGAGCGCCTGCGCGTCGTCGAGGCTTCCCTGCGACGAGTACGAAGACGGCATCGTCACGCCCACCACGCGGTGCGGGCCGAGCGCGCGGGACGCGAGCGTCGCGACCACCGCGGAGTCGATGCCGCCCGACAGGCCGATGAACGCGGTCTGCAGGCCGCACTTGAGCGCGAAGTCCTTGATGCCGAGCGTGAGGATCTCCCCCACCTGGCCGATGGGCGAAGGCTCGGGTGCGAGCGACGCGCCTTCCCACGTCTTCACGTCGATGACGAGAAGGTCCTGCGCCGCGAACGCCGCGCGCGCGCGAATCTTCCCCTTGGAATCGTACGCGAGGCTGCCTCCGTCGAAGACGATCTCGTCGTTGCCGCCGACCGCGTTGCAGTAGAGCAGCGGCTTCTTCAGACGCTTCGCGTGCTCGGCGAGGAGCTTCTTGCGGACCTCGGTCTTGCCGCGCAGGTACGGCGACGCCGAAAGGTTGAGGAGGATGTCCGCGCCCGCCTTGGCCTGGGCCGCGACGGGGTCGGCCGAGTAGAGGCGGCGCGACGTCGACGGATCCTTGGCCCACGCGTCCTCGCAGATCGTGACGCCGAGCTTGAGGCCGCCCCAGGAGATCGGCTTGTTCCCGGACGCGGGCTCGAAGTAGCGCGCCTCATCGAAGACGTCGTAGGTGGGCAGAAGGGTCTTGTGCCGGATCGCGACGACCTTGCCGCGGTGCAGGAGCGCCGCGGAGTTGCGGACCGGCTTGCCGACCTTGTCCTTGCTGCGGGAGACGTAGCCGACGAGCGCCGCGGTGCCGCGGATTTTCTTCGCGAGGGCGGCGAGCGCCTTCTCGTTGGCCTCGGCGAAGCCGGGCTCCTCCCAGAGGTCGAGCGCCGGGTAGCCGCCGAGCGTCTGCTCGGGGAAGACGGCGAGGGCCGCGCCGCGGCGGGCGGCCTCGTCGAGCGCGGCGAGGATCTTTTCGGAGTTGCCGCGCAGATCGCCGACGGTCGTGTCGATCTGCGCTAGCGCGATCTTCACGAGCCCGCCGTCGTGCTGATTTGAGCGAAGACCTGGCCCGCGCCCATGAACGAGTGCTCGATGGCCTCCTCGACGGAGGCGCACGTCTGGCCGCCCGCGAGCTTCGCGATCGGGGCAATGCCCTCCATGGCCCAGGTCATGAGCTCGGCGGGATCCTGATGGGTGGCCTCGGCGACGGCGCCCATCTGGAGGAGGATCTCGACGGCGGTGCGCGGGAGGTCCTTTTCGAGGAGGAGCATGCCGGACATGAGGCCGCGGCAGGCGGCGTGGACGCTGTCTCGCGGCGCCTGGCGGGCGGAGGTGCCGGTGATCGCCTTGGTGACGATCTGCCGGGCGATCTCGCCCGCGGCGGACGGCGCGTCCTCGATGCCTTTGAAGCGCTCGACGACGATCTCTTTCGTGAGCTGCTCGAGGTTGAAATCGTCCATGTACGGCCCGATTATACCAGACTTGCGCGGAGGGTGTCCGGGTGGTACACTCCCGCCTGTGAGACGACGCGTTCTGCTCCTCGCCGCCGCCGGCCTGTCCGCCTGCGCGACGGTCCGCCGCCCGCCGGCGCGCTCGGGCCTCGACCAGGGGATGCTGATCGTGCGCGCGGACGCGCACGGCGCGCTGTTCCACAAGTCGACCCGCCCGGCCGACACGGCGAGGATCGTGGCGCTCGACGAGAAGGGCGTCCCGGTCCCGGGCGAGTTCGCCGTGTCGGGGCTCGCGGCGAACGGCTACGTCGTGTTCTTCGACTTGCCGGCGGGGCGCTACGCGCTGCGCGCGGCGTCCGTGCCCGCGAGAGGCGTTCGGTATCAGCTGATCGTCCCGCAGGACTCGGAGTTCAAGCGCTCGGTCGTGCTGCGTCCCGGCAAGGCCGCGTATCTCGGCGATCACGGCTTCGACACCCGCTTTCCGGAGTTCGGCGTCGCGATGGAGCGCGCGGGGCGCATCGTCCTTCACTGGCTGACGCCGTTTCTCAAGCGGCCGACTTTGGCGCGCGACACGGACATGCGCGAGTTCGAGAGCGGGCCTGCCTACGAGACGAAGGCGCTACTCGCGGTGCGCGGCGCGCTCATCGGCACGCAGTGGGCGCCGGTCGTCGCCGCGCGCCTGCGCGAGCTCGGCGCGGCGGAGCCGGTGAAGGTCGAGGGCACGATGCGGACGCGGGAGATGCCCCTTCACGAGGAGCCGCTGCTGTCCTGGCGCGACACGCTGAAATGGGGCGAGCCTCGGCGCGCGCCCGCGGGGATCGCGTGGCAGCGGCCGGGCGGAGCGGCGCAGATCGCCGTGTTCTTCACGACGGCCGCGGCGCCCGGCTTCGCGGGCTGGGAGGCGGCCGTCTCGGAGCTGCGGCGCTCGGCGTCGGCGAGCGTCGAGTATCGCGGCGGGGTTTTTGAGGTCCCGGTCGCGCCGCGGGCCGGCCTCGCGGCGCGCGCCACGAAATACCGCTACGCGGAAGGCTCTCTCGTCGGCAGCGAGACCGCCGTGATCGTGACCGAGACGATCCTCATTCCCGACGGCTCGGGAATCTTCACCGCTCGTCTGCGCGCCCCGCGCGCCGAGTTCGACGCGTCGCTGCCGGCCTACCGCGAGTTCCTGCTCCAGCTCGTGCTGGGGCCGCCGAAGCCGAAGGCGGGCCCGAAGCCGGAAGTCGCGATGCCGTTCCAGGGGACGACGCCATGAGCGACGACGAGAAGCGCGGAGGCGCGCGGTTTCTCACCGATCTGAACGTCGAGCTGCGCCCGCTCAAGGGCGGAGAGGCGATCGACGACCGCGCGATCGCGCACGACGTCTCGGCCAAGGGCTTCAAGGTGGAGACGCAGGCCGAGCTCGCGGAGAAGTCCGTGCTGGCCTTCACGCTCCAGCTGCCGGCGGGCCAGACCGCTTCGGGCAAGGGCCGCGTGGCCTGGAGCCGCAAGGAGACGTTCGCGACGTGGGCCGGGATCGAGATCACCTCGATGTCCTGGGGCGACAAGCGGCGCCTGGCTCACGTGGTCAATCCGGACGCGGTGGACTGGGAGAACCTGACGAGCGTCTGCTTGAAAGTGATCATGGCGGTGACCGTGATCATCGCGGCGCATCGCGTTTTTTACAACGGTCAGCTGCGGGGGCTGCTCTCGGCGCTCGCGCCGAAGATCATCGCGCTGTTCGTGATGGGGTGGGCGTTGGTCGGGATGCTTAAAAAAGAGAATCACTGACGCGGGACGCCGGGTCCGGGAAGCCCGGCGCAAACGCATTTGCGGAAAGCCTTGTAGCGTTTAGAACCCTTCCCGGCACCTCGGGTCCATCGCGTCTCGCAGGAACAGGCGCGCGCCGCCGCCGCGCAGCGCGAAGCCCCAGCGCTCGTGGCCCCACAGCGGCTCGCCCTTCGTGTAGGCGAGCAGGAAGGGGCTGCCGTTGCCGCCGGGATCGTAGGCGACGAAGCGGAGCTGGGCCGTCTCGCTCATGAGATCGTGCGGCATCTCGACGCAGCGCCCGATGAGGCGGTCGCCGTCGGCGAGGCGCAGGCAGCGGCGGTGGGACGAGGAGATCTGCGCGTCGGTGATCAGCGCGGTCGGCGCGGCGAGGCCGGCGACGGGCGGATGCGCCGCGAAGTCGATCTTCATCGAGATTTTGTCGGACGTCGGGGCCGCGAGGAACGCGGCGGAGCCCTCGTCGTCCGCGCGGAAGCGGTACGCGCCGGTTTTCCCCTCCTCCAGCGCGGCGGCGGTCAGCGTCGAGCCGAGCAGCTTGTACAGGGGTTCATCGACGGCGTTCTCGAGCGCGTCGTAGCGCGCGCGCGAGCCCTTGAGCTGGAAGCTGTCGGGGACCTTGATCGCCATCACGGGGTCGCCGACGGTCGAGCGCGGGCCCTTGAGCAGCGCCGCGCGCAGCTTCAGGGGCTTCTTATTCCGGCAGACGGCGCCGTAGGTCGCGGACGTGCGGCCGACGACGAAGAGGTCGGCGCCGAGGCTTCCGACGATCAGGAAGCGCGAGCCCGGGAGGAGGTCCTTCATCTCCCCCGACTTGCGCGGCTTGTCGAAGATCACCCACTGGTTGCCGGACTGATAGACCGGGAAAAGGCCGCGGGAGCCGTACTCGTCCTGCGCGGCGGACGGCCGCGCGAGGGCGGCGGCGGCGAGCAGGGCGAGAAGCAATCGCATCGTCCTGAGAATATCAAATCCCGCGCTGCAGGCGCAGGCCGGCGGGCGCGCGCGGGCGGCGGCGCGGGAGCTCCTCCTCGAGCCATTCCCCGAGCTCCGCGCCGGTGTACGCGTCGTACAGCACGGCGCCGGCGCCGGGGGTGATCACCGCGACCTTCGTGTAGTCGGCGCTGTACGCGAGCTCAACGCCGTCCTGGAGGCGGATCAGCCCTTCGGCGTCCCAGTCCGAGAAGCGGCGCCAGCTCCACAGCTCGCCGCCGTGGAGCGCGAACCAGACTCCCTTACGCTTGCTCCACCAGAGGCCGCGGTGGAGCAGCAGCGGGTCCTCCTTCTCTCGGACCGCCCACCAGAGCGCGTTCTCCTTCCAGAGCCACTGCCAGCGGGCGTCCTCGGCCAGCCCGCGCGCGGCGCCGTCGTGCCAGGCGGGGCCGTCGTCCCAATGCGGCCCGCGCTTGCGGCATGCGGGCCCCGCGGGCCGGGGGTCGCGGTCTTCGAGGAGGAGGAGCTCGAGCGGGCGCACGGGCGAGGGCGAGCCGTCGGGCAGGAGCGCCGGCTTGCGCGCAGTGAGGGCCGGGAAAGCGGGAGGCTCGACGGACGCGGGCGGCGGATGGACGGCGCCGCGACCGAGCGCCTTGGAGAGAAGCAGGGGCCTGACCTTCCGGCGTTCGGCGGCTCGGTGTGGCGGAGCCTCCGCGCGGCGCGGCGGCCGGAACAGCGGGAAGGCGCGCGAACGCCGCCGGGTCCAAGTCCCCGCGCCGGGGCCTTCGCCGCCGGAGGGCGGAGCGACCGAGCGCGAGCCGTCTTCGTCCTCGCCGTTCCAGTCGTCGGAATCCGCGGGGCCGCGGGCGAGGGGCGTGCGCCGCGCGGAAACGGCGTCCGCGTCCGGCGGCGTGTCCGCGCGCGCGGAAACGGAGCCTGCTCCGCCGCGAACCGGCAACGGAGACCCGCTCGGCCCGGAGGCCGGAACGTGATCGGTCTCGGCCGAGGACGGCGCGCCGCCGAGCGCGCCGCCGAGCGCGCCGCCTGCGCGCGCGGCGGAGGAGAAGACGGACGCCGCGCGGGCGGACTCCGGGGGCGGGAGCGTCCGGTCGACGAGCGCGTCGCGCCAGTCGCCCTCGCCTGCGCCCGCGTTTCGCCGCGCCGCGGCGAGGGCCGCGCCCGGGGGCGCGCCGGCGAGCCCGGACGCGGGAGGCCACGCGATCGCGGACGCGAGCACCGCGTCGGGGACCGCGACGGCCGCGGGCGGCCGGCTTCGTGTGCCCGGGCGCAGCTCGGGCACGAGCCGCGGGCGGCGGACGGCCAGCCCCAAGGCGATCAGCGCGGCGGCGAGGGCGGCCGCGCGGACGCGGCGTCTAGTTCCCATGCCGCGAGGATGTCCCCGGCCGCGCGCAAAAGTCAGGGCCCGGAGTCCTATTTCTTCCATGGGCCTTAAGACCCAGGCAGTCGTTATTGGAATCTATCATCCTTATCTTACGATCGGGCCCCCGAAAAAGTTGCATGCCCCAGACTTGTCTTTGTAACACCCCCCTCCTATACTCCCAAGGCCCATGGATCCGCTCCACGCCTGGAAAGACGACTTCAGCCGCGAGGTTGAAGAGGTGATCGCTTCGCGCGCGCGCACGCACGAGCGCGGCGACGTAGCGCCCGTCGAAGGCTTCGGCGGGCGGCTCGCGGACCTGGTGATTCCCCCCGCCGGCGCGTACGCGGAGCTGCGCGACGCGCAGAGAGACCTCGAGCAGGCGCGGGCGGAGATCCGCGAGCTGAAGGAGCGTCTCGAGGAAAAGGATGCGCGATTCGAGCGCGAGCGCGAGGTGCGCGAGCGCATGAAGGACGGCCTCACTCGCCTCGCGATGACTTTGCGCGACGAGCGCGCGGCGCGGGCGGCGGCACGCGACGAGGCCAAGAAGGCCTGGCAGGACGTCGAGGGCGCGTTCGAGGCGCGCGACACGGCCCGCTTCAGCGCCGACCAGTCCGCGGCGCGCGCCGAGGACTGGGAACGCGAAGCGATGGCGCGGCAGAACGCGGGCCGCGAGCTGCAGGCGCGGCTCGACCGCGTGATGCTCGGCTCCGACGCGCAGGACGCCGAGATCGCCTCTCTGCGCGCCCGCCTCGACGCGGCACTGCAGCGCGCGCAGACGAGCGAGCGCGAGTTCGCGGGCTCGCGCGCCGACGCGGCCTCACGCGAGTCCCTCGCGGCGCGCCTCGAGCTCGAGCGTGCCGACGCGCAGCGCGAGGCGGACGCCGCGGCCGCGCGCACGGTGCGCGCCGAGGGCTCGGAGCGCGTCGCGCTTGCGCGTCTGGCCGCGCTCGAGTCGGAGGTCCGCACGATGACCGCGACCTCCGCCGGCTTCGAGCGGGAGGCCCAGCGCCTCGTCGAAGAGATCTCGAAGGCGCGCGAGGACGCGGCCGGCGCACAGGCCCGGGAGCGCGCGGCGGGGCAGGCGCTCGCGGCCGAGCGTTCCCGCGTGCTCATCGAGAGCGCCGGAATGGTCGAGCGCGCCGAGGCCCTGCGCGTCGAGGGCGAGCGCGCGCTCGACAAGGCGCGCCGGCTCGAGGCCGAGCTGCCGGCGCGGCTCGAGGACGCGCTGCGCGACGAGCGCGCGCGCCTGCACCACGAGACTGAGGCGGCCGCCGAGGAGCTCCAGTTGGCGCGCCAGGCCCGTCGCGACGCAGCCGCGCGCATGGCGGAGACCGAGGTCCTCCTCAACGAGACGCGCGCCGCCGCGATGCGCGAGGCGCGCGAACAGGGGCAGACGGCCTACGCGCAGGGCTTGAGCGTCGCGCAGACCCATGCCGAGCACGCGGAGCGCGCGCTCGAGGCCTCGCGCCGCGCCGAAGCCGCGGCCGCGGAAAAGGCGCGCTTTGCGATCACGGCGCTCGGCGAGTACCGCGACCGCATGCGCATCGAGATCATGAATCTCACCGCGGCGACGAAGCAGGAGCGCGAGCGCGGCGAGGCCGCGGTGGCCGCCGCCCGCAAAGCGGAGTCCATGTCTCAGGCCCGCCTCGTCGCGGAGCTCTCGCGCCGCGAGGCGGCCCTCGAGGAAGAGCGCGCGATCCTGCGCGCGGAGTTCGAGGACACGCGCGCCAAGCTCGAGGACGAGATGGACGCCGAGCGCCGCGCGCTGCGCGAGCGCTGGAAAGAGCAGACCGACGCGTTCGACCGCCTCCGCAAGGATTTGGAACGTGGAAAACCCGGAACCTAACCCCAATCCCCTCACGCCCGCCCCGGCCGCCGCGGCGCCCGCCGCCGGCGCGCCGCCGTCCGACGCCCCGCTGCGCCCTGCTTCCGCCGCCCCCGAGGACGACGCGCTGGACGCGGTCCGCCTCGAGGTCCGCGTCGAGGAACTCGAGCGCCGGTTGCGCGCGCGCTCGATCGAGCTCGAGACCGAGCTCAAGGCCAAGGAGCGCCTGCGCGAGCGCGTGCGCGAGCTCACGTCGCGCTCCGACGAGCTGCAGGAGACCGCCGCGGCGCTGCACCGCGAGGCGGCCTCCTCGACGTCGCTCGCGCGCGAGCTCGACGATACGCTGAAAGTCGCCGCCGAGGCCCGCGCGCAGCTCGGAGCGGCCCTCGAGGCCGAGCGCATCCGCCGCGCCGAGGCCGAAGCCGAGCTGTCCGCGACCGGATCCGCGCTGACGTCGCGCGCCGCCGAGCTCGAGGCCTCGCTGAAGAGCCTCACCGGGGAGCGCGACGCGCTGCTATCCCGCGCCGACAGGGCCGAGCAGGCCGCCGCCGTTGTCTCGGCGGAGCTGGCGCGCGCGCGCGACGAGGCCCGCGCGCTCGCCGCGAAGGGCGATGCTGCGGCCACCGAGGCGCGCAAACGCGACGAGGAGATCGCGGCCGCGCGCCGCAACCTCTCCCAGCTGCGCCAGAAGAACGCCGGGCACGAGGCGCACATCGAGTCGCTCCGCGCCGACCTCGAGGAAGCGGGCGCTTCGCGAGAACAGGCCAAAGACGCAGCGTCCGCGGCGCGGGCGTCGCTCGAGACCGCGACCGCGAGCCTCGCCCGGGCCGACGCCGAGCTCGCCGCGTCCCGCGAGCGGATCGAATCCCTCGGCCGCGAGGTCGCCGCGGGCAAGATCGCGCTCGAGAAATCCGACTCCTCGAACCTGGTGCTCGACGAAGCGGGCCGACGCCAGCGCTCCGAGCTCGAGGCCGCCGCGCGTCAGCGCCGCGAGCTCGAGGCCGAGCTGAAGTCCCTGGAATCCGAGTTCGATGCGGCTCGCGCCGCCCACGAGGAACGGCTCGCCACGACCGCCGAGGCGCGCGCGACCTCCGAGTCCATGGCCCTGCGCCTGGAGAAGACCGATGCCGAGCTGCTCGCCGCCCGCGCCCGCGCCGAGGAGCTGAGCCGCTCGATGTCCGGCGCCCAGGCGTCGCTCGATCAGGCCCGCCTGCTGACCCGCCGCAGCGAGGACGAGTCCCGCCGCCTGCAAGCCGTCATCGACGGCCTGCAGAAGACCTTCGACGAACGCGCGGCCGCCGCCGAGGAGAAGTCGCGGCAGGCCGTCGAGAACGCGGAGCAAATCCGCCGCGAGGGCGTCGAGGCGTTCGAGAAGGCTCATGAGGCCCAAATCCGGCAGGACATGGAGGGTGAGCGCGTGCAGAAGGAGCTCGCCGCCGGCATGCGCCGCCTCGCCGCCGAGTCCGAGCAGAACCGGGCCAAGGCCGAGAAGTTCAAGCAGGAGCTTCGCGCGCGCGCCGACCGCGAGGTGGCGGAGATGCGCCACGCTCTCGATGAGGAGCGCGCGCGCTTGTACGCGGACGTCGAGGCCGAGCGCGAAGCCCGCGGCAAGCGCGCGGCGCCCGCTCCCGCGGAGGACGAGGCTCAGCACGTCCGAGAAGCCGGCGAGGCTCGTCGTCGCGAGATCGCGAAGGAGGTCGAGGGTTACCTCACGCCGCTGCCGAAGTCCGTGCCGCCCCCGACTCCGCCGCCCGCTCCCCCCGCCGCCGTCTTGGCCGCTCCGGCGCCGGCCGCGCCCGCCGTTTCGCCCGTGACGGAGCGCTCCCCCTCGCAGCCGCTGTTCCGCTGGGACGAGGAGATTCGCCTGCTCCTCTACGTCGCGATCAGCGTGTCCGTCGTCGCGGCGATCGTCGCCGGCGTCGTGCTATATCAGGGCTGATCAGTCGGCCGCGCGAGGCGGGCTGAAGTAGCCGGCTTTCTTGACGAGCGCCTCGCGCTCGGCAACGGCCAGGTCCTCGCGCGCCATCTCGCGGACGAGCTCGTCGAAACTCACGCGCGGCTTCCAGCCGAGCTCCTTGCGGGCCTTGCGCGCGTCGCCGAGCAAAGTGTCCACCTCGGTGGGGCGCAGGTAGCGCGGGTCGAGCTCCACGAGCGTCTGCCCCGTCCTGCCGTCCACGCCTTTCTCCGCGGCGCCCTTGCCCTTCCAGACGAGGTCGAATCCGAGTTCGGACGCCGTCGCCTCGACGAATTGGCGCACGGAGTTCTGGCGGCCCGTCGCGGCGACGTAGTCGGCGGGCTTGGGTTTTTGGAGCATCAGCCACATCATCTCGACGAAATCGCGCGCGTGGCCCCAGTCGCGCTTGGCGTCCAGGTTTCCGAGCCAGATCTTCTGATCGAGGCCGAGCTTGATGCGCGCGAGGCCGCGCGTGATCTTGCGCGTCACGAACGTCTCGCCGCGGCGCGGGCTCTCGTGGTTGAAAAGGATGCCGTTGCACGCGTAGAGGCCGTAGGCCTCACGGTAGTTGACCGTGATCCAGTACGCGTAGAGCTTGGCCACGCCGTACGGCGAGCGCGGATAAAAGGGCGTCGTCTCGCGCTGCGGAATCTCCTGGACCTTTCCGAACAGCTCCGACGTCGAGGCCTGGTAGAACTTGGTCTTCTTCGCCCAGCCGAGCGTGCGAATCGCCTCGAGCAGGCGCAGGGTCCCCAGGGCGTCGACGTTCGCGGTGTACTCGGGCTCCTGAAAACTGACGGCGACGTGGCTCTGCGCTCCGAGGTTGTAGATCTCATCGGGCTTGACGAGTTGCATCACGCGCAGCAGGCTCGACGTATCGGTCAGGTCTCCGTAGTGCAGGATGAAGCGCAGCTTCTTCTCGTGCGGATCCTGGAACAGATGGTCGATGCGGTCGGTGTTGAAGAGGGAGGCGCGGCGCTTGATGCCGTGCACTTCGTAGCCCTTCTTGAGCAGGAACTCCGCGAGGTACGAGCCGTCCTGTCCGGTGATGCCGGTGATGAGCGCCTTCTTCATGGCCGCTATTTAAGCAAAGAATGGCGGTGTCAGGCTTGCCGGATTCCAGTATTTTCCGGGAGGGCCGGCCTCAAATACTGGAATCCGGCAAGCCTGACACTCCCCTCCGGTTCAGCGCTTCGGGAGGTCGTAGTGTGAGCCGGCCGTCAGGGTGAAGGGCGAGCCGGCCGGCAGCGCGATCGTGACCGCGCCGGAGGAAACCTCGATCGCGGAGACCGCGCGCGTCGAGACCGAGAACTTAAAGGAGGAGCCTTCCGCCGCGGTCACGCGCGTCGTGCCGTTGATGAATTCCGCCGTGCCGTTGACGACGGTCACGGCGGTGTCGGACACGACTGGCGGCTTCGGGGTGACGGCGCTCTCGCGGACGCTGCCGCTCCAGCCGGCGAGCTCCACCGTCCCCTCGAGCTTGGTGACGCACAGCGTGCGAGTGCAGGGCTTGGGCCCGGCGCAGGCCGCGAGCAGGAGGAGCGAGCCGAGGAGAAGTCTCATCCCGGCTATCTTAGTACATCGAGCCGCTCGGGGTCACGGCCTCGCTGTACGCGGGGAGCTCGAGCTGGACCTTGCCCGGGCGGCGCAGGTCGGTGACCTTCGAGTGGTAGAACAGGATGACCTTGCGGACGTAGGCGTGGGTCGACGGGTAGAGCTTGAGCTTCGTGAGGAACTTCGGGCCCGCGTGGTAGGCGGCGATCACGCGCTGGACGACCCACATCGGCGCATCGGTGTAGCGCACGCCCTTGAGGTTGAAGATCTTCCACGCGGCCTTGAACAGGACCTGGATGTAGGCGGCGCCGGCCTTCACGCCCGAGGCCGGATCGTTGAGCTTGCGGGCGGAGATGCCGACGCCCTCGGAGGTGACCGGCATGACCTGCATGAGGCCGCGGGCGCCGGACGGAGAGACGGCCTTCGGGTCGAACTCGGACTCGGCGGCCATGATGGACTTTAAGAGGCGGGAGTCGAGCTTGTAGATCTTGGAGTAGCGGAGGATCATGTCGTCCCAGCGGTCGGTCTTGTCGGGGTTGGCGAGCATGATCTTGAAGGTGCGGCGGTAGGCCGGCGTGGCGTCGGGGACCGGGACGACGAGCTGCTGGTGGAGGGCGCTGACGGCGGGGCGGCGGTAAAGGGTCTCCAGGCGCTTGTTCGGCGAGCCAACCGGTTCGGGGTGCTGCGGCGTTGGACCGGCGACCGTGATCTCGGCCGGAGTCGGCCGGCGGGCCTTGGCGGCGTCATACAGGAGATTCAGAGAGGCCGGACCGGCCGCTCCGGGGTAGGCGACGGCCATATTGGCCTCCCCCATCGCGGGAGGGCGCCGGGATAAGGGGTCTTGGGCCGCCGCGGGAGAAACGGTCCACAAGAGCGCCCAGGCGGTCATCGTACCGGTCCGGCGAAGCGTTTTCTGGTCGATGATTAAGTATAACACGCCCAAACGGTAGCGCCTGGGCCTTCGGACCCCCCCTGGGGGGGTCCTCGTGAGGGAAATAACGAAATAGACGCGTTTTTGCTACACTCCCGTCATGAGCGGCAAGGTCGTGGTCATCGGGGGCACCGGGCTGGTGGGGAACGCCCTTTTGCGGGCCTGGACCGCCCAGGGGGCCCCGGTCGCGGCCGCGACCTACCATACGCACGCTTCCGGGGGCTTCCTGCAGCTGGATATGCGGGACGCGGTCCAGGTCCACGCCCTTTTGGCCGCCCAGCGCCCCTCCGTGGTCGCCGTTCCCGCCGCCAATCCCTTCGTCGACTACTGCGAACTGCACCCGGAGGAGACCCGCCGGGTGAACGTGGACGGCACCCTTAATGTGGCCCGTGCCTGCAGGGAGCTCGGTGCCCGCATGGTCTTCTACTCGTCCGACTACGTGTTCGACGGCGTCAAAGGGCACTATACAGAGGAAGACTCTCCGTCCCCCATCAACGAGTACGGCCGGCAGAAGGCCGAAACCGAGCGCGGCGTGCTCGCCTGCGACCCCCGCAACCTCGTGATCCGCACGTCCGGCGCCTACGGCTGGCAGTGGGAGCCGAAGAATTTCGTCCTCCAGGTGCGCAAGAACCTGCAGGACGGCAAGCAGATGCGCGTGGCCGACGTCCGCTACAATCCGACGTACGTCGAGAACCTGGCGGAGATCACGACGGCGCTGGTCGCCTCCGGCGTGGGCGGCATCTTCCACGCCGTGGGCGCCGAAGAGATCTCCCGGGCCGAGTTCGCGCGCCGCGCGGCGCGGGCGTTCGCCCTCGACGAGTCCTTGATCCAGGCGGTTCCGGCCGGCGAGTTCAAGGCGCCCGCCGCACGGCCGAAGGAGAGCAGCCTCATCACGGACAAAGTCCGGCGCCTCGCCCCGGACTCGCCCCCGATCGGCGTCGAAGAAGGGCTACGCTGTATGCTCGCGATGGAGCCTCGGTGGCGGGAGTACGCGCTCACGCTTCCCGACCCCGCCGCGAAAGTCGCACCGAAATAAACGGCCGATGGCTTATTCGTCGAGTATTTGCTAGAATTTTTCGCTGTCCCATTCTCGGAGGATTAAAACCCGCTCATGATCAACGTCTCTATGAAGGCTATGCTGGAAGCCGGCGTGCACTTCGGTCATCAGACCCGCCGCTGGAATCCCAAGATGTCCCGCTTTATCTTCGGCGAGCGCAACGCCATTCACATCATCGACCTCCAGAAGACCGCCAAGGAAATCAAGAAGGTCGCGCAGTGGGTCTCCGACGCCGCCGCCGCCAACAAGAAGTTCCTCTTCGTCGGCACGAAGAAGCAGGCTCAGGACATCCTGAAAGCCGAGGCCGAGCGCTGCGGCGCCTCTTACGTCTCCGAGAAGTGGCTCGGCGGCACGCTGACCAACTTCGCCACCCTGCGCAAGTCCGTCAAGCGTCTCGAGGAAATCGAGAAGTGGCAGACCGAAGGCATCTACGCGGTTCTCCCCACGAAGGAAGTCTCCCGCCTCAACAAGGAGATGGCGAAGCTCAAGCGCAACCTCTCCGGCCTGCGCGGCCTCAACACGCTACCCGACATCGTGTTCGTCGTCGACCCGGTCGAAGAGGACCTCTCGGTCATGGAAGCCCGCAAGCTGGGTATTCCGATCGTCGCCGTCTGCGACACCGACTGCGATCCCGACCTGATCGACCATCCGATCCCGGGCAACGACGATGCCGCCCGCTCGATCAAGCTGTTCTGCCAGCTCGTCGCCGACGCCGTCCTCGAAGGTAAGGGTATCCTCGAGGCCGCGAAGAACGCCGAGTCCGTCGCCGCCGCCGAGCAGCAGATGCTCGCCGCCGCCGCCGCCGAGACCGCCGAGGCCCAGACCGCGGACGTCGTGTACGCCGCCGAAGAACCCTCGGCCCAAGAGGCCTCGAATTAAAATGCCCACCGTCGATTCCACCCAACTGATCAAGGACCTGCGCGAGAAGACCGGCGCGGGCATGATGGACTGCAAGCGCGCCTTGGATGAGGCGAAGGGCAACTACGACGAAGCCCTGACCTTGCTTCGCAAGAAGGGTATGGCCGACGCGGCGAAGAAGTCCGCCCGCACGACCAAGGAAGGCGCGGTGGCGTTCCGGACCTCCGGAACGGTCGGCGCGATCATCGAGCTCAACTCCGAGACCGACTTCGTGGCCAAGGGCCCCGATTTCCAGGCGCTGGTGAAGTCCGTCGTCGAGAAGGCCGCCGCCGGCCAGCTCAAGAGCGTCGAGTCCGCCAACGAGGAGCTCGTCAAGCCCCTCGTCGGCAAGCTCGGCGAGAACATGGCGCTGCGCCGCTTCGATCGCTTCGAGCTCAAGGGCTTCGGCCTCGTCGCCGGCTACGCCCACCAGACCGACATGGCCGTGCCCGCGAAGAAGGGCGCGCTCGTCGAAATCACGACCTCCACCGAGGCCGCCGCCAAGTCCCCTGAAGTGGCCGAGCTCGCGAAGGAGCTCCTGCTCCAGATCGTCGGCTTCTCCCCCAAGTACCTGACGCGCGCCGAGGTCCCCGTCGCGGACATCGAGAAGGAGAAGGAGATCCACACCGAGATCCTGCGCAAAGAAGGCAAGCCCGAGGCGTCGATCCCCAAGATCATCGAGGGCAAGATCAACAAGCTCTTATACCAGCAGTGGTGCCTCCTCGACCAGATCTCGGTGCGGGACAACAAGACCCCCGTCACCGAGTTCGTGAAGGCCGCCGGCGCCAAGCTCGGCGCGACCATCACGGTGACGCGCTTCGTCCGCTATCAGCTGGGCGAATAATCCTCGCGGATGCCAGGGACTAAGAAGTACAAACGGGTCCTCCTCAAGCTCTCCGGCGAGTCTTTGTGCGGCGAGGCGTCGCACGGCATAAAGCCGGACGCGCTGTCGTCCATCGTCGCCGAGATCAAGCTCGCGCACGAGCACGGCCTACAGATCGCCATCGTCGTCGGCGGCGGAAACATCTGGCGCGGCGAGCAGGACCGCGGAGCCGCGATCTCCCGCGTGACGGCCGACTACATGGGCATGCTCGCGACGTTGATGAACGCGCTCGCCCTCCAGGACGCCCTCGAGTCGCTCGGCGTGCCGTCGCGCGTGCAGAGCGCCGTCGAGATCAACAAGCTTTCCGAGCCCTACATCCGCCGCAAGGCGATCCGCCACCTCGAGAAAGGCCGCGTCGTGATCTTCGCGGGCGGCACGGGCAACCCCTATTTCACGACGGACACCGCGGCCGCGTTGCGCGCCGTCGAGATCGAGGCCGAGGTCGTGCTCAAGGCGACGAAAGTCGACGGCGTGTACACCGCCGACCCGAAGAAGGATAAGACCGCCAAGAAATTCGAGAAGCTCACGTTCATGGACAGCATCAAGCAGCGCCTCAAGGTCATGGATACGACCGCGCTGACGCTGTGCATGGAGAACCGCATGCCCGTCGTCGTTTTCGACCTGGCGGTGAAGGGCAACATCGCCCGCGCCGTCGCCGGCCAGAAGGTCGGCACTCTCATCACCACGGAGTAACACCATGGCCACTCAAGCCGCCGACGCCGTCGTCGCCCAGATGGAAGCCGCCATGAAGGAACGCATGGCGCGCATGCAGAAGGACCTGTCCGTCATGCGCACCGGTCGCGCGAACCCGATGATGCTCGAGTCCGTGAAGGTCGAGGCTTACGGCTCCCTCGTCCCCCTCAAGCAGGTCGCCGCCGTCTCCGTGCCCGAGGCGCGCACGCTCGAGATCCGGCCCTGGGACCCCACCACTTTGCAGGACATCGAGAAGGCCCTCCAGAAGGCCGACATCGGCGCGATGCCGCAGAACGACGGGAAGATGCTCCGCATCTCGCTTCCGATGATGACCGAGGATCGCCGCAAGGACCTCGTCAAGATGGTCAAGAAGCTCGGCGAGGAGTTCAAGGTCGGCGTGCGCAACGACCGCCAGGACGGCCTCAACAAGCTCAAGAAGGCCTTCCAGTCCAAGGAGATCACCGAGGACGATCTCCGCGGCCTCGAGCAGCGTGTCCAGAAGCTCACCGACTCCTTCACGAAGCAGATCGACGAATCGCTCGCGGTGAAAGAGAAGGAAATCACGACGATCTGACCGTGCCGCTGGATCCCGCGAAGCTCCCCCGCCACGTCGCCGTCATCATGGACGGCAACGGCCGCTGGGCGGCGGCCCGGGGCCTCCCCCGCGTGGCCGGGCACAAAGCCGGCGTCGATTCCGTCCGCGCGATCGTCCGCGCCGCGGGCGAGCTCGGAATCAAGACCCTCACGCTCTACTCCTTCTCGACGGAGAACTGGCTGCGCCCCGCGGAGGAAGTCGGCGAGCTGATGAAGCTCTTGTCCTGGGCGCTGAACAAGGAGACTCTCGAACTCGACAAGAACAACGTCCGGCTCTCCGCGGTCGGCCGCCTCGAGGCCCTGCCCGACGCCGTGCGCACGGAGCTCAACAGCGCGATCCAGCGCCTGAAGGACAACACGGGCCTGAACCTGGTCCTCGCCCTCAATTACGGCGGCCGCCAGGAGATCCTGGACGCGGCGAACAAGGCCCTCGCCTCGGGCGACACTCAGCTCGACGAGGCCTCGATCGCCGACAATCTGTATACGGCGAATTTGCCGGAACTCGATCTCATGATCAGAACTTCCGGCGAAATGCGCATCTCGAACTTCCTCCTCTGGCAGGTCGCCTACGCCGAGCTCCACGTCACGCCCGTGCTGTGGCCCGACTTCCGCAAGGAGCACCTCGTCGCGGCGCTCGAGGACTACCAGAAGCGCGATCGCCGCTTCGGCGGCCTGTCGGCGAAGCCCTAGCCGCCGGTATTTTGTAGAATTTACGAATGCTTCTTCCCCGGGTCCTGACCGCGCTCGTCGGGATTCCCTTGATGCTGTACCTCGTCCACGCGGGCGGCCTGGCCTACGGCCTTTTCGTGACCGCGATCTCGGCCTTGTGCTGCTATGAGTACGCGCTGATGCTTCGCCTCGGCGGCCGGCCCATCCAGTTCGTCCCGACGGTGGCGCTCGGCGCGGCCCTGGCCGCGTGCGCGGCGCTCGGCGGCCCGCTTCCGCTGACGCTGGCCGCGGGTGCGGCTCTCGTCGTCCTCGTCGAGATGGCCGCTCCGGTCCACTCGCTCGACCGCGTCGCGCTGACTCTGTTTGGAGCCTTGTTCGCGGGCTGGATGCCCGCGCACCTCGCCTTGATCCGCGACCTTCGCCCCCACGGCGAGGCGTTCGCATTCCTGACCTTCGCCGCCGTGTGGGCCATGGACACGGCCGCGTACGCCGCGGGCCGGGGCTTCGGCCGCCACGCGCTCGCGCCGACGCTCTCCCCGAAGAAGACCTGGGAGGGCGCCGCCGCCGGCTTCGCCGCCGCGATCGGCGTGTGCCTCGCGTTCCAGAAATTCAAGCTCTCCGAGTCGGTCACCCCCCTCCAGGCCGTCGTGATCGGCGTCGTGATCGGCGTGATGGGCCAGCTGTCCGACCTCGCCGAGTCGATGGTCAAGCGCGACGCGGGCGCCAAGGACTCCGGCGCGCTGCTGCCGGGGCACGGCGGCGTCTTCGACCGCTTCGACTCCTACATCCTCTGCGCCCCCGCGGTCTATTACGCGCTGACCTTCAAATGAAGCGAGTCGCGATCCTCGGCTCCACCGGCTCGATCGGCGTCAACGCGCTGAACGTCATCCGTGAGATGCCCGACCTCCTCTCCGTGTTCGGCCTCGCCGCGCACTCCAACGCCGAACTCGTCGCCGCGCAGGCCAAGGAGTTCGGCGCCGTCGCCGTCACGATGTTCGACCCGAAGGCGGGCGCCGACCTCAAGGCCCGCCTCAACGGCCGCGCCAAGCACCTGGCTCCTGGCGTCGAGGGGCTGTGCGATCTCGCGTCGCATCCCGACGTCGACGTCGTGCTCACCTCCGTCGTGGGCGGCGTCGGCTTCGCTCCCCTCCTGGCCGCGATCCGCGCCGGCAAGATCGTGGCGCTCGCGAACAAGGAGCCGATGGTCATGGCCGGCGCGCAATTCATGCGCGAGGCCGAGCGCTGGAACGCGAAGATCGTCCCGGTGGACTCCGAGCCGTCGGCGATCTTCCAGTGCGTGCAGGGCTTAAACCCGGACCCGCGCGCGGCCGCCCCGCTCAAGACCATCAAGCGCGTGATCCTCACCGCCTCCGGCGGCGCGTTCGCCAAGTACACGGGCGACCTCGCGGACGTCACGCCCGAGATGGCGCTGAAGCACCCGACCTGGAAGATGGGCAAGAAGATCACGATCGACTGCGCGACCTTGATGAACAAGGGCTTCGAGCTGATCGAGATCATGAACCTCTTCTCCCTGCGGCGGGATCAGGTGGAGATCGTCATCCACCCGCAGTCGATCTTCCACTCCGGCGTCGAGTTCTCCGACGGCTCGGTGCTCGCGCAGATGGGCGTGCCCGACATGAAGCTCCCGATCCAGTACGGGATGACCTATCCCGAGCGCGGCGCCCGCGTCGTCGAGCCGCTCGACCTGATCAAGGCCGGCACGCTCGAGTTCCGCGCCCCCGACTTCTCCCGCTTCCCGTGCCTGGCGCTCGCGCGCGAGGCCGCGCTCAAGGGCGGCGGGATGCCGGCGGTGCTCAACGCCGCCGACGAGATCGCCGTCGAGGCGTTCCTGTAGGGGCGCATCAAGTTCACCGACATACCGCGCGTGATCGAGAAGACCATGGCGGCGTACACCCCGAGCGGCGGCCTTCCGGGGTTCCAAGAAGTCGTCGAAGTCGATGCCTGGGCGCGCGCCCGGGCCGAGGAGTCCTGCAAATGAACGCCATCTTGTCCATTCTTCACACCGTGGGCGCAAACGCCTTCGCGCTGGGCCTCGTGATCGTCCTGCACGAGTCCGGCCACTTCTTCGCGTGCCGGCGTCTCGGCGTGCGCGTCGAGAAGTTCGCGTTCGGCTTCGGCCCCGAGCTCATCGGCTTCACGGACAAGATCGGCACGCGCTTCTCGCTGTGCGCGATCCCGTTCGGCGGCTTCGTGAAGCCCGCCGGTGAAGATCCCACCGTCGACGGCGCCGAGACGCCCAAGAAGGACGAATACTACGGCCAGCCCTGGAACCGGCGCCTGCTCATCGTCTACGCCGGCCCCGCGATGAACTATCTTCTCGCGTTTACGCTCTACAGCGGCCTGATCATGGTCAAGGGCATCCCCGAGGCCTCGAAGGAGCCCATCATCGGCAACATGATGGTCGGCTACCCGGCGGACAAGGCCGGGATCGCAATCGGCGACAAGATCACGGCCTTCGGCGGCCGCGCGCTGACCGGTTGGGAGGACCTCGCGAGCTCGATCCACCGCTCCGCCGAGAAGGAGATCACCTTGTCGGTCGAGCGTGAAGGCAAGAAGATCGAGATCAAGGTCACCCCCAAGAAGGACGACACCGGCGAGCGCGGCGTGATCGGCATCATGCCCCAGGCCGAGTACAAGTCCGTCGGGCCGCTCGGCGCCGCGCGCGAGGCGCTGCGGTTGTGCTGGGTGCAGAGCAAGCAGACGGTGACGACCATCGCGGGCAAGCTGTATAAGCGAGAGCGCCCCGATCTGGCCGGCCCGGTCGGCATTTTCCAGATGGTCTCCCGCGCGTCGCGCGCGGGCTGGGAGGAGTTCGTCTTCCTGATCGGCTTTATCTCGGTGGCGATCGGCTTCTTCAACCTGCTCCCGTTGCCCCTCCTCGACGGCGGCCACGCCGCGTTCTACTGGTGGGAGGGCCTGCGCGGCCGCCGCGCCAGCAACGAGGCGATGGAAAAGGCCAACACGATCGGCATCGCCTTCCTGATGAGCCTTCTGGTGTTCGCGACCTACAACGACGTGCTGCGCATCCGCACCGAGCGCGCGATCAAGGCCGCAAAAGCCGACGCCCCCGCCGTAGAACTGAAGAAATAG
>JBBQVX010000036.1:0-27740 GCA_038211115.1 Elusimicrobiota bacterium | reverse complement strand
ACCTTGGGCTTCGCCAAGGTCCGCTCGTGCGGGATGATCGACTTCGCGGCCTTCGGCGTGGCGCCGAGAGCCGACAGGATGCCGCGGCGCGTGTAGGATTTGCCGTTGAGCTTGTAGCGCTCCTCGATCGCGTAGAACGCGGGCTTCGGGTCGCGCGACAGCGTGCCGTCCGCGGTCCAGCGCCGCCACAGCGCCGCGGCCCGTTCGTACTTCGCGGGCGGCTCGCCCTGGGGCAGCTCCAGGAAAACGGCGTTCGACTTCCGCCGTCGCAGTGAAACGGCGAGCTCCGGTCCGATCACGTCGTAGGGAGGGCACAGCGCGCTATTTAGCGTGGAGTCGGAGTAGCGAACGCCTCGGAAGGGACGCACATCAGCCATAACTCATCATCCCGTTTACGTGTCGGGTTGTCAAGGATGGTAGAATGGCGGGATGCGCGTTCTTGTTTTCGGCGGAAGCTTCGATCCCCCTCACCTCGGCCATTCGGCTCTGTTGGCCGCCGCGATAAAAACAATTCGTCCCGACCGGGTTCTCATCGTTCCTGCCCACCAAGCGCCGTTAAAGGAAGCGCCGCAGGCAAGCTCCGGGGATCGTTTGACGTTGGTCCGTCTTGGTGTTCTCAATTCGTTGCCGTCGCCGTTAAAAAAAATATGCCGCATAGACGCGCGCGAAGCGCGCGCGCGCCGCAAGGTGTTCACCGTCGAGACGCTCGGCGCGCTCAATGGGGAGCTTCACTTCGTCTGCGGCCAAGACTCCGCTGCGTCGTTCCCCCGATGGAAAAACCCCTCCCGCCTGAAGTCCTTGGCCACGTGGTGGTACGGCGCCCGCCCCGGCGCCTCCGCCGCTCCTCCCTCGCATTTCCGCAAAGTGCCGGGCGCGTTCCCCGCCGTTTCCTCGACGGAGATCCGCTCCTCCCTCGCGCTCGGCAAGGACTGCTCGGATCTCCTTCTCCCCGAAGTGCTCGCGTTCATCCGTCGCCGCGGCCTCTACGGGCTCTCGACTTTGCGCCGTCTCGAGGCGACGCTGACGCCCGCGCGCTACGAGCACACGCTCAACGTCGCCTCGCTCGCCGAGGCGCTCGCGCGCCGGCACGGCGCCTCGCCCGAGCAGGCGCGCCTGGCGGGGCTGTTGCACGACGCGGGGCGCCGGTTCCGCCCGGACGCGCTCGCGCGCTACGCGCGGCGCCGGCGTCTAAAGATCCCCAGCAAGGCGAAGATCCTGGCGCTCGACCCGATGCTCGCCCACGCGTACGCCTCCGAGGACCTCGCCCGTCGAGAGTTCGGCGTGACCGACCCCGCGGTTCTTGGGGCGATCCGGCGCCACACGCTCGGCGACCGCCGGTTGAGCCTGCTCGACCGCGTGCTCTACGTCGCCGACGCCTGCTCGGCCGACCGGGCGCACCCGTCGGCGTTCGCCTCGCGCCGGCTGGCCTTCGACGACCTCGACGGAGCGCTCCGGCGCTGCGTCGCCGAGAAGATCGCCCACGCCGTCGGCCGCGAGGCCTGGCTTCACCCCCTCACCGTCACCCTATGGAATTCCCTCGCCTCGCTCTGAACATCCAGCGGGGGCTCGCCCTCGTCATGCTGTCCGTCGTCCTCGGCGCCGCCGTCGTCGAGCGATCCTCCCCTCTGTCCGCGCGGATCAGGGCCTCCAAACCTTGGCCGTTCTGGCTGTCCGTGCGGGAGCCGGGCCGCACCGCCGCCCCGTCCCTCCACCTCGGCGTCTATGATCCCGTCCGGCGCAGCCTCGTCCTGATCCGCATCCCCGAGACGACGAAGCTGCAGGGCAAGGTCACCGCCGCGCGCGCCTACACCGACGCTCTTCGCGCCACCGACAGCGACGCCTCCGCCTCCCGCGCCGTCGAGGATCTCGCCCAGGTGAAGCTGTCGGCCTTGTCGCTCGAACCCATCGATTGGGACGGCGCCGGCCGCCTCGCCCTCGAGCTCGAGCCCGGCGAAGACGACGACGAGCCCGCGGCCGCCGCCGCCCGCGCGCTGAAGGCCCGTGGGCGTTCGGCGCGCGCGCTCGGAGCCCTCGTGCGTCGCGCCGCCGTCGGACTCGCCCGCGGCGACAAGGCCGCGGCGGACGCGCTTCTCCTGACCCTCGAGCTGCGCCGGACCCCGTTCGAGAGCCTCGAGCCCGCCTTGTTTCCCGACGACGCCGCGGCGCCCGCCTTCCTCGGCCGCGCCTTTTCCGCCAAGCGCGAGCCGCGCGACGATGAAAAAGCCGTCGTCGTGGAAGTCCTCAATGGGACGAGCACCGCGGGCCTGGCGGCTCAGGCGGCGAAAGTTCTAAGATCAAGGGGCATGGACGCGATGGTCGGCGGCCAGGCTCCTCATCCGCACACGAGGACGCTTATTTACGACCGGACCGGCGATTTCGACCGCGCCGCGCGCGTTCGCGCGGCGCTCGGCTGTCCGGAGGCGATGACGGCGACCCGGATCGACGCCCTGCGCGGCGTGGATGCCAGCGTCGAGCTCGGGGATGACTGTCGTTTTTAGGGAGACACAATGGAACTCGTCGAGATGCTGAAGACCGCCGTGCAGGCCGGATCGAGCGACATCCACATCGTGATCGGCAAGCCGCCCCTGATGCGCGTCGACGGCGAGATGGCTGAAATTCCCGGCTTCACCAAGATCTCCGCCGAGGAATCCAAGCGCCTCATCTACTCGATCCTGTACGAGGAGCAGCGCGCCAAGTTCGAGGAAACCTGGGAGCTCGACTGCTCGTTCGCCGTCACGGGGCTCTCCCGCTTCCGCGTCAACGTGTTTCTACAGAAGAACGGCGTCGAGGCCGTCATGCGCGTCATCAGCTCGAAGATCCCCACCGCCGAGCAGCTCCGCCTGCCGAAATCCATCACGGACCTGGCCGACCTCCCGCGCGGCCTCGTCCTCGTCACGGGCCCCACGGGCTCGGGCAAGTCCACGACGCTCGCCGTCATCATGGAGATGATCAACGGCAAGTACGCGGACAACATCCTCACCGTCGAGGACCCGATCGAGTTCGTCTACGAGTCGAAGAAGTCCGTGTTCCGCCAGCGCGAGATCGGCCAGAACACGAAGTCCTTCGGCGCCGCCCTGAAGTCCGCCCTGCGCCAGGACCCCGACGTCATTCTCATCGGCGAGCTGCGCGACCTCGAGACGATGCAGCTCGCGATCACCGCCGCCGAGACCGGACACTTGTGCTTCGGCACCCTGCACACGCAGGACGCGCCGTCGACGATCGACCGCATCATCGATGTGTTCCCGCCGCACCAGCAGGCGCAGATCCGCGTCCAGCTCGCCGTCGTGCTCGCGGCCGTCGTCTGCCAGCAGCTCGTGGCGAAGAAGGACGGTGAAGGCCGCGTCGCGGCGCGCGAGATCATGATCATGACGCCCGCGATCTCGAACATGATCCGCGAAGGCAAGACGCACATGATCTACGGCGCCCTCGACACCGGAGCCAAGCACGGCATGATCCCCATGGACAAGTCGCTCGCCGAGCTCGTGCGCACCGGCATGATCTCCCCTGAGGAAGGCCTGCAGCGCGCCAACAACCAGGAAACCTTCAAGCAGCTGGCCGGCATCACGGGCCGCAGCAGCGCGTCGCTGATGTAAGCATGGCCGTTCCCGACCGCGTCGCGCTGCTTCGCTCGCTCGAGCTCTTCGATCAGTACTCCGAGGAGCGGCTGCGCGCGCTGTCCTCCTATCTCGAGCCTCTCTCGCTTCCGGACGCCGGCGAGGTCTTCGCGGAAGGGACGATCGGCGACGGGCTGTACTTCGTGGTCTCGGGCCGCGTGCGCGTGACGAAGCGCCTGTCCACGGGCGGCCAAAAAGACCTGGCGAGCCTCGGCGCGGGCGACTGCTTGGGCGAGATGGCCCTCCTCGACGCGATCCCGCGCTCCGCCGGCGCGTACGCGTCGGGCCCCGCAGAGCTGCTGCGCCTCAAGCGCGACGATCTCAAGTCGTGGCTGTCCGCGAACCCGGGCGACGCGATGCAGTTCTTCGCCGAGCTCGTGCAGGTCCTATCGCGGCGGCTGCGCCGCACCTCGGACGAGCTCGCCCTCATGCACGAGCTCTCGACCTTGCTCGTGGAGCCGGCCGAGAATCCCGTGTCGCTGCTCAAGCACGCGCTCGGCCGCGTCCTGCCGCACCTGGAAGGGGACTGGTCCGCCTGCGCCTACGCGTACAACCCCTACAACGAGGAGATGGACCCGGCCGGAGCCGCCGGAGCCGAGCCGTTCGGGCCCGAGGCCGCCGCCGTGCCTTCCAAAGCCGCCCCCGAACAGGCGTGGGCGGACGAGCGCACCCTCGTCCTCGTCCTGCGCTCCCCGACGAAGCTGCTCGCGACTCTGCGCCTGCGCGCCGCCGCCGCGCCCGACGAAGGGCGCCGCGCCGAGACCGCCCGCACCTTATCCGCCGTCTCGCGCCTGCTGACCTCGGCGCTCGAGAATCTCGATTTCCGCGCCGACGAGGCGCTACGCCGCCGTCTCCAAACGAGGAACAATGCCCAAAGCTTTTAAGACGGTCGCCATCGCCGCCGCTCGCGCGATGAATGAGAACAAGGCCGGAGACATCCTCGTGCTCGACGTGCGCAAGACGAGCCCGCTGTCGGACTACATGATCATCGCGACCGCGCTGTCGCGGCCGCACCTCGAGTCGCTCGAGGACAAGCTCGCGGAGGCGCTCGAGAAGTCCGGCGTGCGCGTGCACCATCGCAATCGCCCTCAGAGCGACCTATGGCGCGTGCTCGATTTCGGCGGCCTGATCGTCCATCTGATGACCGAGGAGGCGCGGGAGCTGTACGCGCTCGAGCGGCTTCACGACGGCGCCAAGGAGCTGGCATGGCGGAACTGACCGAAGTCCTGACGCAGACCGCCCGCCTCGGCGCGAGCGACCTGCACCTCGTCGTCGGCAAGCCGCCGATGGTCCGCCGTCAGGGCGTCATCGAGGCGCTGCCCGGCCTGCCGGAGATCAAGGCCGAGGAGTGCGAGCGCATGATCTACTCGGTGCTGACCGAAGCCCAGCGCGCGAAGTTCGAGGAGTCCTGGGAGCTCGACGGCTCGGTCTCGCTCCCCGGAGTCTCGCGCTTCCGGCTCAACGTGTTCCGCCAGAAGAACGGCATCGCCGCCGTCTTCCGCGTGATCTCCGCCAAGATTCCGACGCCCGCCGAGATCGGACTCATGCCCTCGATCGCGAACTTGATCGACCTGCCGCGCGGCCTCGTGCTCGTCACCGGCCCGACGGGCTCGGGCAAGTCCACGACGCTCGCCTGCCTCATCGAACAGATCAACATCAAGCACCCGAAGAAGGTGCTGACGATCGAGGACCCGATCGAGTACGTCTACGAGGACAAGCAGTCCGTCATCCTCCAGCGCGAAGTGGGCTCGACGACGAAATCCTTCTCCGAGGCCCTCCGTCACTCGATGCGCCAGGATCCGGACGTGATCCTGATCGGCGAGATGCGCGACCTCGAGACGATCCAGCTCGCGATCTCCGCCGCCGAGACCGGCCACCTGTGCTTCGCGACGCTCCACACCCACGACGCCGCGACCACCGTCGACCGCATCATCGACGTGTTCCCCTCGCACCAGCAGCAGCAGGTGCGCGTCCAGCTCTCGACCGTGCTCCAGGCCGTCGTCTGCCAGCAGCTGCTCCCGCGCAAGGGCGGCGGCGGCCAGGTCTGCGCGCGCGAGTTCATGAAGGTCACGTCCGGCATCGCGAGCCTGATCCGCGAATCGAAGACCCACCAGATCTACGGCGCGGTCGAGGCCGGCGCGAAGCACGGCATGATCACGATGGACCAGTACCTCGCGTTCCTGCTCAAGCAGAACCTGCTCGAGCTCGACGAGGCTCTCGGCGCCGCGCACGAGGCCGAGACCGTCAAGCGCCTGGCCGGCATGGAAGTCGCGCCGCACACCGGGATGAACGCATGATCGTCGCCGCTCTCCGCAAGAAGCTCGCGTACGAGGCCCGCAAATGGGCCCAGACCGCCGGCGTCTCGCTTCCCGAGGCGCTCGCCGTCAACGCGCCGCCCGCGCACGTGAAGGCCGATCTGTCGCTGCCGTGGCCTCTCGCCGCCGCGAAGGCCGCAAAGAAGAACCCGATCGAGCTCGCGAAGTCGTTGGCCGAGCACCTGTCCAAGGTTCCCGAGATCGAGAGCGCGCAGGCCGCGCCCCCGGGCTTCGTCAACATCGTCGTCAAGCAGACGGCGCTCTGCGCGAACCTCAAGGCGATCACGCTTTCGCCCAAGACGTACGGCGAGGACGAGGGCGGGGCGAAGACGAAGGTTCTAGTCGAGTTCGTGTCCGCGAATCCTACCGGGCCGCTGCACATGGCCTCGGGGCGCGGCGCCACGCTCGGCGACAGCCTCGTCCGGATCCTGAAGCGGCTCGGCCGCGACGCGCACGCCGAATACTACGTCAACGACGGCGGCGACCGCGTGATCCTGCTCGGCGAGTCGATCATGGCGCGCTACCGCCAGTCGAAAGGCGAGGACGCGAAGGTCCCCGAGAAGGGCTACCAGGGCGAATACCTCGTCGACCTCGCGTCTCAGGCGCCCGAGGAAAAATCCTCGTGGAACGCGGCGAAGTGGGGCCGCTTCGCGATGGACCATCTGCTGGCCACGCACAAAGACGACATGAAGGTCTTCGACGCGCATTTCGACCGCTGGTATCTCGAGAGCGAGCTGTTCGCCTCGGGCGCCGTCGAGAAGACGCTCGAGTTCCTCAAGGGCCGCGGCATGGTCTTCGAGAAGGACGGGGCCGTCTGGCTCGGCACGATGAACGCCGAGGGCTCGACCGACGACAAAGACCGCGTGCTGATCAAGAACACCGGCAAGCCGACCTATTTCCTGCCCGACATCGCCTACCACAAGGACAAGTACGACCGTGGCTTCGACCGCGTCATCGACATCTTCGGCGCCGACCATCACGGCTACGTTCCGCGCATGAAGGCCGCGATCGCGGCGCTGGGAAAGGCGCCCGAGAGCTACCACGCGATCGTCCATCAGCTCATCCACCTCTTCCGCGGCCAGGAGGCGGTGAAGATGAGCAAGCGGGCCGGCACTTTCATACCGCTGCGCGAGCTCATCGACGAGGCGGGCAAGGACGCCTGTCGCTTCTTCTTCGCGCTGCGCACGCCCGACAGCCACCTCAACTTCGACCTCGAGCTCGCGAAGAAGCAGTCGAGCGAGAACCCGGTGTTCTACGTCCAGTACGTGCACGCGCGCATAGGATCGATCTTCCGCAAGGCCGCGGAGACGGGCCTCTTCGCGCCCGGCGCCGAAATGCCGATGCCCAACGCGCGCTGGCTGACCGGCCCGGAGGAGAAGGCCGTGCTCAACAAGCTCGCCTGGTTCCCCGACGTGCTGCTCGACTGCGAGCGCCTGCTGTCCCCCCACCCGCTCGCGAACTATCTTATGGAGCTGGCCGGGCTGTTCCACCCGTTCTACGAGAAGTGCCCCGTCGTCACCGCCGAGGACCCCGAGCAGGGCAAGGCGCGCCTGCTTCTCATCGCCGGCGTACGCGACGCGATCCGCGAGGGCTTGAGCCTCTTGGGCGTCTCCGCGCCCGAACAGATGTAAGCCGCCTTGACGAGAGGCTCCGACGGTCCTACACTGTAGGCATGAGCTACAATCCTCCGGGCCTGCTGTCCGCCGCCGAGATCGAATCCCGTTCCTTCATAACGAAGGTTTACGGGTGGATGAGCATCGGCCTCGCCGTCACCGGCGCCTGCGCCATGTACATGGCCTCCGATCCGCGCATGATCGTGGCGTTGATCCAGAACCGGGTGCTTTTATACGGCCTCATGATCGCCGAATTCGGCCTCGTGATCTTCCTTTCCGGCTGGGTCAAGACGATGGAGGTCGGCACCGCTCGCTTCGCCTTCCTCTTCTACTCCGCGCTGACCGGCGTCACGATGTCGGTGATCTTCCTCGTCTACACGAGGGACTCGATCGCATCGACGTTCTTCATGACCGCGGGCATGTTCGGCGCGATGAGCGCCTACGGCTACGTCACGAAAACCGACCTGACCTCGATGGGCAATTTCATGATGATGGGCCTCCTCGGCATCATTCTCGCCTCGATCGTCAACATCTGGGTGAAGAGCACGGCGGTCGAGATGGCCACCGCGTATCTCGGCATCCTGATTTTCGTCGGCCTCACGGCCTACGACACTCAGAAGATCAAGGCGATGAACGTCATCGGCAACGACGGAACGGATGAGGACGGCAAGGAAGCCATCTCCGGCGCGCTCACCTTGTACCTCGACTTCATCAACCTGTTCCTGAGCCTCCTGCGCGCGACCGGGCGCCGCCGCGAATAACGTTTTACCGATAATTTAACCGCGCGAAACCTCATTTCCACGCGGGACTGTCATACTTCAGCCCATGGACAAGAAACCCCACGCCGGCGCTTACACGTCGCCTCCGGACATGCGCAAGGCCGCCGGCAAGACGAAGCTCATTCCCATCGGCGCCGGCGTCGTCGCCGCGGCCGCGGGCTTGGCCTGGTTCTTTTCGCCCGGCGCCGCTCCGAAAGCGGCGCCCGTCCCCGAGGCGCCGCCCGCCGGGCCCGCTCTCGAGATGCCGCAGACCTTTACGCCGCGTCCTCGCGCGCCCGAAGCTCCCGAGGCGCCGCGAGTCGAGCTCCGCCAGGCCGAGGCGCGCCCCGCGCAAGCCCGCCGGATCGAGTCGCGCGAGGGCGAATCGGAACGCCCCCCTTCGATGGACACGTCCGCGCCGGCCGCCGCCACGCGCCCGGCGTGGGCCAACGCCCGGCCCCCGCAGAAATGGAGCTGGCCCCGGCACGTCGGCGTCCGGGGCACCGCGGACTCCATCGATCGCCGGTTGGTCGGCTACTATCCCGCGAACGCCGAGGCGAGGCGGATGCAGTACAGCCTGACCATCGACCGCGAGGAAACGCAACTCTACGAGGACGAGATCCCCGCGTTCGAGGAGCGCATAAGGGAGGAAGCCGAAGCGGAGGCGCGCCGCAAAGCGGGGCTCCCACCAGTGCCTCGGCGGCCGGTGCGGCAGTCCGTCCGGATGAATATCGATGAAATCCGCAGGCTCGAGCGCGACGCGCTCCAAAAAAAGAAGGGCGCGGTTTCAGTGAGGGACGCCACCGTCGCCGGCGGGGCGCGCGTGGCCGAGTTGACCTACGCGAACGGAAGAAAAGAGGTCGTTCCCTACGACCCGCTGGTCTTCGACCTCAAGGGCGGCGGCATCAAGACGTCCGTGAAGAAAGTTCTGTTCGATCTCTACGCCTACGGCAAGAGCGACAAGACCCAGTGGATGAACGATCTCGAGGAAGGCTCGGGCATTCTGGTGTTCGACGCGACCGGCAGCGGCCGTTCCGGCAAAAACGGCGGCGAGGTGTTCGGAGACCGCACCGACCTCACCGGCGTCGGACAGCCGAGCGGCTTCGCCAACGGCTTCGAGGCGCTGCGGGCGCTCGTCACCAAGGCGGTCGCCGCCGGCGTCCTGGGACGGGAGGTCCTCGACCAGGGGATTCTCGACGCGAAGGCCCTGGCGGCGCTCGAGAAAGCCTACGGCCTCAAGATGAAGATCGGCGGCTTCAACCGGGAGTCCGTTTCCCTCGCCGCGGCCGGCGTGAAAGCGATCGCGCTGTCGCAGGAGCCCACGCAGTGGGCCCCGAACTTCGACGGCCAATCCAACGCTCTCCTGATCCAGCCCGGGGCCGTCTTCCAACGCACCGACGGCACGACGAGCAGCTACATGAACGTCTGGCTCACGGCCAAGCTCGGGAACTTGGGGCTCAAGTCGACCGTCGCTCCCAACAAGTAAAAGCGCGATTAAAGGGGCTTTACCCAGAATTTAACCCCTCGAAATCACTTTTCGCGGAATACGGTCATACTCAATCCATGGACATGAACTCTCATCCGACCGGCGCGTACACGACGCCGCCGAGCCCGAATCGCAAGGCTTTGGCCAAGACGAAGTTGCTCCCCCTCGGAGCGGGAGTCGCCGCGGCCGCCGTGGGCCTGGTCTGGCTGCTGGCGCCCGGATTCCAAGCGCCGCAAGCGCCCGCACCCGACGCTCCCGTGCCGTCCGCCGAACCCGCTCCCGTCGCGGTCGCTGCGCCCGCAGCGGCCGTCGCCGCCGCCCCCGTCGCCGCACCCGACGCCGCACCCGTCGCCGCGCGCGCCGCCGCCGCCGCTCCCATGGCGGCCGCCAATGCCGCGCCGACCGTCGCCGCAGGTCGCGAGGGCGGCATGATGACCGAAGGCGTGAAGCCGCCCGCCGCCGCGCGGCCGAAGTGGGTCGACGCGAAGGTGACCCAGAGCTGGACGTGGCCGCGCCACCTTTCGATCCGCAACGACGAAGGCACCATCGACCGCAGGCTCGTCGGCTGGTTCCCCGCCAATCCCGCGGCCAAGCGGATGCTCTACGCCCTCACGGTCGACCGCGTCGAGACGCGACTGTATGAGGACGAGATCGCGGCGTTCGAGTCGCGCACGGCGGAGGAGCTCGAAGCGCGCCGCAAGCAAGAAGCGGAGGACGCCGCCCGCAAGGAGCAGGAGCTCGCCCAGGTTCAGGCGGCGCAGGACCAGACGGCCAAGGCTCAGGCCCACAAGGCGGCGATGGCGCATGCCGACCAACTCTTCGACGAGGCCCAAGCCGCGGCCCGGGCGAACGCCGCCGCGGCGGCGGGCCAGGCCGCGGCGGGCGCTCCCGCGGCTCCGGCGAAGGCCGGGCCCGCGAAGCGAAGCCGAAACGCGATCCACTCCAATCCCGCCGTGGCCCAGGCCGCCCAGCTCGGACGGGGGCCCGCGTACCAGGCCGCCGGAGCGGCGGGCCCGGGAGCGGGCGCCGGCGGCGGCGCGATCGCGATAGGGGCTTTCGTTCCCGCCGCCGTGGTGGGCAACGCCGCGCCGGCGGCGAAGTCTTTTCGCGACAGCCCCGAATATCAGAAGTGGCTCGAGGAGGCCCGCAAGGTCGAACGGAACGAGCTCAAGAATGAAAAACACGCGGTGTCGGTGCGCGACGTGACCGTCGAAGGCGGCCGACCGATGGCCGAGCTGACTTACGCCAACGGCCGCCAAGAGGTCGTCCCCTACGATCCGCTCGTCTTCGATCTCAAGGGCACGGGCATCAAGACCTCGCCGAAGAAAGTCCTATTCGATCTCTACGCGTACGGCCAGAGCGACAAGACCCAGTGGATGAACGATCTGGAGGAGGGCACGGGCATCCTCGTGTTCGATGCGACCGGCAGCGGCGGCTCAGGCAAGAACGGCGGCGAGGTGTTCGGCGACCGCACCGACCTCACCGGCGTCGGACAGCCGACCGGCTTCGCCAACGGGTTCGAGGCGCTGACCGGCCTCGCTCGCAAGGCCGTGGGCGCCGGCGTCCTGAAGCAGGACGTCCTCGATCAGGGCATCCTCGACGAGAAGGCCCTGGCGGCGCTGGAAAAGGCCTACGGCCTCAAGATGAAGACCGGGGGGTTCAACCGCAAGCCGATCTCTCTCGCGGCGGCCGGCGTGAAGGCGATCGCGCTCTCGAAGGAAGCCACGCAGCGCGCGCCCGACTTCGACGGCCAGGCCAACGATCTCGTGCTCCAACCCGGCGCCGTCTTCCTCCGCGCCGACGGCACGACGGGCAGCTACATGAACGTGTGGCTCAAGGCCAAGAACGGCAACCTCGGCCTCACGACCGTCGACCACTTCCGCTTCAAATAGAGGGAGCCACGGGCGGGTCGGACGGCGGCGGCGCGGGAGGCATGTGCCGCTTGCAAACGATCGTGCCGTCCTCGGCGACCTCGAACGACACCGCCTTCGCCTCCGCGGCGCGGGCCTCGACGAAGAAGGCCGCGTAGCGGTCGAATAAAATCCGCTCGAGCTCGCGAATGCCGAACTTGCTGACCTTGATGTTCGCCTCGAGCGCCTGGACGATGAGCTCGGGCGCGACGAAATGGGTCTCGATCCCGTAGTCCTGGCCGAGCTTGGAGATCTTCAAGAGCGAGATCTCCGCGATCTGCATGCCGGCCAGCGGCTTGAACAGATAGACCTTGTCGACGCGGCCGAGGATCTCCGGGCGGAACGTGCCGTTCTCCGCCAGCAAGGTCTTGATCGCGTTCATGATCTGCGCGTAGTCGGTGAGCCCCTCCACCGCCTTCCCCATCGTGTCGGCGAGAGCGTTGCTCGTCATGACGATCACGGACTGCGTGAAGTCCGCGGTCTTGCCGCTACCCTGTTCGGTCAGACGCCCCTCACCCATGACCTGGAGCAGGAGGTCGAAGACGATCGGGTGAGCCTTCTCGATTTCGTCGAAAAGAACGACGCGCTTGGGATTGGCGAACATCGGCCGCGTGAGCTGCCCGCCCTGCTCGGCGCCGACGTAGCCCGACGACGCGCCGGTCAGGCGGGCCTTGCCCATCTCGGCGCTGGCGAGCTCCGAGCAGTCGAAGCGCAGGAGCGCCTTTTCGTCGCCGAAGATGTGCTCGCAGATGGCTTTCGCCATCTCGGTCTTGCCCGTGCCGGTGGGCCCGAGGAAAAGCAGGTTGCACACGGGGCGCGTGCGCTTGTCCTTCATCCAGCTCAGCCGAATGAGGCGCGCCACGTCCTCGACGACCTCGTCCTGCCCCTTCACGCGCGTGCGCAGATGCGCCTTCAGCTTGGCTTCATCCACCGTGAAGCGCTTGCTGTCGACGTCGGTTTTCTTCAGCATGCCCTGAAGCTTGTCCCAGTCCGTCATCTTCGAAAGATCGCTCACCGTGTTCTCCTTATGGAAGGCTGCCCGGCTTCCGGCCACGCCGGAAGATGTCCCGCGAAAAACCGGTCTTCACGGGCGCGCGCTTCTTCGCTCCGAAACTGTCTTGTATCATTGCGGAATCGCCGTCGCGCGCCGAGCTGACCCGGGGCTTCCACTTGCCCGCCGACGTCACGCGCGCGCCTTCATAAGCGCTGATCACGGCCTCTCCGTCTCCGGTGAAGCGGCAGTCGACGAGCTCGATGAACGCATCGATCCAGGCGGCCAGCGGAACGCTCGAATCGAACGAGACTCGGCTCAGCTTCGCCTTGACCGGACCGCGGACGACCATGTTCGCCCGAGCTCCGGTGAACCGGGAATCCTGGACGGTGACGCGCGTGGGCTTGTCTCCCTGCTCCGCGATCAGCGGCGGCGCACCGTAATCCGCGCTGTCGAGCTCGACGCCGTCCATGCGCAAAACGGAGGCGATCGCATAGACGGCGCCGCTCGGTTCGGCTTTCTCGAAATCATTGGCGTTGCCGTGCTCGACGCGGATCTTCTCGAGATCCAAAGTTCCGTTGCGCACGGTGATCGTAGCACCGCGTCCGCTCCAGTTCACGACGACGGCCCCGACGTTCGGGCCGGTGCCCCGGATGCGCAGGGATTTGTTCACGACCTCGATGGGCCCCTCGTACGTCCCCGGCTTCACCAGGATCAGGTCGCCGTTCGCCGCGCTGAACACCGCGTCGCGCAGGCTTCCAGTGTCGACGCCCGCGACGCCCTGCGGACCCACGGAGTAGATGCCTTTGCGCGAGGGCGCGACCCGGTTGAGCGGGACGACTCCAGGCCTGCCCTGCATGACGGCCTGCTGCTGCGGCTGCGCTCCACCCAGCAAACCGTTAAGGAGGCCGCCAAGACCGCCCAGGCCGCCGCCGGCGGGCGCGCCGACGATGCCCTGGTTGTTCCCGACGCCAGCGCCCGTCAAGGTCATCTTCGGCGCCTGCGCGGGCGGAGGAACGGCGCCGCCGCCGCCCGCCGGCTGCGCGACCGGATCGGGCACGGCGCCCGGATCGCGCGGGGCGACCGAACCGTTGAAATCGGGAGAAGGCGCGGGAGCGGGCGAGGCCTTCGCGGCGGCGTCCACGACGGCTTCCGGCTGCGCGGCCGGAGCCGCCGCCGGCTTGGCGGCCGCCGGAGCGGGAGCGGGAGCGGGTGCTGCGGTCGGGGCGTGGCTGGCCGAAGGCCCGCCGACGGCCGAGACGAGGTACGCGACGCCCCCGATGGCCGCGAACATCTGAAACCAGGAATCCTTGAACAGCTTGTTCTTCACGGCCGCTCCGCGGCGAGCATCAGGACCGCGCCGCCGGTGGCCGCGTCGTAGCCGAGCGACACGGCGCCCGACCCGCGCTGCCGGGCCTCCTCGACGAGCGGATCCATGAGGCGCCGCAGGCAACGCGCGAGCTGGCGCACGCCGTACTCGCCGAACTCGGCGTTCAGCGTAACGACGCGAGCCAGGAGCTCGGGCGACAGGTACGCGACCTCGATGCCCTGCTCGCGCCACTGCTTGGCGATCTGCAGGCAGGCGATCTCCGCGATATGGATCGGCGCCAGCGCGTCCATCAGCATGATCTCGCTGAAGCGGGCGAGGAACGCCTTCTCGAAACCGGCGTCCTTGATCAACGCGTCGCGCGCGCGCGCCGCGAACGTCGAAGGATCCGCGGCCTTGAGCTCGCGCAGCCGCTCCGCGCCCGAGTTACAGGTCGCGAAAAACACGCAGCCGCTGAAGTCCACCATCTTCGAGGTCGCGCGGTCGCGGATGCGTCCGCCGTCGAGCGCCTCGAAGAGGCCGTGGAGCACGTCGGGATGGCACTTGTCGATCTCGTCGAGAAGCACGACGCGGTGCGGGTCCTCGAGAAGCGCCCCGGTCAGCGAACCCGTCTCCGCGCCCCCCGTGGCGCCCAGCAGCGCCTGCAGGTCGTATGAATCCTTGTACTGGTTCATGCGCAGGATGACCGGCTCCTTATCGGGCCACAGCGCCATCGAGGTCATCTGCGCCAGAAAGGTCTTGCCCGTGCCGGTGGGGCCGACGAGCAGGAAGGTGCCGAGCGTGCGGCCCGGTCGCGCGAGCTCGAGGCCGCGCTGGATCGTATGCACGATCAGGTCCACGGCCGCGTCCTGGCCGCGGACGTTCTCCTTGATCCAGCTCCCGTAGTCGCGTAGGCGCATCTTGCGCAGCATCTCGTGCTCGATGAGGCCGACGCCGCGCTCGGCCGCCTCCTCCTGCTGGATCGCCCAGAGCCGGTAGATCATTCCGGCCACGGCCGCGGCGAAGATCCAAGGCATGACCTCGGGCGCGCGCTGCTTGACCGACAGCAATGCCCCGCCGATGGCCACGACGGCCATCAAGATGAACAGCGGGTGCATGGGAGCTGATTTCACTTGTAGTCGAGGGTCCAGGAGTCGCTTTCTCCCACCAGCATCCGGCGCGAGACGATCATCCCGGCAGAGGTCTGCAATCCGAGCGTGACGCCGCCGACGCCGTCGCGCACGGCCAGGACCGTGATCTTGTGCGACTCGCCCTTCTTGAGCGGAATCTCGAGCGTCGCCCCGGCGTGCGTCAGCGACAGATACGACATCGGCACGCCGTCGATCAGGATCTGCACCACGTCGCCGTCCTGGTCCATGTCGTCGACGAGCTTCATCGAGAAGATCGAGAAGCCGTCGGAGCGGACCGCTTGCCGGGCCTGCGGCGTCATGATCGAATGCGGCGCCGCGGGTGCGGGTGCCACGAGTTCGGGCGGCGCGGTGGGAAGCGGCGACGAGGCCGGCGCCGCGCCCGGGGGCGGAGGCGCCGTCTGGATCGCCGGGGCGGGAGCTTGCTGGATCGGGGCGCCGGGCGACTGCCCGGCGGCGCCGGAACCCATCGAGCCCGCGGCGCCGACGGCGACGGAAACGGCCGCGGCGGCGGGTGCGCCGAGGACGGGCGCGGGCGCTTCGACGGATTTACGGATTAGCTCGGTGGCCGCGACGTTGATGTCGGCGTCGGTGACCGTGAGAATCTTGCTCTCCTTCGCCGCCGCGGCGACGATCGGCGACGGGGCGGCCGGCGTCCGGAAATGCACGGCCGTGCCGGCCAAAGCGCCGGCCGCGATCAGCGCGGCGAGGACCAAAATACCGCGACCCTTGCCCGGCGCCTGCCCCGGGCGCGGGATATACGCCTCCGCGGGGGACGCGCCCGAACTCGAAGGCGCGGACGACGGCTTGGACGCCGGATTGGCTTGTGGTTTGGCCTTTTCAGGCTCGGGCTGCGGATCGGGTTGTGGGGTCATGGGTCGCCTCAGGAACCCATAGTATTGAGGAAGGGGACCGACTTGTCAACCCGGCCCGGTTACAGCTTTTTGAGGGCGGTCAGGGCGGCCGACAGCGCGAAATCGAGCTCGCGGTCGGTATGGGCGTAGGAGATGAAGGCCGCCTCCCACTGCGCCGGCGGCAGATACACGCCGCCTTTGAGCATGCCCTGGAAGAAGCGGCCGTAGGCCTTCTTGTCGGCGCGCATAGCACTCGTGTAGTCGGTCACGATCCCGCCGTCGATGAAGAACGGCGTGAACATCGAGCCGAAGGACTGTATCCGCAGGGGCACGCCTGCCGCGATCGCGGCGCCGCGCAAACCCTCGCAGTAGTACTCGGTCAGCTGCTCCATGCGGGGATAGGGATTCTCGCTCTTGAGCAGGTCGAGCATCGCCGTCCCGGCCGCGACGGCGACGGGGTTGCCGGACAAGGTGCCCGCCTGGTACGCGGGGCCCTCGGGCGCGATCATCGACATCACGTCCTTGCGTCCGCCGTAAGCGGCGAGCGGAAGCCCGCCGCCGACGATCTTGCCTAAGATCGTGAGGTCGGGCTTGACGCCCGAGAGCGTCTGAGCGCCGCCGTACGCGACGCGAAAGCCCGTGATGACCTCGTCGAAGATCAGCAGCGCTTTCTCGCGCTTCGTGATCCGGCGCAGCCCTTCCAGGAATCCGTCGGCGGGAAACACCACGCCCATGTTCGCGGGGATCGGCTCCACGAACACGGCCGCGATCTTGCCTTTGTTTTTCTTGAACGCGTTCTCGACGGCCTTGAGATCGTTGAACGGCACGACGATCGTCGTCGCCGCGAACGATTTAGGGACTCCGGCGGAATCGGGGATGCCGAGCGTCGTGGCGCCCGAGCCGGCCGCCACGAGCAGGCTGTCGAAGTGGCCGTGGTAGCAGCCCGCGAACTTGATGATCAGGTCGCGCTTGGTGAACGCGCGAGCGGCGCGAGCGGCGCTCATGCCCGCTTCCGTGCCGGAACTCGTCATTCTCAAAAGCTCGATCGACGGCAGGGCTTCCTTGATCTTCTCGGCGAGGATCACCTCGCCTTCCGTCGCGGCGCCGAACGTCGAGCCGTGCGACATCGCGGTTTGTGCGGCAGCGACGATCTCGCGCCGCGCGTGACCGAACATCAGCGGGCCCCACGACAGGCAGAAGTCCACGTAGGATTTGCCGTCGGCGCCACGGATCCACGCGCCCGTGCCCGAGCGCACGAACAGCGGCGTGCCGCCGACAGATTTAAACGCGCGCACCGGCGAGTTGACGCCGCCGACGAGCGATTTGCGCGCGCGCGCGAACAGCTTCTTCAGATTCTGGGCTTTCGGTTTCTTCACGCGAGCCATTTAGCGGCCTCGAGAGCGTAGTAGGTCAGGATGAAGTCGGCGCCCGCGCGCTTGATCGACGTCAGGGACTCGAGGGCGATCCGCTTCTCGTCGACCCAGCCGTTGGCGGCGGCGGCCTTGATCATCGCGAACTCCCCCGACACCTGGTAGGCCGAGGTCGGCAGGCCGAAGCGCGTCTTGACGGCCTTGAGCACGTCGAGATACGGCAAAGCGGGTTTGACCATCACCATGTCGGCGCCTTCTTCCACGTCGAGCGCGACTTCGCGCATCGCCTCGTCGAAGTTGGCCGGATCCATCTGGTAGGCCGAGCGGTCGCCGAAGCTTGGCGGGCTTTCCGCGGCCTCTCGGAACGGGCCGTAATAGGCGCTCGCGTACTTCGCGGCGTAGGCGAGGATCGGCGTGTCCTGATATCCGGCTCCGTCCAAGGCCTTGCGGATCGCTCCGACCTGGCCGTCCATCATGCCCGAGGGCGCGATCACGTCGAAGCCGGCCTTCGCCTGCGAGACGGCGGTCTTCGCCGCGAGGGATAAGGTGGGATCATTGAGCACTTTCCCGTTCTTGACCACCCCGCAGTGGCCGTGGGACGTGTACTCGCAAAAACACAAATCGGCTATGAGCAGAAGATTGGGATGCTCGTCCTTGATCGCGCGCGCGGCTCTCTGCACGATGCCGTTCTCGGCATAGGCCCCCGAGGCCTTCTCGTCTTTCTTATCGGGGATCCCGAACAGGATGAGCCCGGGAATACCCGCGTGAACCGCCTCGGTCGCCGCCTTCACCGCGGTGTCGACGGAATACTGGAAGTGCCCGGGCATCGACGAGATCGGGCGCCTCTCCCCTTTGCCGGGGCGGATGAACAGCGGCAGGATGAAGTCCTTGGCGGTCAACTCCGTTTCGCGGATCAGCGCACGGAGCGCGGGGCTAGACCGTAAGCGGCGCGGGCGCGACGTCGGGAAGGCCATGCGGTGATTGTACCACTAGGACAAGGCGCGAGACAGCGCGTCGATGAAGGACGAGGCCGACGGCCAGCGGTCCTCGGGCCGCGGCTCGAGCGCGCGGGCGATGGCGACATCCACCTCGGGCCGGAGCCCGGTCGTCGTCTCCGAGGGCTTGCGGTACATCTTCTGCGCCTTGAGCATCATGCCGCCGACCGGGAACGGCAGCACCCCGGTCAGGCTCTCGTAAGCGCACGCGCCCAGCGCGTACACGTCCGCCGACGGCGTCACGACGCCCTGCTCCTGCTCCGGAGACATGTAGGCAGGCGTGCCGGCGATCTCGATCTTCGACATCGTCGACAAAGTCTCCTGCACGCGGCGCGCGATGCCGAAATCCATGACCTTTGCCAGGCCGGCGTGGATCATCACGTTGCCGGGCTTGAGATCCTGATGCACGACGCCCTGCCCGTGCGCGTAATCGAGCGCGGAGGCGATCTGCTTCAGGAACGAGGCGGCGTCGGCGTGACTCATGGGCCCGCGGCCGATGCGCTCGTGCATCGTCTCGCCGGGCACGCGCTCGAACACGAGGAACAGGCCTTCCGCGTCCTCGTGGATCGAGTGGATCTCGACGATATTCGGATGCTTCAGCGCGGCGACGGTGCGCGCCTCCTTAAGAAACCGGTGCCGCTCCCGCGGGTTCTCCGCGATCTCGTCGCGAAGCTTCTTGAGCGCGACGGTCCGCTGCAGGCCCAGGTCCACGGCCTCGTAGACGACGCCCATCCCGCCCTGACCCAGCGTCTTCACGACACGGAAGCCCTTGGGCACCGCGCTCACACGCGGCGCGGCGGCGACCACCGCCTCGTGATCGTCCTTCCTCAGCGCGACGCGCACCGACGAGTCGCCGCGCTTGCGGAACAGCGCGAACGAGAAGAAAAACAACGCCGTGCCGATCGCCCCGAGCCACACGGGCCACGAACGGCCGCTCCTGCCGCCGCCGCGCTGCGTGAGCGTGTCGTGATACAGCGCGTCGAACTGCGAGTCGAGCGAGGCGGCGCGCGCGAGGTCGGCCAACTCTTCCTCGTTGCGCCCCAGCGCGCCCATGGCGGCGGAGCGCGCGATGTACGCCTCCGCGTCCTTGTTGTCGAGCGCGAGCGCGCGATCGGCCTCCGCGATGGCCTCCTTCGGCCGGCCCATATCGGTCAGGTCACGGGAGAGCAGGTGCAGCGCGCGCGTGTCGCGCGAGTTGAGCGAGACGGCGCGCCGGGCGTCGTCGGCGGAGTCGGAGTAGCGCTTGACCATGCGCCGCGTGAGAGAACGCAGGCGGTACGCGCCGGCGTCGTCCGGAGTCTCCTCGATGCGGCGCGTCAGCACGGCTTCAGCGCCGGCGTAATCCTTAATACTGATCTTTCCCGAGGCGGTGCGCAGGACCGCGCTGCCATGCGCGTCGGGCATCGCGGTGAACCCCGCGAGCCCCGCCGCGGCGGGTCCCCGCGAGGTGCCTCCGCCCACGGCGCCGAAGGAGATCGGAGAGGCGAGCATCGCGCGGCCTTCGCCGGCGCCCTCGTCTTGGCGCATCCCGGCCGCGAGCTCGGCCGCGCGCTTGTTGACCGTCTTGGCGTCGACGGCGGCCGTCACGGGGGCGTTGAGCTTCACGAAGGACTGCAAGGCCGGATCCGACGGGTTGCGCTCGAGAGCCGCGACCGCATACACGCGGGCGCCCAGGGAATCGCCGGACTTCGCGAGCTTCTCCACTTCCTCGCGGTCGCGCTGGGTCTCTTTCGTCGCCGCGGGCGGGAACGCGGACGGTCCACCCTTGTCCTTGCCGTCCGTCAGGTTCGGGGATTTTCCGCTGGGAGCTCCCCAGCCATTCCCGCGCTTGTTGACGACCGCGTTGACCTTGCTCACCGCGATATTCGCCGAACTCGCCGCATCGTCCGAGACGTTGCTGCCCGTCTTCGTCGCGTTGCTGGCGACCGGTAAGACGGACGAGGATCGGGGCAATTCTTCGTCGGTGGTCGTTTTAGAGGCGTTATCGGCGGGAGACGCGGCGCACAGGTTGTCCGCCGTGACGCCGTACGCGCAGTCGTCCCTTGGAGGGGCATTGGACACGACGGGAGGCACTTCGACAACTTTTTCTTTGACGTTTTCTTTCGCGCTACCGAGGGCATGCACCGAAGGCGCGACGACGAGGAACGAACCGGAGAGGAGGAGCAGGTAGCGCATAAGAGGGGTATCCGGAGTGTAGCCCCGGCCCCCAAACCTGTCAAGGTGAGTTTAACTATCCTTTAATTGTCTAGGTCTCAGGGCTCAAAAAGGCCTAGGCCTAATTCTGAGTCCACACCGGGACGAATGCCTCAGGGGAGGCCCCGGGAAGCGCCCTATAATTCAAATGTCCGGACGCCGACCGGCAAGGAGATCACTGGAAATGAAGACGCGACGCCTCAGCACGATCCTGACCTCGGCCTACCTTTCCGCCATGCTCGCCTCGAGCGTGGCTCCCGTCCGCAGCGACGCCACCTTGGCGTCCACCATCGATCCACAGGCGGCCCGCCAAGCCTTCCAGAGCGCCGTGAACGGTCTTGATGCCTCCGGTTGGACCGGATCCGCGACAGCCGAAATCGCATCGCCCGAGCCTGCGATGATCGCGTATTACCGTGCGCGCCCGACCGACGAGCCTGTGATGACCCCTGAGTTGATGGCTCGCATCATCAAGCTAGCGCAGGAGCAGACCGAAGTCCGCCTGTTGTCGAAGAACGTGTGCTTCGTCTTCAAGCTCTGCGATGGCAAGGCGGATATGCAAGTGAAGTTGCTGGAGACCGACAATCCCGCGGGTCACTTTTTCGCCATGCCGCTAGCGGCCGGTTCCACGGACATCGTCATCGTCAAGATGCTTCCCGACGGCTCCCTCGAAGCCTATCTCACCGACAAGTCCTACAAACTTCGCTCCGCCGCCGTTTCGACGACCGCCGGCGCCACGCTTGTCCCGAACGACAAGGCCGCCGAGAAATTCAAGGCCGAACTGAATCAGTTCGCCAAAGAAGCTTCGGTCCTCCCCCCTACGGGCGGCACTTCCGTCGCCAGCACCGGCGCCGGCAGCTAAGTTCTTTCGGCCGCAAAGAAAAAGGCGGGCCTTCAAATGAAGGCCCGCCTTCTTCTTTAATGCGGCGCGAGGTGGTCGCGCGACCACCTACACGGCGAACGGCGCCTCCGTCGCTACTAGCACTCCAGCTTGTAATCTGGGTCATTCGGGCCTGGCACCCAGAGCAAAAGGCCCTCGATGCCGCACCCCTCATCCGCTATCCTTATCTAAGTAGCTCTGTAGCTTGGGGAATTGGCCCCGGGGTATCCACGATCCGGCCTCAACAGGATGAGTCCAGAGGAGGAGGCCGCATAGGCCCCCTCCTCTGTTTTTTATCGGACCTTAAGGAATAAAATGAACCGCCGCCACGCCGTTCTGCTACTTTGCCTCGCGCTAACCGCTGTTCAAGGCTACGCCCTTGAGCCCAAGGCGCCACCCTCTCCCACAAGTGACGCGCCTGCGACGCACAGCTTGACGCCTAATAAGGAGAATCTCGGAGAGAATATCTTCGTCGGCCACTTTGGCGAAACGGTTCGCCTAGCACAATTTTGGAGCGCCGATGCTTCCATGCAGGGACCAATGGAAGTGGTCAACTTCCATCTTACGAATATCGATCCCCTGGAATTGATATCTCCTCCCTTCAACCCATCGAAAAAGGATTACGTTCCCCAGAACTTCGCGCGTCTGCGTTTGATGCAGATGTTGGTCATCCCCAAAAATGTCCCGGGTGGGTTTGAGTCTCTGAAAAAGTTGCGTGAGGCAAAAACAAAAGAATTAGGCACGAACGGTATTACTCAAACGATCCTCGATCTCGGAGAATCCTCTTGGCCTCCGGATAGTTTTCAAGTTCTGACTTCCACTCCCTATCAACTGTTCCAGATCTACACTCAAAGCGATAAGAACTTCTTCATCGTCACGAGTGGAACGACGCCATACGTACTAAAATCTGGTGATCCGATTCTCACCAACGCAACTATACGTCTGACAGACAGTCTATCGACGCATTTGGAAGGCTTCCCGTGGAAGCATCCACCCGCGCCGGATGCGGAATCGGGATTGCCGGGAGCCCTAAGCCGTGGTGCGGCAGTCTGCATCGTGGGAGCCTTGCTGGGATGTCTGCCGAAGCGCCGCAAGTGGGTTGGCCGGCTACGGAGCATCGGCCGCGCAACGCTAGGATTTACCCTCGGATATCACATCTTTGCCGTTCCACTGTTGTATGCAGCCTGGCGCCTCGATCTAGGCCGCACGCTCAATCAGGTAACTATTGCCTTGGGCGCAGGACTCCTGACGCCCTGGCTCAGCAGGGCCATCTCCGTTCGGATGGGTGGGCAGCGCCCGTGGCGCGTGTTCTTCGGCTCGGCGGCCGTCTGTCTTCTTCCGATTATTTCTTACTACTCATTCATTGCGAATTTTCAAGCCAGCATATTTGTCCTCGATGGCGAGAGCTTTGAACGCCTAAGCCACATATTCTCCATCCTAGGCGCGATGAACGGCGCCGCCTTCGGCCTGACGCATTACACCCCGGAAGACGGCCAATGAGAACCCTGCCTGCCGTCCTCGCGTTCCTCTCCCTCTCGATCGCCCAGGCCTACGGCCAGGATAAGCCGACGCGCATAGTCGCCGTCGATATTGACGGGATTCTCATTAATGTGGGACCGATGGCCGACAATGCCAAGACGGTCCAATGGAAAGTCCTCGCCAAACACAAACAAATCGATTCCCCGAAAGCACTGGCCGCAACAGCGCGCCAGACTCTCAAGGACGCCGATAAACTTGAATTTGATTTTCAGCGTGTCGAATTCGCAGGAGTGGCGTCCACCGATGATACCCAGGAATCATTGCCTGATATGTTCGACAAGCAGGTCAAGCCGTCCCATATAAACGAAGTCCTCCCTTCGCAACACCCCTACGTCGATGCGGTAAGGTCCTTTTTCTCCGGCGTCAAGGACATGCGGGAGGCGGTCAGCGATACTCGAGGCAATCCGAGCCCGCGTAGCGCGAAAATGATCGCCCAACTGAAAGGGGCGAAGATCAACGAGCTCTTTGCCCACAGCTGGGGTACCGAAATCGTTTATTTGGGCATCCTGCGCGGCGAGATCATTCCGCCGAAAAAACTCTTCATCGTAGGCGTTCCGGAAGATAATCAGGAAAAGTGGCTCATGCTCGCCAAATACACCGGCATCGAGGTTCATGTCGTCGGCTTTCAGTACGACAAACTGAAGATCGCCGGGACACTTGCCACTCAATTAAAATCCGACCTGCCGAGAGACTATGCCGGTCTAAATAATCTGTGGGGCGAACAATGCGCGAAGCGACCGGGACGCTGTGCCGATCCGGCGAACTTCGTGCAAACGAAGTTCGACTATAACGTCGGCCTCCAACCGCCAGGTGCCCCGAAGGACGAATTCTTCAAGATTCATCCGCTGAGCAAGGATCATGATCGATTGCTGTACTATCAATATCTTCACGAAAGGGGTCTTTTCGACAAGACGGCCGCGGAACTGGATGCCCCTCAACTCAAGCTCGTCCAGGCCGAGGAGAATAAGATGCTCGCATCGGCGATGGTTGAAGCCCGCACCCTGATCGCCGAGGCGAAGGCGCAAGTCCGTCTCCAGGAAAAGGACAGCGACGAACGCAGGAAAAATATCGCGGCCACTCCCATGGAGCCGGTCCAGCTGAATGTCACCAAACCTTCATTGCCAGCCGAGGAACAGAAACCGATTCAAATCACCCCGCTACCTAAAACCCCCTTCGAGATCGCAGCTCCCGAAATCCGCGCATTCGCGATCGCTGCGTGTCGATCGCCCGTGCCAGCTCCGACCGGATATTATTCCTTCACCCTCAATGACGCATTCTATGAAGGCCTTCGCGGACGAGGCCCGCAGACCGGGATGGCGATCCAGTACAGCCTTGACGGCTTAACCGGATGTTCGAGAAGTCTCTATCTCCAGCTTATTTCAATGATCTACGAAGGGAGCTATTGGAAAGTTTCATCCGGCAACTGGCTCCGAGATACGGTCGCCTCCTACTCTTCTTATCCCCAACCTTGGGTGCCGCAGGGACAGACTACGCCTCAACCGAAACGAAGCAACAGCGGCGGGAACGACAATTCGGCCAGCTCGGCTGAACGCCCTACTCCCGAACACGACGCAGATGGAGAAGCACTCAGACAGCTCAAAGCGATGGACGATGCCGCGATGCGAAAAAGGTTCGGCCTGCCGCCGTGATGACATCGCGCTCCGATCGCCACGATTAGATTTCTGAAGTGCGCAATCCCTAAATGCCGGGACATCCCAGGACCGATCTCAGGCACGAGGTGAGTGTGATACACTTGCGACCATGAGCCGGCCCGAGGTCGTGCGTATTCTCCGCGATCTACTGCGATTCGATACCACGAATCCTCCTGGCAACGAACTCGCCTGCGCCCGTTACCTGGCCCGCCTCTTCAGGAAAGAAGGAATTCCCTGTCGCGTGCTCGAGGCGGCGCCCGGACGCGGGAATGTCGTCGCCAGGCTCAAAGGCGGCTCAAAAAAGCCCTTGCTACTGTCGGCGCACCTCGACGTCGTGCCCGCCACGGGAAAATGGAAGCATCCGCCGTTCGCAGCCGAGATTCACGACGGCGTGATCTGGGGCCGCGGCACGGTCGACATGAAGCACATGGCGGCCATGAGCGCTGTCGTCATGCTCGAACTCAAGCGGCGCGGCGCCAAACTCGACCGCGATCTAATCTTCGCAGGCGTGGCCGACGAAGAAACGGGCGGCCAGTTCGGCGCGGGCTTCCTCGTGGACAAGCACCCCGAACTTATCCGCGCCGGCTGCTGCCTGACGGAGGTCGGCGGCATCGCGACTCCCATGGGCGGCAGTATGCTCGTGCCGGTCCAGGTGGCTGAAAAAGGCGCCGTCTGGTTCAAGCTCAAGGCCGCTCCCGGCCCAGGCGGCCACGGCAGCAAGCCGTATCGCGGTTCCGCCATCGAACGCCTTGCCGAGGCCGTCTTGGCTCTGTCGCGCCGCCCGCTCGCCTATCGTCTGACGCCGACGACACGACGGTTCCTGCGCTCCGTCAAGAACCTGAAGAAGGGCGCGACCAGGGCCTCCCTGCGCAAAACCTATCATTCAATGCTCCACGACACCGCGGCAGTGACCGGTCTCGTCGCTGGCGTCAGCGTCAACGTGATCCCGACCGACGCCGAGGCCGTCGTGGACGGGCGCCTGCTTCCCGGCACCTCACGCAAGGGCTACATCGATCAGATCCGAAAGGTCGTGGGGCCGGGGTTCGATATCGAAGTGCTGAGCTCCTCGACGGCCCTGGAGTTCGACTATCGAGGCCCGATGTGGGACACGATCGTGCGCGTCATGAAGCGCCGGCTGCCCGGCTGCGAGGTGACGCCCAACATGCTCACCGGCCAAACCGACGCGCAGGACTTTTCACGCCTGGGCATCAAGACTTATGGTTTCTCGCCGCTTCTCTTGCGCCCGGGCGAGGACTTCGCCGACCTCTACCACGCTCCCAATGAGCGCGTCTCCATTCACGGCCTTGAGACCGGTCTCGTCTGGCTCACCGACGTCGTTGAGGACTACTGCGGAGCGAAGAAGTGAAGCTGCGAGTAAGGCCTATTACGTCTGCCGACGCGCCGCGACTTGCGGAGCTATTGAGCCAACTGGGTTATTCCTGTACGCTGGAGGAAACGACGAGACGCCTGGCGCTGGCCGTCGCCAGCTCATCCCGGGCGGTACTCGCCGCGGAATCCGAGTCTGGAGAAGTCGTCGGCTATATGGAACTCCGCCAGATACCGTCGCTGATGTTAGGCGAAAGCGAGGCTGAGCTCCTCTCCTTAGTGGTCGATGAACCGGCACGACGTTCGGGCGTCGGGCGAACCTTAATGGCGGCCGCCGAAGAATGGACACGTTCACGCGGCTGCCGTCTTTTGCGATTGCGCACACAAATTACGCGTCCAGATGCTCACACCTTCTACGAACGCTTGGGTTACGCACGTCTTAAAACCCAGCACGTCTACCGTAAAGAACTTTAACGGCTCAACGACGGAGCAGGGCCATCGCCGTACGCGCGTAGACCTTGGCGCAGTCGACCACATCCTGTTCTTCGGCGTAATCGTCGATTCCGGCGGACAAAGTCGGCTGAGGTCCATAACATACGGCCGGGACCCCAAGCTCGCGCCAGCGACGAGCATCGCTCCCGGGCAACCTCACGACGAAGTTGGGCTTGCGGCCACGCACGATTTCCGCAGCATTGGCGATGCCCGCGACGAGCGGGTTATCGAGAGCGGTCCAGTTGGCATCCCAGCCTTTAACTCGGGTGATGTTCACGCCGTCAGCGATTTCGCGCGCACGCCGCTCGATGTCCTGACCAGAGACGCCCGGAGGAAGCCGAACATCGATCTCGGCGCGGGCGCACGCAGCGATCAGACTGCGCACGCCGCCTGCCGCGATCGTACCAGCGTTGAGGGAAACGCGGAGGCCCGTCCCGCCTTCGCCACCGTTGATGCCTTTGAGCTCTGGGAGAGATGGCGCCATCTCATCGTTAATGGGATCAAGACGGAGGAGAAGAGCGGCCAACTTGGCCGCGGCCGTACGCCCCTTAAGCGCTCGGGATGAATGGCCGACGTCGCCGAAAGCCTCCAGATCGAGCCAGAGAAGACCTTTTTCCGCTGGCGCCACATCCATGAAGCCGGGGCCTTCGCCGCTCAAGAAGAAATCCCCCTTCAGGTCGGGTCGCGCGCGCAGTAGATAGGCCGCTCCGCGTTCGCCAAACATAACCTCGTCGCAGACGGCGGTCAAGGTCACGCGCCCAGAAAGTTCCTCAGCGCTCCTACGCAACGCAGCAAGGGCGACGCACATGGCGGCCAAGGCGCCTTTCATGTTTCCCATGCCGAGACCATATAGACGGCCATCCCGGCGCGAAAGCTCGTAGATCGGCACGCTCCAACGCGCCTCGTCGCCGGGTTGCATCGTGTCCATGTGGGCGTTGAAGATGAGATGCGGGCCCGGGCGAGCTCCCTCAACGGTCGCGATAACATTGGGAGCAGCGGGGCCTTCGGCGACGATCTCTGATTTCAGACCTTCAGCCGTCAGAAACTCACGAACGACGGAAGCAACTCCCGTCGCGTCCCCGGGCGGACTGGGACTTCTTTGCGCGACCAGGCGCGAGCAGAGGGCGATTAATTCTTGGCGTCGAGAGTCGATTACGACATCATGATCGAGGGCCATGAACGGAGAATACCTAAATGAGAAGCGGGGGGGGGGCGGGCGGGGCCGGCCCCCGCGGGTTTTTGTTTTGGTGGGCAGAGCCCACGCAAAAAGCACACAAGGCGCCGGGAGCCCACCAAAAAAA
>JBBQVX010000035.1:0-28911 GCA_038211115.1 Elusimicrobiota bacterium | reverse complement strand
CGTGGGGGTCGCCGCGACAAGGGGTCTTTATACGTCGCGGACACCCCCCCGAGCGAGCCTCAATGGCGAGCGTCCCCGGCGGATATCGATCCCCGCCCGTCCTCGCATCAGCCGCCGCACGCCGTCAGGCGCGCAGGCTCAAAATCACGCGGATACCCGCGAGGTTAACCTTCTTCTCCATCAACCCGCGGACGTCGCGAAGGCGGTTTAAGTCGACGTCGGTGTACAAACGCTGGCGCCCCTGCGTGCGCGACGGGCGCAGCAGGCCGTGGCGCTCGATCCAGCGCAGGGTCCAGATCGGAATGCCCGTCAGGCGAGATGCGGCCCCGATCGTGTAGACCGGGGTCGCGGTCGTGCGCTTGACCGGGCGGTAGAGCCTACCCACGAGGAGGGCGCCTGAGCTTGCGCGCCGGGCGAGCGGAGAGAGCGGGCTCGGAGCGCGGGGCGTCCGAGCGGATCTTGACGTAAGGCGTCCAGGTCGCGGTTCTCTTCACGAACATCCAGGGCATCAGGTCCTTGGCGATCATCGGCGTGATCCTCCTCAGAACGTCTAGCGCGGCAAGCTATTAGTATATAACAGCTTCCCTAATATTTGTCAATAGGTTATCTCATAAATAATATCATGGGGTTCCGATCGGCGGAATCATTTGTTAGGATTGCGTCGTGAAGACGCTGCAGATCTATCTCGCCGACCTGAAGGAGCTGCTCAAGACTCGAGACTTCGTCTCCGCCCGGACGCTCCTCAAGGAAATCAGCCCCATCGATCTCGCGGACGGCTGGGACCATTTCGACGTCGACGAGCGCGTCGCGATCTTCCGCCTCAGCACGCGGCAGAAGGCGATGCAGCTCTTCGAGGAGCTCGACACCGAGCAGCAGGCGGCGCTCGTCGCAAGCCTGCAGCACGGGGACGCGCAGGAGCTGCTGAGCGACCTCGACCCGTCCGCGACGGGCCGCATGATGCGAGATCTCCCCCTCCCTCTCGTGCGCCAGTTCAACGCGATCATGAAGAAGGGCGGACAGGAATGCGTCCAACAGTACCTGCAGCACCCTCCCGAGTCCGTCGGCGCGCTGATGCGCGGGCGCTACGTCACGCTCGACGAGAAATGGACGACGAAGACCGCGGTCGAGCGAATCCAGTACAGCACTCGCCTGCGCCGCATCGAGGAGACGCATCTCGACACCTTGATGGTCGTCGACGCCAAGAACCATCTGCGCGGCGTCGTGGGCCTGAAGTCGCTCGTCGTGGCGCCCAACGACATGATCGTGCGCGACCTGATGGACCCCGCACCGCGCACCTTGACGCCCGCGCTCGACCAAGAGGAAGCCGTCAAGCTCTTCACGAAGTACAAGCTCAAGAGCGCTCCCGTCGTCGACTCGGACGGGCGGCTCCTCGGCGTCGTCGTCTATCGGGATATCTTCGCGATCGCGCAGGCGGAGACGGAAGAGGACTTCGCGAAGATGGCCGGCTTCGCCCGGCCGCGAACGCGCTCCGTCCTCAGCAGCGCGGGGCTCCGCCTTCCCTGGCTCATCATCACCTGCTTCGGCGGCATGATGGTCTCATACGTGGTCAAGCACTTCGAGACGACCTTGGCCCAGATCATCGCGCTCGCGAGCTTCTCGCCGCTCATCGCGGGCATGGGCGGCAACGTGGGCTCGCAGACCGCCACGATCGTCGTGCGCGGCATCGCGACCGGCGAGATCGCGCACGGAGAGGAGAGGCGCGCGATCAAGCACGAGATCGCGATCGGCGCCCTGCTCGGGGTGTGCTACGGAGGCGTCGTCGGCCTCCTCGCCGGGATGCTCTATCACGGGCGCTACGGCTGGAACTTCGGCCTCGTGGTCGGGGCGTCGATGTGGTTCTCGATGACCGTCGCGTCCACGATGGCCTCGCTCGAGCCGTTCGTGTTGCGCCATTTCGGCGTGGACCCGGCGACCGCGACCGGCCCGATGATCACGACGACCACCGACCTGCTCAGCAACGCGTTCTACTTCACGCTCGCGAGCTGGCTCCTGCTCGGGCGCTGAGTTCGCCGCTTCGACGGAAATAAGAAGGCCCCGCGCTTGCGCGCGGGGCCTTCCGTTTGAGCTTTTCCCTGCCTGATTACTTCGCGGCGGGGGTGGGGGCGGCGGCGGGCGTCGCAGCCGGAGCGGCCTCGGCCTTCGCACCCTTCGACTTCTTGGACTTCTTCGTGGCCTTCTTCGCCTTCTTGTCGGCCTTCTTCGGGGCCTCGGCGGCCGGCTTCTCAGCGGGCGTGGCGGCAGGGGCCTGGGCGAACACGGGGGCGGCGAATCCGAGAACGAGAGCGGCGATCAGAAGCTTCTTCATTTTAATTCTCCTTTGACCATCATGATGTTTAAAGAGGGTGCGACCCTCTCGGCGTTTTTTGACTACATATATAATACGCGATAACCCGCGAAAAGTTCGAACGGTCAGCGGGCGCGGGAGGCCAGGACGGCCTCGAAATCGGGCCCCGGGTCGGCTGTGAGGTCGTAGCCGAGCTCCAGGCGGAGGGTGTGGGCGTGCAGCATCAGGCGCTTGGCGGCGCCGATCGGGCGAGGCGGCGGCCCGTAGCGGGGGTCGCCGAGGACGGGATGTCCCTCGGAGCTGAAATGCGCCCGGATTTGGTGCTTGCGGCCGGTCATGGTCTCGACACGCAGCAAGGTGGCGCCGCCGAGGGCGCGCTCGACCTTCCAGCGGGTGACCGCGCGCTTGCCGTCCGGCGCGGGCGCCACGCGCCCGGAGCTGAACTCGCGCAGCGGCTTGTCGATCTCGCCGGAGCCAGACAGCGTTCCCAGGACGGCGACGAGGTACTCCTTCTTCGCGCGGCGCTCCTCGAACTCCATCGACAGGAGACGGTGCGTCTCCGCGTCCTTCGCGAACACGAGGATGCCGCTCGCGTCGAGATCGAGGCGGTGCACGGTGAAAATCTTCTTGCGCAGGCGCCTTTCGATCTCGATGTTCACCGCGACGCCGATCTCGCCGCGGCCGGGGATCGTGGGGAGGCCGACGGGCTTGTTCACGGCCACGATGCGGTCGTCCTCGAACACGACCGGGGTCGGGGTCACTTGGAGCCGACCACGCGCGCCCACGCCGCCGCAGGCTCGAGCGCGCCCTCGCCCGCGATGACGAGGTTGAGGAACTCCCACGCGGCCTCGGGGCGTCCCGTGACCTGCGCCGCCTCGTAAGCGGCACCGGCGAGCCCGCCCTTCAGGTAGGGCGTCGTCTCCGCCTTGAAGCCGGTCCGCGCCCACTCCCGTCCGCCCTCGAACGAGCCCATCACGCCGATGTGCACCGTCCCGGCCTTGCCGGCCACGGTCCCGTCGAGCCCGACGAGCTCGATCGCGCGCAGGACCTCGACCGCGACCGCGGCGATCTCGGACCCGTACTTCCGGGAGACGAAGCCCTCGTCCTGGAGCCAGTGCACGTACTCGTGCGAGAACAGCGGGCGGAAATTGGCGGACAGGTCCTTGAGCCCGCGCCAGTCCGGCTTGAGCATCAGGCGGATGCCGAATTTGGGGTTGAAATGCCCGTCGGGGATGCCCGTGTTGTCGGGGTGGTCCTTGTAGGTGTAAGACGAGTGCCAGTACATCCGGTAGCCGTTCGTGCGCCCGAGGACGTTCGCCCGGTACGCGGCGTCGACCTTGCGCCCGAGCTTGGCGGCGATCAGCGGGAATTCCTCGGCGGCCAGGGCCGGGATCACCTCGTCGATGACGAGGCGTTCGTTGAGCGGCTTCGCGCCGGCGACGAGCCCGTCGGTCTCGACCTTCTTCCACGCCGTCTTCTGCGCCGCGACGCCGCCGCGCAGCAGGATCAACGGATGGAGCAGCGGCACGCGCAGCGCGACGCGCCGCCAGAGCGACGACGCGACCTCGGCGGCGAGCTTCTTCGGCGCGTTCGGGTTCCACTCGACGAGCCCGGACTTCGACACGATGAAATGGCGTCCGTCCGTACCGGCCGCGGCGTCGACCTCCTCGGGCGTCGGGTACGCCGAGGCCGACTCTCGCGGAGAGAGGCGCCAGCGTCCATCGGCGGAGAGCGTCAGCAGCCGGGTGCTGCCGTCGGCGACGAGCGCCCGCAGGCCTTGCGGCGTCGGGACGAGCTCGAGCGTCGCTCCGGTTCCCCCGCCCGCGACGGCCTTGAACGGCGCCTTCGCGAAGTGGCCGAGGCGCACGTTCGTCGTCTTGGGCGCGTCGCCGTCGGCGGGCGCCGGAACGACGCCCTCGCCGAGCGACGCGGGCGCGTCGAGCTGCGCGCGCGCGTTGAAGTCCTTTTCGGCGGCGCCCGACGACTCGCCGGCGCCCATCTTCGACGTGTCAATCGCGGGGGACGACAAGGTCTTGATCAGAGCCGGATGGCCGACTACCTTTTCGGGGACGCTTGCGACGGCCTTGACCGGGACGAGCGCCGCGGGCGTCACGAGCGCCGGCGCGACCAGCAATGGGACCTGGAGCGCGGGTGCCGTGAACGCCGTGAGGAGGGCGTTGGGCGCCAACTGGAGGGGCGCTGCGCCGAGCACCGCCGACGCGGAAGGTGCTCCGCCGATGTTCCCCAGCTCCGGCACGACCTCCACGCGCGCGGTGCCCGCGGAAGCGGAGACCGCGAGCAGCGCGGAAAGGGCGGCGAGCGGCGGGGTGAGCATCTCCCAGGAGGATAACAGCAGGGCGGAGGGCGTGCCAGGGGTCTAAAGACCTATAATAGGAAGGGTGAAAGCGGCTCATGTGCTGGTGGTCGACGACGAACCGGGCAGCGTCGAGATACTTCTACGCGCGCTCGCCCACGCGGGGCATACCGGCGCCGGCGCGGGGAGCGCCGACGCCGCCGAGGCCGCGCTCTCCTCCGGCGTCTACGACTTCGTCATGCTCGACCACGTGCTGCCCGGCGCCACCGGCATGCAATCGCTCGGGAAGCTGCGCGCTCTGACGCCGGCCCCGATCTACATCATGAGCGGCTACTCCGACGACGAGACGCGGCGCGACGCGATGCTGCTCGGCGCCTCCGGCTTCCTGGAAAAGCCGCTCGACTTCGCGGCGATCCGCGCGGTGCTCGCGGCGCTGCCGGAACGGCCGTGAAGGTCCCCCCCGCCCCCGTCCTCAAGCGCGAGGCCCTCGCCGGGCTGACGACCTTCTTCACGATGGCCTATATCGTCGTGGTCAATCCCAGTATCCTGTCCGCGCCGGGCACCGGCATGCCGTTTTCGGGGGTGCTCACCGCGACGGTCCTGCTGTCCTTCCTGATGACGGCGATGATGGGCGCGTACGCGCGCCTGCCGTTCGCGGTCGCGCCGGGCATGGGGCTCAACGCCTTCTTCGCCTACTCGATCGTCCTGGGCCGGGGTGTGCCGTGGCCGATCGCCCTCGGCGTGGTCTTCTGGGCCGGCGTTTTGTTCGTGCTGATCTCGGTCACGCCCGTGCGGGTCAAGCTCGCGGAGGCGATCCCGCCCGGCCTGCGCGCCGGCTCAGCCGCGGGCATCGGTCTATTCCTGGCCTTCATCGGCTTCAAGAACGCGGGCCTCATCGTCGCCGATCAGGCGACGCTCGTGCGCCTGGGCGTACTCGACCGAAAAACTTTCCTGGCGCTCGCGGGCGGCGCGCTGACGGTCGCGCTGATGCGCCGCAAGAGCCCGTTCGCGTTTCTGGCGGGCATTTTCGGCGTCACCTCCGCGGCGTGGGGCCTGGGCTTGATCGACGTCCCTGCGAGCCCCGTCTCGATGCCCGACTTCTCGAGCGTCCTGTTCAAGCTCGACGTTCTCGGCGCCCTCAAGCCCTCCCTGCTGCCCGCGATCATCTCGATCCTCTTCACCGATCTCTTCGACTCCATCTCGACCTTCGTCGGCGTCGCGCATGCGACCGGCCTCGTGGACGACAAGGGCCGGCCGCTGCGTCTCAAGGAGGGCCTCATCGTCGACGCCTTCGCGACGCTCGGCGCGGGGCTCGTCGGCACGTCGTCGGGCACGGCCTACATCGAGAGTGCTTCCGGCATCGAGATGGGCGGGCGCACCGGCTGGACCGCCTTTTTCTGCGCGCTTGGATTCCTCCCATGCTTTTTCCTCGCCCCGCTCGCCGGGATGGTGCCGGCCTACGCGACGGCGCCCGTGCTCGTGATCGTCGGCGCCTTGATGTTCCGCAGCGTCTCGCACGTGGATTTCACGCGCGTCGAGGACGCGATCCCCGCCTTCCTCACGATCGCGCTGATCCCCCTGACCTTCTCGATCACGCAGGGAATCCTCTGGGGGTTCGTCTCGCACGCCGCGCTGTACGCGCTGTGCGGGCGAAGACGGGAGGTCTCCGCCGGGACCTGGGCGACCGCCGCGCTCTCCGCGGGCCTGCTGCTCCTCGAGCACGCTCGCTGGTGAGGCCCACGTCCGCCTAGGCCCTCTAGGGCTCAGGAGCCGGCCGTTGGACCCCTTCGCGCGCCGCGAAAGCCGTCCACACTTACGGCATGAGAACCATTCTCTTAGTGGACGACAATCCCACCTTCTGCCGCGTCTGGCGGGACTTGTGCGAGCTGGAAGGCTATCACGTCGCCGAAGCCCACAACGGCCACAAGGCCCTCTCGATGCTCAAGCACTCGCACACGATAGGCCTCGTCATCACCGACTACTGCATGAAGCCGATGACCGGCTACGAGCTCATCCGCCATATGCGCGCGCACGACGAGACGCGGAGCATCCCGATCGTCATGCTCACCGGGACCGACAAGGCGATCCACGACCTGGTCGCCCACGAGGGCGTGACCGTGTTCGAGAAATGCGCGAAGACGGAGTCCGTCATGCGCGCGATCTACGACTATCTTCCCCCGTCGCCGAAGCCCGTCTTAGAGGCGAAGCTCGAGCGCGTCCACACGATCGTGCACACGCGCTACGACGGCTTCGTGCCGCGCGACTACGGCCTCGACGGGAAGAACGCGCTCGACCCCATCCTCTGAGCCGGCGCGGCGCCTACTTCCAGCCGTCGCACTTCTTGTACACCGCGTCGTAAGGGTCCGGACGGTCGAGCTGGTCTTGGGCTTCCTTCTCGTCCTTCTCGTAGCGCTCGTAGACCGGATCGACGACCTTCGCGACGGCCGCCTTGAGCTGCCGCGCGGCGGACGCGAAGTCGACCGCGACGACGGGCTCGAAACGCGTCGGAATCCCTTCCGACGCCGCCAGCGCGCGCTCGAGCTTATCGGCGACGTCCACCGCCATGTCGCGCGCCGCGCGCCCGTGCCCGCGCTCGTGCTCGAGGACGATGTCGTACTCGCAGGAGCCCGGCGCGTACTCCTTCGGGATGTGAATGATGACCGAGGAGATCGAGATCTCGAGGATCACGTCGTCGAACCACGCGTAGATGGAGTCGGTGCCCGTCGCCGTGCTGAAGCGCGTGTGCGTCGCGAGGCTGTGCTTGACCGTCGTGAGCCCCTGCGTCTTCAGGCCGCTGCCGGCCGCGCCAGGGAGGCGCCCGATCTCCTTGAGGGACAGATCGTGCAGAATCTCGGTCGGCATCGTCGTCGCCTGGACCTTGAAGCGATGGAAGCGTCCGTGCCCCCCCCCGGGGCGCTCCCCGGTCCCGGGCGTCCGCTCGATGATCGACGGCGCGCAAGCCGCGAGCAGGAGCAGCGCCGTGAGGACCCGGCCCCTCACGGCTCCGCCGCCCCGAGAGCGTCGAGCGCCAGCAGCCAGCGCTCCTCGCGCTGGACGTCCTCGAACGACTCGTACGCCGCCTCGCCCGATGGGGCCTTCGCTAGGATCGCGCGCGCTCCCCGGCCGCGCAGCGCCGCGGGCGCGCGCGCCGCGAGCTCGACCGCCAGGGCGCGGAAATTCAGCTCGGCGCTGTAGCTCATCTTGGCGCCGAGCGCCGCGTAGTCGAAGTCGGCCGCGAGGATGCGAGCGCGCAGCGCGGGCTCCGTGAAGATCATCTCGATGAAAGGCGTTCTGCGTTCCTCGGACACCTTGCGCGTCGTCGTCTTGCCCCCCAGCAGCGGCAGGCCGGTCATCAAGGTCGCGCCGAGGCGCACGGCTTTTTCCCCGGCCGACGGGCCTTCGGTCACCGTTTTCTGCGACGTCTCCGAGACCGCGCCGGCCGACAGGACCTTCATGTGCGTCCAGGTCAGGCGGCGGGGCGAGACGCCTCCGCGCCCCGCGACGATGTCGAAGCCGTCGCCGGACAACTCCGCCTTCGTCACGAGCACCGCGGCCGGCGGCTCCTCGAGCAGGCCGACGGGCACGGCGACCGCGGGCTGGCCTGCAGCGGTCAGCTCGGCCGCGAGCGCCTCGGCCGCTTCCGCGGGCGACGGCTCGCCGACGATCCCCCAAAAGCGGCGGACGACCGGCAGCAGCGACTCCGCCGGGAGCGTCGAGCGCTTCGCAAGCACGGAAGCGACGAGGCGCGCGTCGAAGCGCGCCGGAGAACGGAGCACCGCCGCGTGCGGCGGCCGGGGTGCTGCTTCGCTCACTTCGGAGGGATCAGAGCGTAGCCGCGGCCGGAGACGCTGACCAGCCACTGGTCCGATTTCCAGCCGAGCTTCAGGCGGACGCGCCGCACGTGCACCTCGACGGTCTTCAGCGCGCCTTCCGACGGAGCCTCGACGCCCCACACCTCGCGGTACACCTCGGCCCTCTCTGTGGGGCTCGGCGTGCGCTTCGCGAGGAAGTACAGCAGCTCGAACTCCTTCGGCGTCAGATGCTGGTATTCCTTGTTCCCGAGCTTGACCAGCTTGCGCGGGTAGTCGAGGTTCAAGGAGCCGACCTCGACGCTCGCGGGGGGCTCGGGGCGCTCCTCGCCCGCGTTGCGGCGCAGCAGCGCGCGCACGTACGCGAGCAGGCGCTCGCTCTTCACGGGCTTGATCAGATAGTCGTCGGCGCCCATATCGAGGCACGCGATGTCCTGGCCGTCCTTGTCGTTGCCGGTCAGGATGATGATCGGCACGTTCGCGGTCTTCGCGTCCTGCTTCAGGAACTGGCAGACCTCGAGACCCTTCATGCCAGGCATGATCAGATCGAGGATCACGATGTCCGGCATTTCCTTCTGCGCGGCGAGAATACCGGCCTTGCCCGACGGCGCCTGGATGACCGTGTAGCCTTCGAGCGTCAGCACGTCGCCCACGGCTTTGCGAAACGACGCGTCGTCTTCGATCAGAAGGACCTTCGATGCCATGCCTGGATTTTATATAAATGGCGAGTGGAACCCAAGCCCTTAGCGTTCTCCGCCCTGGCCCTGGCCGCCGGGCTCGCTCTCGGCTACGCGCTGGGCCGGCGCCGCCGCCTTCGCGTCGCGGCGGCGCTCGCCGACGAGGAGCGCCTGGCCTGGCTCCAGCGCCTGTCCACGATCGGGCAGATGATGTCCGGCGTCGTGCACGAGGTCCGCACCCCGCTCGCGACCGTCGTCCTCACGGTCGAGCACGCGCAGCGCGTCCTGGATAAGGGCGGCGACCCGCGCGAGCAGCTCGCGACCGTCTCCAAAGAAGCGGACCGGGCCGTGGAAATCCTCTCCGACATCCTCGACTTCGCGAAGCCGTCCCCGCTCGAGCTCAAGCCGGCTCCGCTCGCCCAGCTCGTCAAGGGCGCGCTCGACCCGATCTGGATTCGCTTCGACGAGCGCGGCGTCGACGTCTGGCTCGAGTTACCCGGCGACATCTCCGTGATGGCCAGCGCGCGCCACCTGCACCAGGTCGTCACGATCCTGCTCATGAACGCGCTCGACGCGATGCCCTTCGGCGGCCGCCTCGAGTTGAAGGCGACGCGCTCCGGCGGCAAGGCCAGCCTCGCGCTGAAGGACAACGGCGTCGGCATCGAGACCGCCGCGCTCAAGGGCCTGTTCGAGCCGTTCGCGACCGGCCGCGCGGAGCGCGGCGGCACGGGCCTCGGCCTCAACGTCGCGCGCTGGATCATGAACAAGCACGGCGGCGACGTCGCGATCGCGAGCGAGGGCATCGGCAAGGGCACGACGGTCACGCTCACTCTTCCGACGGCGTAGCGCCCCAGGCTCGCCGATTTCAACGTGAAGCGGGACTTCTAGGGCTTCGTCCCACGGTCGAGCGCGCGCTTGGCCTCGCGACCGACGAGCGCTACGACTGCGACCGTCGCGATCAGGCCGACCGCGAAGAACGCCCATTCGAGGGACGTCCGGGCCCGGGCGCCTTGTCCGGCGCGGGACGCCTCGCCGGCGGCCGCTCCCAGATAGACGACCAGGAACATGCCCGGCATCATCCCGAGGCCGGACGCGGCGGCGTAGTCGCGGAAGCGCACCCGCGTCACGCCGTACGCATAGTTCAGCGTGCTGAACGGGAACAAGGGCGTCAGCCTCGTCAGGAACACCACGCGCCGGCCCTGCGCGGAAACGGCCGCGTCGATCGCGGCGAACTTGGGATGCCCCGAGAGGCGCTTCTCCACCCAGCCGCGCAGCCAGTGCCGCGCGACCAGGAACGCCGCGCACGAGCCGAGCGCGGACCCGAGCCAGACGAGCACGAAGCCCCGCCACAGGCCGAACACCGCGCCCGCGCCGAGCATGAGCGGCGTGACCGGGAAGAAAGCGACGCAGCACGCCGCGTAGAGAAGAACGAACGCGAGCTTGCCGGCCGCGCCCATCACGGCGATGTGCTGGAGAGCATGCTGGAGTAGGTCGGCCATCCCGGACATGCTACAACTATAATGCTAGAATCACGCGCGACAACTGGAGGAAGCATGGCTTTTTACCGCAAGAAGCGCCGGAAAGTGGGCCCGAGCAAGAACGACAAAAAAGTCAGCCGCTCACAGACCGCCGAGGACAACGAGCGCGCCGCCGGCACCCTTTCCTCCCGCTTCCCCTCCCTGCGCGCGCTGCGCGTGAAGGTCTCGATCGCGACGCCCCAGGGCGTCGTCCTCGAGGAGTCCGAGGAGACGTACGGCCCCAACGATCCCTTCTTCCTCGAGGCGGACTGCCCCGGCTCCTGCGGCTCGGGCTCCTACGACTTCGCCGTGCTGATCGGCCAGTCGCTCGAGAATCTGCAGGAGCGCGGCTCGGCCCAGATCATCTGCGCCGAGCCCTCGTACAGCGGCGCCGCGGGCGCGACCTGCGGCTGTATCGCGAAGTGCGAATTCACCGCGGAGGTCACCCCGTCATGAGCGAAGACATCCAGGCCGAACTGACGCGGCTGCGCGCCGAGAACGAGTCGCTCAAGCAGGCGGGCTCGCGCGGCATCTCCCTCAAGGTCAGCCAGAAGGGCGCCGTCAGCCTCTACGGCATGGGCCGCTTCCCCGTCACGCTCTACAAGGAGCAGTGGCTGAAGATCCTCGAGATGAACGAAGTCATCCGGAACTTCATCAAGGACAACGACTCCGCGCTGAAGGCCAAGGAATAGTGCGCCGGGCGGCGCTGCTCGGCCTCCTCCTCCTCGGCGCCTGCTCCGCGTTGGATAAGAAGGACGAGGCCTTCCTCGAGGGCGACCGTCCCCATTCCGTCTCATCGAAGAAGGACACCGGCTCGTGCAAGCCGTTCTTCGTTTCTCCCGCCAAGGACTGGGGCGAGGGCGCGCCGAAGCACTCGTGCTGGAACCTGGTTTGGGAAGTTCCGACCGCCATCGTGGTCGTGCCGGTCGCCCTGGCGCTCATGACCTCCCCCGTCTGGGTTCCGATCCTTCTCCTAAAATAAATGAAGCCGAAGGGCCTCGCCGCCAAGGCGTTCCAAGTCGTTCGACGGCGCCCCGCCGACGCCGTCGCCAGGCTGAGGGACTACGCGCTTTTCCTGTGCACGCGGCTGCTCCTACCGGTCTTCGGGCCCGATCCCGGCCTCGTCGAGCTCGGGCGAGGCGTCCGCCTCCAGCGCTTGCGATGCATCCTCGCCGAGAAGCCGGACGCGCGCATCTCCGTGGGCGAACGCTCGATCATTCACGAGCACACGCGGCTCGAGGCGAGCGGCCGGGGCGCGATCAAGATCGGCCCGTCCTCGGTCCTCGGCGGCGCGAAGATCATGTCGCGGTTCGGCGTGAAGATCGGAAGCCGCTTTCTCTGCAGCTGGAATGTCCTCATCCTCGACTTCGATCCGCATCCGGTCGACCCGGCGATGCGCCGCCTCCAGGTCGAGGAGATCTGCGCGGACTTCCACCCGAGCTGGGCGCCGGCGCCCGCCGCCGACGACTTCGAGTGGGATTTCCCGGGCGAGGCGGTGTCGATCGGCGACGACTGCTGGGTCGGCGCGAACGCGACGATCCTCAAAGGCGCCCGGATCGGCAACGGCTGCATCGTGGGCGCCGGCGCGGTCGTCCTCGCGGGCGCGTATCCGGACCGCAGCGTGATCGCGGGCAACCCGGCGCGCGTCGTCAAGACCGTCTAGCGGGACGATCGCGCGGTTTAGTTCTTGGAGGTGATGTCGTTCTTGACGGCGTACACGCCCTCGACGAGCCAAGCGGACCACGAGGCCGTGGCGCTGTCCGACAACGTTTCAGTGGTCCCGTTCAGCGTGACGACGCCGTCGTTGACCTTCACGCCGATGCTCGCGTGCTTGATCGCCTTGAGCGCCTTCTTGACGCGCTTGGAGAGCATCGCGTCGTGGTGGTCGACGAGCGCGCGCACGGCGCGAGGAACGACCTGGAGCTCGTTCTTGACGACCGCCGCTCCTTCGATATGGCTGGCGAGCTGCTCCGCCGCGGCCTTCGCCTCGTCGGTGTCGACCTTGCCGCGGAGCATCACGACCCCGGACTTGGTCTCGACGTTGACTTCACTGCCGCGAACGCGCTTATCGGCGAAAAGCGCGATCTTGGTCTTCGCCGTCACCCAAGTATCGCCCTTCTGGGGCGTCAGGCTTTCCGCTCGCGCCGCGGAAGCCGCGCACAGCGAGATCAGGCATACGAGCATAAGTCCGTAATTTTTCATCGAGTCTCCTTTCAAATGGGGATATCAGGCGTTAGGACGGCGGCGGAGCTTCCGCTTTCGGCAAAGTGATCGTGAAGACGCAGCCTTTCCCGGGCAGGTCGCGCACCGCGAGCGTTCCCCCGCTCTTCGCGACCGCCTTGCGGCTGATCGAGAGCCCCAGCCCGAGCCCCGTCCGGTCCGCGCTTCGTTGCGTGAACGGCTGGAAGAGTTCCTCCGCTTTGCCCGCGGGCAGCCCTCCGCACCGGTCCTCGACTTCGAGACACGCGTTGAGCCCCTGGTCCACGCTCCGGACCTGGATGGCTCCGCCGTGCGTCGAATACTTGATGGCGTTCTGCACGAGGTTCGACAGCGCGGAGATCAGGTAGTGCGGATCGGCGACGACATGGAGCTCGGGATCGACCGTCACCGCGAGGATCAAGCCTTTGGCGCGCGCTTCGTGGCCCGCCGTGGCCTCGACCTCTTCGGCGACGTCGAGCAGGGCCGTGCGGCTCAGGCCGGAATCCCTCTCGTTCTGCATGCGCACCTCGGAGAAGGAGCGATCGAGAATCTCCCGCATCCGGTCCAGGTTCTTTCCCAGAATCAGGTTCATCTTGCCGCCGGCGCCGACGATGCCGGTCTGGATCATGCTGTGGGCGATCGTCGCGGCTGCCAACGCGTTGCGCAGCTCGTGCGCGAGGACGCCGATCTTCTGGGCGCAGTCGGCCGTCTCGGATCGCCGCCGGGCGAATCCGCTCACGGCCTCGGCGATGGCCTTGTCCAGCACGATGTTGAACGTCTCGAACTCGATCGCGCTGATCGGCGACGATTCGGTCTGAGCCAAAGCGTTGATGGCACGGGAAAGCGCGCCGTAGCCGTCCACGACCTGCGACACGGAGTAGCCGAGCCGCTTCATTTCCTGGCCGTGCCGCGTGCTCGGGTCGGGGCAGTCGAGCCCGTCGCCGATGGGCTGCCTTTTGGACGCGAACTCGAGCTCCTGGGTCAGATGATCGAAGAACTGGGGCAGGCCCTTCTCGGAGCCGGCGAGGATCTTTTCGCGGTTTTGAACGAGGAATTCATGGAGCATGGCTCCAGTATGTCAGAACCGCGCGCCGCGGGATATTGCGTTTTTGGCGTGGGGCCTGGGTTAGTACGGAGACCCGGCGAAGCGCCGCCTCGAGGTCAAGGCCGCCTTTCGTCGGACGCGCGGGTCAGTTCTTGACGGTGATGTCGTTCTTGACCGCCTTCACGCCCTTCACGAGCCACGCCTTCCAAGACGCCTTGGCGCTGGTCGCCATGCTGCCCGCGTCGCCGTTGAGCGACACGACCCCCGCGTTGACCTTGACCATGATATGCGCGTTCTTGATCGCCCGCATCCGCGCAGTCACGAGATCCGCGATGACCTCGTCCTTTTCCTCGACGCTCTCGCGCTCCGAACGCGGAACGACTTGAAGCTCGTTCTTGACGCCGGCGACGCCCTCGATTCCTTTGGCGATCTCCTCGGCGGCGCGCTTCGCCTCGTCGTTGTCGACCTTGCCGCGCAGCATCACGATGCCGGTTTTGGTCTCGACATTGACCTCATGCCCCTTCACGCGCGTGTCGGCGAACAGCACGATCTTCGTCTTCGCCGTCAGCCACGAGTCGCCCTTGCGCGGCTCCCCGGCGGCCGTCGCCGGGTTTACCGAGCTCAAAGCGGTCCCTAAGGTCACGATGAGCATCAATATTCTGTAGCTATTCATTTTAGTCTCCAGTGAAAGCAGGAGTGGAGTCTACCGAGCCGCGAGGCGGACGCCTATGAGGAGTTGCCGCGCGCGCCTCGGTATTAGTCCCGGGCGCGCGGGCTCTGACGGACCAACGCGTAGTATTACGCATGGCTCGTGGGCGCGCAAACGCGCACAATAGGCCCATGAAAGGACCGGGACTCTATTTAGTCGGTTATGCGATTCTCATCGGCGGCATCGTCGCAGCACTTTGGAAGACCGGGGTGCTCGCGTCGGTCGGAGGATTCTGGACCGGCGTAGGCATCACCATGGCCGTCGGGCTCGGGATCATGATCGCCGCGCGCCGGCGTCAAGGGGATATCGAAATTAGACGTTGAAGTTACCGGGGGTATCTGCTACTCTGTAGTGCGGGGTAGAGCAGCCCGGTAGCTCGCAAGGCTCATAACCGGGCGAAGTCGCAAAAGACCTTTACCCATTTAAAGCGCTGATAATATCAGCGCTTTTTTTATTTACCTTGTTCGCCCGGACCGCGCAAAAGTCCCAGGGAAAGCGAACTCGCGAGGTGGTGGGAACTGCGTGTTCGCAAAGAGCCGGGTCCGTCTGCATCAAGTCTAACAGGACGACCGCCTCGCGTCAAGCCAAGCGCGACTGCGCCCACTCCAAAAATCTCCGAGCCAGCTTCGCGGCGTCTCTTCCTTCGGCCTCGGTGACCTCCCGGTCCTCGTAGGCGGAGAGGCTCTTGTAGGACAGAACCTTCGAGAGGGTTTGCGTCTTTGAACCGAGCTGGTCGTCCTTGACGTGCTGCACCAAGAGCCCGGCCACGTCGTGATGGGACTCGCCGGTCGAGCGAACGCCGCCGTAATAGACCAAAAGCGCGTCCGCCGCCGAGATCGCCGCGTGGACCGAGTTGAGACCCACGGCGTCCCAGTCTCTCAACTGCATGGCCGACTCCGCCGCGCGAAGAAATTCCTGCGCCTTCTTGAGATAGGTCGTATGGCGCTCGCGGGCCACGGAGCGCGTCTTGTACTTCTTCGGGGTCATGTGAGCAGCTCCTTGATATCTTTGCCGTAGATCGTGCGGCCGTCTCTGAGAATCCCGCCGATCAGCGGGAGCTTCCGGTGATGCTTCTGCCTCAGCTCGGAGAGGGTCTGGACGTAGGGCGACAGCGGCATGCTGAAGCGCTGAAACAGCAAGTCTCTAAGCCGCTCGATGCGCGGCTCCAGGACCTTGCGGTCTTCCTTTGTGTGAATGACAACGAGGAGATCCAGGTCGCTTCCGATCTGCTGCGTCCCCCGCGCCATGCTGCCGAAAAGTACAAGTGAGACGATGCCGTCCTTGGTCGAATCCGCCAGTGCTTTCTTGATGGCGGCCTCGACCTGCTTGGGCATGGCCGCCTCGGCTTCAAAAAGACGCACAAACACGTTCTGGACGAGATAGTTCTCCGGATTGATCTTGTAGAGATGCACGTTCGACACGCGCCTAAAATGCACGAGCCCGCGAGCGTCGAGCTTTTTGAGGGTCTCATGGCAGGACGGAGCGCTCAAGCCGACCTTTCGAGCGATCTCGCGTCCGCCCCACTCGGCCCGGCTGCTCCAAAGGAATTTCAGGACGCGCACTTGGGCGTCCTCATGGAGCAAAGCCCCCAATCCGCTAGCCGCCTTATTGTTAGGCATAATTAACAGTTGTTAGTCTGTCCTAACGAGTTTAACACGCAGCGCCCCATCCGTCAAGTGGTCAGCTTTCAGCAACCAGTCGGGTTGGCGCAAGTTCTAGCGTAAGCCCCTCGATGACACAGTTTATGTCACAGCTCGTCACAGTCGGGGCGTCCCATCGGATTTCGCCGACGACTCGTAGCCGGAGATGACATCGAAGAGCTCTTCATCGATCGAGCTCTGGCGAAGGCGGTTGAACGCGCCATTCAGATTATCCAGTAATTCGTCTATGTTCTTGTCGGCGCGCTGCATCGCCGCCAGGCGGCTGGCGTTTTCGCTGGCAAGCGACTCGGCGCAGGCCCGAAAAAGCGAGAGAAAGAGGTATTCACGGATGAGCACCCGGACGGTCGCGGCGGCGCCGCCGATGACCTCGGGCGGGTTCGCCGTCGGCCAGCGGACCCCGGACACGCCTTGCCGCCAGGCGTCGTCAAGCGGCAGCAACCGCTGGCCGGCCGGCTCGTAGAGCGACCCGGTCAGCGGGCGGTTATGGAAGACGTGAAAACTCGAGAACTCGCCTTTGACGCGCTGAGCTTCGATGGCGAGTTGAATCCGCCCAACGAGCGGCGCGATGGCCTTGACGGAACTCGGCACGGGGAAGAGTTCCATCAGCGGGAGTCCCGCGTCCGCCAGGCGCGCGTGAACGCGCGCGCCGACCGACCAGACCTGGAGCTTTCCGGGCATGGCCGCCAGCGTCTTGACCGCATAGTCGGCGGCCGCCTCGTTGAACTTACCCACAAGCCCCTGGTCGGAACCGAAGACGATGGCGCCGATCGGGCCCGTTTCACGAGGATCCTGATCGAGAGGGGTCGAGGACGCCGCCTTCTCGCTGCGAAAGCACACGCTAAGCCCCAGTTCCACGGTCCGCCAGTAGTCGGCAAGCGCGATGACCGATTTCTCGTATTCCCCGATGCTCGAGGCGGCCAAGGTCTTCATCGTGCGCACGACGGATTGGAGGTCTCCGGCGCTGCTAATCTTTCGGCGCAGGCTCGCCGAAGTATCGCTCATGGCTTGGCCTCAGGCTTATCCGCGGGCTTCTCCGCCGTTTCAGCGGCCGGTTTGGGCTGGAAGCCGGCGAGAGAATTCCGCGCGACGTCCAAGATCGCTTTCCGATCCTCGTCGCTCAATGCGGTGGCGGCGTCCAAGCGCGCGAGCAGCGCCGGCGGAAAGTCCGCGGCCGCCGCCTGCACGGCTTTCTCGGCCTCCGCCATGCGCTCGACCGGCACCGGATCAAAGAGCTTCTCGGTCAAAGCCAGGAGAATCGTGATCTGAGCGGACACGGAGACAGGCGCGAATTCAGGCTGCTTGAGGCAGGCTCGTATTCTCCGCCCATGCTCGATGGTCGCGCGCGTCTCCTCATCGAGGCGAGCGCCGAAGCGGGCGAAGGTCTCCAGCTCCTCGAATTGCGCATAGGAAAGCTTAAGACTGCCCGCCACCGCGCGATAGGTCGCCCGCTGCGCCTTCCCGCCGACTCGCGAAACCGATTTTCCAACGTCGACGGCGGGTAGAACGCCCAGCTCGAAGAGAGAAGGCGAGAGGTATATCTGCCCGTCCGTGATGGAAATCAGGTTGGTCGGAATGTAGGCGGAAATGTTCTGCCCCTCGGTCTCGATGATGGGTAGGGCGGTGAGCGAGCCGCCTCCGCGCTCCGGGCTCAGATGCGTCGCCCGCTCCAGCAGCCTTGAATGAATGTAGAAGATGTCGCCGGGGAAGGCTTCGCGTCCGGGAGGGCGACGGAGCAGAAGGGAAAGCTGGCGGTATGCGCGGGCGTGCTGCGTGAGGTCGTCATAGACGATCAGCACGTCGCGGCCCGCTTCCATGAAATGCTCCGCGATGCTGGTCGCGGCGTAAGGAGCGAGGTAAGCCAGGCCAGGCGGGTCATTGCCCTCGGTCACGACGACCACGGTATGCTCCAGCGCGCCGTTCTCACGAAGGACCGCGATGCTCTTAGCCACGGAAGACGCGCGCTGGCCGATAGCGCAATAGACGCACACGACGTCCTTACCGCGCTGGTTGATGATCGTGTCTATCGCGATGGCGGACTTGCCTGTCTGCCGGTCACCCAGTATCAGCTCGCGCTGTCCGCGCCCTATCGGAATGAGCGCGTCGATGACCTTCAAGCCGGTCTGCAGCGGGACGGTGACCGGAGCGCGGTCCATGATGGGCGGAGCATGTCGTTCGGTGGGGAGGCGGCCGACGGGAGGCACTGGGCCGCCGCCGTCGAGCGGTCGCCCAAGCGGGTCGATGACGCGCCCCAGCAATTCCTCGCCCACGGCCACCTCCATGACCCGGCCCGTGCGCTCGACTTCATCGCCCGCGTGTAGATGGGCGTATTCGCCGAGAAGTACGACGCCGATCTCGTCTTCATCCACGTTGAACGCGATGCCGCGCACGCCGCCGGGAAACGTCAGCATCTCTTCGAAGCCCGCGCCCGGCAGGCCGGAGACCTTGGCGATTCCGGTGGAGACGTTCGTGATCGTGCCCACCTCGCGCGCCGCCAGTTTCGGAGTGAACCCGCCGCGGATTTCCTCTATTCCAGCGAACGTGGCGTCGAAGACGGACTGCAGGCTCTCGGGTTCCGTGTTCATGGACTCTTCGCTTCGGGCTCGGGCTCGGCCTTGGACTCGGGCTTCGGCTCGACTTTGGGTGCGGGCTTGGGCGCGGGCTTCTCTTTTTCTTTCAGAAGTTCGTTGATGTCCTTTTCCAGCGAGCGGAGGTATTCCGCGATGCTCCAGGCCACCTTTTGGCCGTTTATAGAGAGTTCAATCCCGCCTACAAGATCCGGCGCTGCCTCAAAGCGGACATGGACGTCCGCCGAGAATGTCTCGTTGAGCGCGTTTTGGATCGTCGACCGCTGATCTGCGGGCAGTTCAAACGCGCTGCGCACGACCGCCGGTTCGGAGGCCGCCTTGAGGGCCGTCCCAAGGCTTTCCTTGGCCGCACCGTCCATCTCCCGCAGGCGCCGAGTGAACACCGCGCCGATGCGCTCCTCCAGGCTCGTCGAGGCGAGGTCCGTCAGCGCCTTGCGCGCGATGGCGAACACCTCCCGTCCGACCATTCGGCTGACGGCCTGATTGAGATTGCGGGCGTCGTTGCGCAGCGCCTCCGCCCGCTTGGCGCTCAAGGCGTCAGCCGCCTTGCGCGCCTCATCGAGGAGCCCTCGACGCTCGACGCCCGCCTCCTGCGTCGCCTTGCTCAAGAGCTCCGCCCGTTGGCCGTCGAATTCGTCGTTCTTGCGATGGAACTCGTCCCGATCCTTCTTTGCCTCGGCCCTTTTCGCGTCGGCGTCCGCGAGCTCGGCCGCGATTTTCTTTTCACGCGCGTCGACGGCGTCGAGAATAGGCTTATACAGAAAGCGTTTCATCAGCCACACGAGGACGAGAAAGTTGAGCGCTTGAGCGCCGACGGTGAACCAGTCGATGAGCACCGGCTACTTCCCCGGGACCTGGGCTATGGCGTGGTTCCAGAACGGATTGGCGAAGATGAGGATCATGGAGACCACGAAGCAGTAGATCGCCGTCGACTCGATCATCGCCAGGCCGACGAACAAAGTCCGGGTGATGGTCGCCGACGCGTCGGGCTGCTGCGCCAGCGAGGTCAGCGCCGTCGCGACCGAGCGGCCCTCGGCCAGCGCGGGGGCCATGCAGCCAACGCCGGTCGTGAGGCCGGCGACGGTGATCGAGGCGACAGCAACGACGGTGATGCTATCCATAAGTTCTCCTTGAGGCGGTCTTCATTTCTTTTATGCTACGGGCACGGCCTTCGGCGCAGGCTTGCGCACGCGAGTGGCGGCCGCGATGTAAACCGCGGCGAGTATGCTGAAAATGTAGGCCTGCACCATCCCGGTGAGCAGGCCGAGCGCCGTCATGACGATCGGGAACAGGAAGGGGGTGATGCTCAGCAGTATGGCGATGATCATCGCCCCGCTCATCATGTTCCCGAACAAGCGGACGGCGAGGGCCAAGGTGCGCGACAGCTCGCTTATAATGTTAAACGGCAGCATGATGAACGTCGGCCGCACGTAGGATTCGAGATAACCTCCCACACCTTGCTCCTCGATTCCGTAAAACGGCACGGCCGCGAACACGCACAGCGCCATCGCGGTCGTCGTCGAGAGCGAGCCCGTCGGCGGCTCGTAGCCGGGGATCACGGTCGCGAGGCTTGCCGCGGCGATGAGCAGGAAAAGCGTGCCGAGAAAGCCGAGGTACTTCTCGGGGCGGCTCAGCCCGACTTCCTCGATCTGCTTCATGATGGCGGTGACGACGATCTCGAGGAGGTTCTGCCAGCGCGAACGCTTCAAATCCATGGACAGCCTGCGCGTGATCAGCCTCGAGCCGGCCGCGAGCACGAGCATCAGCGCCCAGGTGAACGCGATCGTGGCGTTGAGCTTGACAATACCGTGCCGCCAGAAGATGTGTTCGTCGGGACTCATGCGCATGGCAGGACTCCGCAGCGGCGGTTTTCTTCCGGCACACGGGTCAGGCGCAGCACGGCCGTGCGCGCCGCCACGAAGCCGATCAGGCACGCCGGCAGCCGCTGCCAATGGCCGTTGGAGACCACGTAGAATCCGGCGAGAGCGACGCCCATCCGCAGCAGGAGGCTGCCGAAGAACCAAAGCGCCGGACTCGGGGAGGAGACGGCTTTGCGCACCGTCAACCACAGCCCTCCGAAGAAAATCACGCCGAGCGCCCCCCCCGCGGCCAAAGCCGGCGTCAGCGCGAGCCATTTATTCATCGGATGACTCCTCGTCCTGCATGGCCGCATCTTCCTGGGCGACCCAATGCCAGGCGTTGAAGCAGCCGAGCGCGAGCCCTGCCGCCATCAGCGCCAGCGTCCAGGCATGCTTACCCGGATGGCGCTTGTCGAGCCACAGGCCAAGCGCCGCGCCGAGCAAGGTCGGCACGACGACCGACCAGCCGATGAGCCCCATCATGCCGAGGCCGAACCAGACGCCCGGCGCGGCGTTGCGCCGCGCCCTGAGCTTGCGCGCCGCCTTCGCGCCGACCTGGCCCGACAAAGTCGGCGCGTCCTTGATGGGCTCGTAGGGGGGCTCGTTATTCATGTTGAAAGGCCGCGAAGCGGCGCAGCAGGCTCGTTTCCATTTTCGCCATGACCGAGCGCACGTTTTTCTCGTGGTCGTCCAAGGTCAGGAACTCATCCTCCACCGTGGCCCGTAGCTGGTCGAGGTCCGCTCCGGCGATCGCCCGGCGGACCGCAACTTTCACGTCCCGGCCGGTCTTGACCAACACCCCCGCATCCACGGCCACGAAGACTTCGCCCCCTGCTTCGGTTTCGTAGATTAGTATCCCTGGTGAGAGCGCAGCGACGCAGTCGAGCCGGCGCGGCAGAAGTCCAAACGAGCCCGCACGCGTCTCCGCCACGATGCGCGAGACGCCGCTTTCCCGGGCGAAGACGTCGAAGGGCAGAAGAATCTTAAGATTCATGAGCGTGGGCGGCATGCTCGGCCTCCGGCACGGATTTTGCCGTGGGTTTCGGCTTCGCCTTCGCCTCGGCGATCGTCCCGATCATGTAGAGCGCGCTCTCCGGATAGTCCTTGAATTCGTCGCCGAGGATTCGCTCGCAACCGTCCAAGGCGTCCTTGAGGCCGACGAGCTTTCCTTTAAGACCGGTGAACTGCTCGGTCGTGAAGAAGGGCTGGGTGAGGAAGCGCTCCAAGCGGCGCGCGCGGGCAACGACCTTACGGTCCTCCGGAGACAACTGCTCGAGGCCGAGCATGGCGATGATGTCCTTGAGCTCGGCGTACTGCGCGAGCGTCCGCCGTATCTCCTGAGCCAGGCGGTAATGCCGTTCGCCGACGATCGCCGGGGCGGCCATTTTGGAGTTGGACTGGAGCGGGTCGATGGCCGGGAAAAGGCCCTCGCTCGCCCGCTTGCGCGAAAGGACGATGGAGGCGGACAGATGCGAGAATGTATGAACCGCCGCCGGATCCGTGAAATCGTCGGCCGGGACATACACGGCCTGGATCGAGGTGATCGCGCCCGTATCGGTATTGGCGATGCGTTCCTCCAGCCCCGACAGCTCGGTGCCCATCGTGGGCTGATAGCCCAGGCGCGACGGCATCTGCCCCATCAGGCCGGACACCTCCATGCCCGCCTGGATGAAGCGGAAGATGTTGTCGACGAGGAGCAGCACGTCGCGATGCTCGTCGTCGCGGAAATACTCGGCCATTGTCAGGGCCGCGTGCCCGACCCGGAAGCGCGCGCCAGGAGGCTCGTTCATCTGGCCGAACACCATCACCATGTTCGGCAGCACGCCGGCCTTCTTCATTTCGCGGTAAAGCTCCTCGCCCTCGCGGCAGCGTTCGCCGATGCCGCAGAAGATGCTCACGCCCTTATGATTGCCGACCATGTTGTGGATCATCTCGGTGAGCAATACCGTCTTGCCCACCCCCGCGCCTCCGAACAGGCCCGCCTTGCCGCCCCGTTCGAGCGGCATGAGCACATCGATGACCTTGATCCCCGTCTCGAATATTTCCGATTTGGTGGAACGGCGCGCCAGCGGCGGCGGGGCGCGGTGCACGGAGCGCAATTCGACGCCGGCCGGAGGCGCACCGCGGTCGATGGCGTTGCCGAACACGTCGAACATGCGGGACAGCAGCCCTTTGCCGACCGGAGCCTGCAGCGGCCCGCCGGTGTCGGTCACCACCATGCCGCGAGCGAGGCCCTGCGTGGGGGTCAGAGCGATCCCGCGCACGTGACGCGCGTCGCGTTGCTCCTGGACCTCGATAACGACCTTCCCGGCGTCTCCCGCGCGCAGCAGCGAATAGATCGACGGCAGGCGTTCCTCGAATTTCACGTCCACGACGCTGCCGCGCACCGAGACGACCACGCCGGTATTCGACGGCGTTTGCGTGTTCATGAGAGACGGCCCCACTTCCAGTTCCGGATTTCCGGCATATCCTCGCCGTTCTCCTCGATGTAGCGCTTATGCTCGATGAGCTTATCGCTGAGTTGCCGCTTGAGAGCGATTCCGGCACCTCCGGTCTGCGCAAGCCTATCGACGGCGTCCATGACCAGATGAAAGCGGTCTAGATCGTTGAGCACCGTCATGTTGAAGGGCGTGGTGATCGTCCCCTCCTCCTTGTACCCTCGAACGTGGATATTGTCGTGGTTAGTGCGGCGATAGGTGAGCCGATGTATCAGCGTCGGGTAGCCGTGGAAGGCGAAGATGACCGGCTTGTCCTTGGTGAAGAGCTCGTCGAAATTCACGTCGCTTAGGCCGTGCGGGTGCTCGCTCGGCGGCTGAAGCCTCATGAGATCGACGACATTGACGACGCGAATCTTCAGGTCGGGCAGGCGTTCGCGCATGAGGGATACTGCAGCGAGCGTCTCCAAAGTGGGCACGTCGCCGCAGCATGCCATGACCACGTCGGGCCCCGCGACCTGATCGTTGCTGGCCCATTGCCAGACGCCGATTCCCGCGGCGCAGTGTTCGACTGCGGCGTCCATCGTCAACCATTGCGGCGCCGGATGCTTGCCCGCGATCACGACGTTGACGTAATGCCGGCTGCGCAGGCAGTGGTCCATCACCGACAATAGGCAGTTAGCATCCGGCGGGAGGTAGACCCTCACGACATCAGCCTTCTTGTTTACAACATGATCGATGAACCCTGGGTCCTGATGGGTAAAGCCGTTGTGATCCTGCCGCCAGACGTGGGACGCCAAAAGGTAGTTGAGCGAGGCGATCTTCCGCCGCCAAGGAAGCCCCGCAGCGACCTTGAGCCACTTGGCGTGCTGATTGAACATCGAGTCGATGATATGGATGAACGCCTCATAGCAGTTGAACAGTCCGTGGCGCCCGGTGAGGAGATAGCCCTCAAGCCAGCCCTCGCATTGGTGTTCGCTGAGCATCGAGTCCAGCACGCGGCCCGCGGGCGCAAGCCATTCGTCCTTCGGTCGAGTCGCGGCGTCCCATTGCCGATTCGTCGCTTCAAAGACGGCCCCTAGGCCGTTGGAGAGGGTCTCATCCGGGCCGAAGATCCGGAAATTGCGCGCGTCCGCGTTGAGCTTCACCGTGTCACGTAAAAAGGGTGCGAGAACGCGCGTATCTCCGATGCCGCCCGTTCCCGGCACGGGCACTTCGGCCGCATAGGCACGAAAATCGGGAAGGCGCAAGTCTCGGAGCATGATGCCGCCGTTGGCGTGGGGATTGGCGCTCATGCGCCGCTCGCCTTCGGGCGCCAACTCGGCCAGCACCGGTTTCAGACGGCCCCGCTCGTCGAAAAGCTCCTCCGGGCGGTAGCTCCTCAGCCAATCCTCGAGCAGCTTGAGATGGCCGGTATGGGTCGCGGGATGAAGCGGAACCTGATGGGAACGGAACGTGCCTTCGATCTGCAAACCGTCGACAATCTTCGGCCCGGTCCAACCTTTGGGTGACCTCAGGACGATCATGGGCCAGCGCGGGCGCGCGGATTTTCCGGCGCTTCGCGCGGCGGCCTGAATGCGCCGAATATCCTCGACGGCCTTGTCCAAAGCCGCGGCCATAAGCCGATGCATCTCCATTGGATCGTCGCCCTCGACGTAATACGGAGCCCAGCCGCAACCGCGCAGGAACTGCTCGAGCTCCTCGGGCTCGATGCGCGCCAGCACGGTCGGATTGCTGATCTTGTAGCCGTTAAGATGCAAGATCGGCAGCACCGCGCCGTCGCAGACGGGATCAAGAAACTTGTTGGAATGCCAAGCGGTGGCCAGCGGGCCGGTCTCCGCCTCGCCGTCGCCGATGACGCAGGCGACGATGAGAGCGGGATTGTCGAATACCGCGCCGAACGCATGGCTGAGGGAGTAGCCCAGCTCTCCGCCTTCGTGGATCGAGCCGGGGCATTCCGGAGACGCGTGGCTGGGAATGCCGCCGGGAAAGGAAAACTGACGGAACAGCTTTTGAAGACCGGCCTCATCTTGGCTGATCTCCGGATATATCTCGCTGTAAGTTCCCTCGAGATACGTATTGCCCACGACCGCCGGACCTCCGTGACCGGGGCCTGAGACGTAAATCATGTCGAGGTCGTATTTCTTGATGACCCGGTTGAGATGCGCGTAGATGAAGTTCTGCCCGGGCGTCGTGCCCCAATGCCCCAAAAGCATGGGCTTCACGTCCTCGAGTGTCAAAGGCCGCTTCAGCAGCGGATTGTAACGGAGGAAAATCTGACCGACAGCGAGATAGTTGGCCGCGCGCCAATAGGCGTCCAGGAGGCGCATCAGCCCCAAATCGGACTCGACGTCGTTCGTCTTCATGCTTCGGTCCGCATCTTCACCGCCTCTATTCCCAAAACGTCGCACGCCGCTTCCGCGATCATTCGCTCTTCATCCGTGCGGATGACCCGAACCGCGGTCCGGCCGGCGTCGGTGGAAACGACCCCTTCACCTTTCATGTTGCGCGCCTCGTCGAGCTCGATACCGAGGAAGCCCAGCCCTTCGCAGATACGCGCACGCACCGTGGGCGCGTTCTCACCGATGCCTCCGGCGAAGACCAAGGTATCCACTCCGCCCAGAGCCGCGGCGTACGCTCCGATATATTTTTTCGCCTGATAACAAAACAATGCCACCGCTTCGGCCGCGCGGATATCCTTGCCTTCCCGGGCCAGCAAGTCCTGCATATCGGAGCTTGTCTCCGAGATTCCGAACAGCCCCGATTCAGTGTTTGCCATCCGGCTGAATTCGATCGCGGTCATTTGTTCGCTTCGCGCCAAGAACGAAGCCAGCCCCGGATCCACATCGCCGGAGCGGGTGCCCATCATCAGGCCCGACCCGGGCGTGAACGCCATCGTTGTGTCCACGCTGCGTCCATCGCGCAGGGCGGCCAGGCTCGCACCGTTTCCCAGATGCGCCAGGATGACGCGCCCGCCCGCCGCCTTCACGCCGGCGGCTCGAGACAGCGCCTTCATCAGATAGGCGTAAGACAAGCCGTGAAAGCCATACCGGCGCACCCCCTGCGCCTCGTAGCGGCGAGGGATCGGAAGCAGTTTCGCCACGCGCGGCATGTCATGATGAAAGGCCGTATCGAAGCAGGCAACCTGGGGTAGATCGGGAAACCGGCGGCCAAATGCCTCCATGAGCAATATCTCCGCCGGCAAGTGCTCCGAATCGATCGGGCTGAGCCGCCGAAGCTCCGCAAGAACTTCTGGCGAGATGCGCCGCGGCTCGTTGAAATTAGGCCCGCCATGGACGACGCGATGGCCCACGGCCGTCAGCGGCTCGCTCCGGGCTCGGTCCTCCAGCCAATCCAAAAGCACCCTCACCGCCGCGGCATGGTCGGGAGCCGCCACGGAGCGCGCGAAAGGCATCGCCGTAGCCGGACCTTTGACGGTGAACATCGCCTCGGACAGGCCGATTCGCGAAATGGCTCCCTCCAGCACCAGGCCCAGGGCCTCGCCCGCCGCGAATAACGAGAATTTCACACTCGAAGAGCCGACGTTGACCGCCAGCACACATGCATTCATTCGCGGACCTTGGCCGTCATCGCGCGCCCGAGCGCCTCATGATATTTCTTGCGGATACCGGCGATGTCCACGGACGGCTCGGGCATCTCGATGCCGAGCTTCTCCATGGCTTCGATGATGATCTCCGAAACGGCGAGGTTGCGGAACCATTTGTGGTTCGAGGGGATCACGAACCAGGGCGCTTCGGCCGAGCTGCATTTGACGATGGCGTCCTCGTAGGCCGCAGTGTAGTCATCCCAATACTCGCGCTCCGAGTAATCCGCTTCACTAATCTTCCAATGTCGGTCGGGATCATCGAGCCGATCCTTAAAGCGGTCAAGCTGCTCCGCCTTGCTGATATGCAGAAAGAACTTCAGAATGTGCGTGCCATTCGCGACGAGACGCTTCTCAAAGTCATTGATCTGAGCGTAGCGTTCCGACCAGACCTTTTTAGGAACCAGGCCGTGAACGCGGGCGACGAGAACGTCCTCATAGTGCGAGCGGTTGAAGATCACGACCTCCCCGTGCTTCGGGGTTTGGTGTTCGATCCGCCATAGATAATCATGCGCGAGCTCCTCGGCGGACGGCTGCTTGAAGCCGACGACGCGGCAGCCCTGCGGATTCATCGATCCGATTACGTGCCGGACGACGCCGTCTTTTCCTCCTGCGTCGGGGGCCTGAAGGACCACCAGCAGCGAACGCTTCTGCTCGGCGTAAAGCCGGTATTGAATCTCGTCCATCTTCTGCTGAATCTCCCGGATCTTCTTGCGGGCGGATTTCTTCTTAACATGCTTGCCGTGAAACGACGGATCGAGGTCCGAGAGCCGGACGGGACATCCCGGCTCGATCAGGAAGTTCTTGCGATAGTTCATGAAGGCCTCACGGGACATCGACTTACTCCTGGATGCTACGCTTTAGAGCCTACGCGGACCATCGAGGACGCATGACAGTTTCTTTAACGCGATGTCCGCACGCGATTGGCATACACAAACAAGTTGCGGGGCCGGCTCAATTCGTCGCGGCGAGCGTCCGGACTCGGTCATGTCCATTCGCGTGATTGACTATTCGACCGGACGCGAAGTTCGTGTCGGTGATTCAAGGCGACCGGGAGGTGGACCGAATCCTGCGCAGGAGGGCTGGCCGAGGGAGTACACTCGTAAGGCATCGAGATCCTGAACTCGACCCAGGCCGTCTACCTCGACAAGATAGTCAAGGTCGCCTAAGACGCGCCTTGAAGAAAACAACGGGAGAATCCCGTCGACCCGTTTTTCCTTTCGTCGAAGCTGTTAGTCGGGTTTCTCTTCCCCGAGCTCTTCTTTCTTCTTCTCTTCGCCGCTCTTGACCGAGAGGACCTTGTTCGTCTTGCCGTCCACCTCGACGACGAGCCTGCGCCCGTCCTTCGCCTTGATCAAGTAATCGTAGCGGGCGCCGGCCCCCTCCCTCTCGGCATGCCGCTCGAGGACCTCTCCGCGGACGCGCGCGAGGGCGACCTTCTCGCCCTTGTCGAGCTTCTTATCGAGGGCTTTCTCCGTCATCTCGTCCTTCGGCGTCTCAACCTTGTCGCTCACGATCTTGCCGGTCGCCGAGTCCACCTGAATCTCTCGGATGAGCTTGCCCGCGCGAAGGTCGAACGACCAGACCGACTTGCCGCCCTCGTCCTCGAGCTCCATGTCCTCGATCTTGGCGCCCGGAACGCGCTCCAGCGCGGTCTTCGTCGCCTGCTCCTTGGTGATCTGGGGAGCCGCCGCTCCGGACATTGAGGCCGCTGTCCACCCAAGAACCAACACCGCCGCCGCAGTTATAATTTTCATGTTTCGAGTCTAGATCATTCCGCTCGCAGCGACATGACCCTTTTGAGACATTTTATTACAGGTAAAGTCTTAGTGCGGCCTCGACGTCGCCACTTCCACGTTGTTACGCGCGCACGATCGCTTCGCTTGCGTTATGCCTGCCCGAATTCTCAGACAAACCTTGCGAACTTGCGTACGGCGTCTAGATGAATTTTACCTACAATCTATTGCACTTTCTCATATCAAGGTCTTAGCTCGCATTAGCGTGCACAAATGCTGATTGACAAATTCTGATTATCTCTGCTATACTTCTTGTGCGGGGTAGAGCAGCCCGGTAGCTCGCAAGGCTCATAACCTTGAGGTCGCTGGTTCAAATCCAGCCCCCGCAACCGGTCTAGTAAGATAAGAATCGCCGAAGGTACGGGGCACGAGCTCCCTGCCTTCGGCGGTTTCTTT
>JBBQVX010000034.1:0-29528 GCA_038211115.1 Elusimicrobiota bacterium | reverse complement strand
GCCGCCAGCGCCCACTTCGTCCAGCGGTCGAAGCCCCGCTTCGCGGGGGCGGCGGAGGAGGCGGCGGAAGGAGCCTGGGGCTTGGCGGAACGGGCCGACAGGCCGAGATAAGCGAGCGCCACGCCCGCGAACGCGACCGGGGCGAGCCACAAGGCGCCCGCGGCGGCCGCGCCGCCGGCGCCGGCGATCAGGACGCCCGCCAGGAACGGGCCGGCGATGCCGCCGGCCTCGAAGAAGCTCTGGTTCTTGGCGAGGATCTTCTTGAGCAGGCCTTCGTCCTTGCCGGCGAGCTCGGACGGCAAGGTGTTACGCGCCGTGTCCGCGACGCCGCGAGCGAGCGACTCGACGAGGTACGCGCCGAGCACGAGGGGCGCCGTCAGACCCGTCGCCATCGCGAGGAGCGGCAGCGCCAGGACGGCGGCGCCGCGTGCGATCGTCGTCGCGACGAGCACCGGCTTCGAGCCGAAGCGGTCCGTGAGGCGGCCGCCGAGGATCGTCCCCGCGGCGTCGAGCGCGGAGGAGACCGTCGCGGCGAAGGCGGCGGCCGAGGCCGAACCCGTGAGCTGGAGGATGAGCAGCGGCATCGTGACCTGCAGCGCGTTGCTCGCGACCTGCGCGAGGAACGTGCCGCCGAGGAACGGGGCGAGGCGCGGAGCGGCGGCCGGGACCGGCGGCGCGGGCTTCTCGGAGGACGCGGACGCCGAGGCGAACGGGCTCTTCAAGGAGATCCAGCGCCGGAAGGGCGCCGCGACGTCGCCGACCGAATCGAAGATTCCCGCGCGCTCGGCCGCGCCGTCGGCGAAGTCGGCGCGCGTCCGGTCGAGCTCGAACGAGCCGGGATGGGCCGTGAACTCCGCGGCCGACGCGGCCGCGGCTTTCGCGACGGCTAGCGCGCGCGCGGGCTCGGCCTGGGGCTGGGTCTTTTCCGGCGCCGACGCGGCGGGCATTAAGGGAAAGGCGAGGGGCGCCGGCTGCGCGAGCGCCGCGACGGGGACGGCCGCGACGGCGACGGCGCGCGTCGGGACGAGGGCGGGCGCCGGGGCGAGCGCGGGCACGAGCGTCGCGCCGAGGGGGACGGACAGGGCGGGAGCCGAGAGGACGGGGCTCAGGCCCGAGAGAGCGCCGGGCCCGAGGGCGAGGGCCGGCACCGCGACGTTCGCGCGAGAGGGGCCGGCGACGCGCGCGATCTGCGCGAGGGCCGGAGCGGGGAAGGAGTTGATGACCAGGAGAGCGGCGAGCAGTCTGTTCATGCCTTCATGGTAACAGCGGGGCCTGGCGCGGGCGTCTGCGGCGTGTAAAGGGCGCGTGACAAAGCCGAATTAAAAGTCCCAGGCGCGGATCAGGCCCTAAGGCCCACGGAGGCGGGCAGGCCCGGAACGGCCCAGTGGCTGATCAGGAAGGGAACTTTGGCCGCGGCGAGCGCTTCTTCCTCGCGCGACGCGGCCGCGGAGCGCCCCCGGGAGAGCTCCAGCGCCGCGCGGGCGACGGTGAAGGCCGCGCGCGGGCGGCCGAGCGCCTTCGCCTTGCGCCGCATCTCGGGTAGGCGCGTCTCGGAGGACAGCAGCTCCTCGAGCTTGCCGGTCAGGGCGGCGGGGGAGTTCGCTTTGACGGCCGCGCCGTTCTCGAGCAGGAAGTCGGCGTTGCGCGCCTCCTGTCCCGGGATCGGGTTGATCAGCGCCATCGGCAGGCCGCACGCCAGCGCCTCGCTGACCGTCAGGCCGCCCGGCTTCGTGACGAGCACGTCGGCAGCCGCCATCAGGTCGCGCATTTTGTCGGTGAAGCCGAGCACGCGCGCGCGGTGCCGCGCCGGCGGCCGGATTCCCGAGAGACGCGCGCGCGCCGCCTCGTTGCGGCCGCACACGACGACGATCTCGGTCGGGATGCTCACGGCGAGCAGCGATCGGAAGATGTCCTCGATCGGGCCGTTGCCGTGCCCTCCCGAGGCCTGAACGACGACGGGGTACGCGCCCGAGAGGCAGAACGTCTTCAGCGCGGCCTCGCGGCGGGCCGGCGCCGAGAAGGCGGGCATGACGGGGATGCCGGTGATCTCGATCGCCTCCGCGCGCACGCCGTGCGAGCGCAGCGACGCCGCCGCGAGGGGGGAAGCCACGCAGTACCGGTCGGTCGGCTCGTGGACCCATATGCGGTGCGCGTCGTAGTCGGTCACGACGGTCAGCTGCGGCGCCGATACGCGGCCGCGGCGGCGCAGGGCCGCGATCAGCTCGGGCGCCAGGAAGTGCGTGTGGATGACCGCGTCCCAGCCGCCGGTCTCGATGAGCTCGGCGAGCTGGTTCGCGCCCCAGCGCTGGATCGCGCGCCGCAGGCCGTCCCCGAGGCTCTTTCCTTTAAGAGGCTTGTCCGTCGCCTCGAAGAGCATGCCGAACACCGCGGGGGCCTTCTCGATCAGCTTCATGTAGCCCGGGCCGTACGCGGTCTTGAACAGCGGGCGCGCGAGCGCCAGGACGTCGACCGTCACGACGTTCGCGTCCGGAGCCTCGAGCGCCAGCGCCTCGGCGACGGCCTTGGCCGCGCGCGTGTGCCCCGCGCCGACCGACGCGTGCAGGATCAGGATTTTTGCGCTCACGCGCAAACTCCTTCCGTCATAGCCTCGTGCCGGACCTCGGCCCAGCGGATGATCGACAGCTTGCCCGTGAAATCCTCGGCGAGCGCCGTGCAGCTCTCGACCCAGTCGCCGTCGTTGCAGTAGAGCACGCCGTCCGACATGCGGATCTCCGCGTGATGGATGTGCCCGCAGACGACGCCGTCGAGGCCGCGGCGCTTGGTCTCCGCGATCATCTCGGACTCGTAGCTCGCGATGAACTCGACCGCGTTCTTGACCTTGTGCTTCAGGTAGGCCGACAGCGACCAGTACGGCAGCCCCAGCACCCGGCGCCCGATATTGAACCAGTGGTTGACGCGCAGCGCGACGTCGTAGGCCCAGACGCCGAGCATCGCGATCGCCTTCGCGTGGCGCACGACGCCGTCGAACTGGTCGCCGTGCACGACGAGCAGGCGCCGTCCGTCCGCCGTCTGATGCACGGCCTCGAGCTGGAGCTCGACGCCGCCGAAGTGCACGCCCGCGAACTCGCGCAGCGCCTCGTCGTGGTTGCCGGGCACCAGGATCACCTTCGTGCCGCGGCGCGCCTTGCGCAGCACCTTCTGCACGACGTCGTTGTGCAGCTGGTTCCAAAAGTGCCACGAGGTCTTGAGCCGCCACCCGTCGACGATGTCCCCGACGAGGAACAGCGTCTCGGAGTCGTTGTGCTTCAGGAACTCGAGCAGATACGCGGCCTTGCAGTCGCGCGTGCCGAGGTGAATGTCGGAGATCCAGAGGGTGCGCCACTGCCGGGGCTCGTTCATGGCCACAGTATAAGGGCGGACGCCCCGTCCGAACCATGCGGCGGGGACGACGAGCGCGTCACGAGCGCATGACGATTTTTTTGCCCGCCAAATTCGTACAATAGTTCGATGACGCACGAACAGGTCCTCAAAGACGTCTTCGGCTACCCGTCCTTCCGTCCGGGGCAGCGGGAGATCATCGACGCGGTCTTGGCTGGCCGGGACTGCGTCGGCGTGATGCCCACCGGCGCCGGCAAGTCGCTGACGTACCAGATCCCGGCGAGGCTGCTGAAGGGAGTGACCCTCGTCGTCAGCCCGCTGATCTCGCTCATGAAGGACCAGGTCGACGCGGCGGTCTCGGTCGGCCTGCGCGCGACCTTCCTGAACTCGAGCCTGACGCCATCTGAAAGAAGCCTGCGCATCGACGGATTGGCCCGAGGGGATTACGAGCTCGTCTATGCCGCCCCCGAGGGCCTCGAGGCCGGAGCCGGCGCCGCGCTGTCGGGGGCCAAGCTCGCGATGATCGCGGTGGACGAAGCCCATTGCATCAGCCAATGGGGGCATGATTTCCGGCCCGCGTACCGGAACCTGAAAGGGCTCAAGGACAAATATCGGGTGCCCATCCTGGCCCTGACTGCCACGGCGACGCCGCCGGTCGTGAACGACATCGTCGAGCAGCTGGCCATGGCCGATCCTTTGCGCGTCCGCGGCTCGTTCTTCCGGCCGAACCTGCACATCTCCGCGTACCTGAAGACGGGGGAGAAGGCCGCGCCGCGCCCCGGCACGGTTAACGACACGAAGAACTCGATCCTGCGCCTCGTTCAGGGACGCAAAGGCCAGAGCGGAATCGTCTACTGCCTGTCGCGCAAGTCGGTCGAGTCGATGGCCGAGTTCCTGTCCGGCCGGGGCGTCAAGGCGCTCGGCTACCACGCGGGCATGGACAGCGCCCAGCGCGAGCACGTGCAGAACGCCTTCAAGAGCGACGACGCCGACGTGATCGTGGCCACCGTCGCGTTCGGCATGGGCATCGACAAGCCCGACGTGCGTTTCGTGATCCACCGCGACATGCCGCGCTCGGTCGAGTCCTACATCCAGGAGGTCGGCCGCGCGGGACGCGACGGCGCGCCGAGCGACTGCGTGATGTTCTACTCGTGGGCCGACGTCATGAGCTACGAGCGCCTCGTCTCCGACCTCGAGGCGTCCCAGGCCGACTGGCACCGCCAGCGCGCGCGGGAGATGTTCCGCTCCTTCGACCGGAAGGTCTGCCGGCACCAGACGATGGCCAAGCACCTCGGCGAGGACATGTCCGCCTGCGGCGCGTCGTGCGACGCGTGCGCGGGCCTCGATCCCGTGGGCTCGTCGCCGATGATCGCGCCGGCGCGGAAGATGTCGTTCGGCTCGCGCGCTCCGTCTGAATACGAGTCCACCTCGGCGGGCAACTCGCTGTTCTCCAAGCTCAAGGCGCTGCGCAAGAAGCTCGCCGACGCGCGCCACGTGCCCGCGTACCTCGTGTTCAACGACAAGACCTTGATGGAGATGGCCTCTCGCATGCCGAAGAACGAGGACGAGATGCGCACGGTGTCGGGAGTCGGCCCGAAGAAGTGGGTCGAGTACGGCGAGGTGTTCCTCGCCGCCCTGCGGGAAGGCTAAAAGCGCGGCGCGCGGCGCTGGCGGATCGCGGCCACGCCTTCGACGAGATCCGCGCCCTTGAAGGTCGCCGCTTGGCCCTTCGCCTCGTGCGCGAGGTAGGGGGAAAGGTTCTCGCCGATGCACGTCTCGGTCTTCAGCAGGCGCAGGCTTTCCGCCGAGCCCGACGCGACGCGGCCCGCGAGCTCCGCGCAGACGCCGTCGAGCTCCGCCGGCGTCGCGGCCGAGGCGCAGGCGCCGCCCCAGGCGAACAAATCGCGTCCGGTGAACAGGCGGCCCGTGAAGAGCAGCTCGCGGGCCCGGGCGTCGCCGAGCGCCGCGCGGGCGAGCGGCCAGGCGGCCATGCCGGGGTTCAAGCCGAGCCGGACGAAGTTGAAGCCGAGCTTCGCATCGTCGGCGACGACGCGGAGGTCGCACGCGAGCGCGAGGCAAAGGCCCGCGCCGACGGCGGTGCCGTGAATCTTGGCGATCGTCACCTGCGGCAGCTCCCGGATCGACAGGAACGAGCCGTAGAAGCGCCTCATGATCGGCGCGAGCGAGGCCTTCGGCCGCTTCCTATTTTCCTCGATGAAGGCGAGGTCGCCTCCCGCGGAGAACGCCGTCCCGGCCGCCTCGAGCACAAGGACCTTGGACTTCTCTCGCGCTGCGCGCTTGACCGCGGCCGCGAACTCGCGGGCCATGGCCTCGGACATCGCGTTGAGGGACTGGGGGCGCTCCAGGCGGAGCGTGGTGACCGACCGCTCGGTGCGCAGGGTGACGAGGCTCATGGCTGATTATACAACTGGTAGAATGCCCCGGTGACGCTCAAAGACCTCGGGAAACGGCTCGAAACCGGCGGCAAGGCCGCCCTGCGCGGGACTTTGCTCCGGCTCCTGCCCAAGCCGCGGCCGCACGCCGGTCCGCCGGATCCGTCGACCGTGCGCCGGATCCTGGCCGTGCGGCACGACGCGCGCCTGGGCAACCTGCTGCTGCTGACGCCCGCGCTGCGCCTGCTGAAGACCGCGTTCCCGGCCGCGCGCGTCGAGGTCCTGCTCGCCGACCGCTACGGCGACGCGCTGAAGTTCAACCCGTGCGTCGACGCGATCCTGACCGCCAAGTCGGTGCCGGGCCTGCGCCTGCGCGGCTACGACCTCGCGATCGATTTCTCGCCGCAGCACGCGTTCTCGATGTCGAGCGCCGTGTGGACGGCGTTGTCGGGCGCCAAGCGCCGCGTCGGCTTCGGCCGCGGCGCCGCGGAGAAGTTCCTGGACGACCTCGTGCCGGTGCCTTCGACGCGCGCGCACGAGACGGCGAACCTCGCGTCGCTCGTGCGCCACGCCGCACCCGGGGCGGCGCTGCCGCCCGACCGGTCCCTGCGCACCGAGTACCACTTCGGGCCGGGAGAGAAAGAGCGCGGCGCCGCGGCATGGACCACGTGGGGCCTCGACCGCGAGAGCGTGGCGCTGTTCCTCGGCGCGCGCGCGGAGAAGCGCCTCGACCCGTCATGGTTCTTCGAGCTGGGCGAGCGCCTCGTCAAATCCGGCAGGAAGACGGTGCTGACGGGCGGGCCCGCCGAGCGGAAGCTCCTCCAAGGCCGCGCGATCCCGTCCGGAGTGATCGTCGCCCCGGAGCTGCCGCTGCGCGCGTTCGCCGCGGCGATCGTCAACGCGCGCGCGGTCCTGACCGCCGACACGGGACCGATGCACCTGTCGGTAGCGCTCGGGGTCCCGACCGTCCAGCTGTTCAGCCACACCGAGCCGTGGCGCTTCGGCTACTCTTGGCCCGAGCACCGCCTGCTCGAGACGCCCGGCCGCCATCCGACGACCGATGAGGCGTGGTCGGCCCTGTCGGGGCTGCTCGCGGGGCCTACAGCGGGCTGAGGCGCTTGATGTGGTCGGCGAGCGAGGCACTCGCCACGGCGACGGTCGTCTCGCGGCACGACTCCCACTCGGCGCACACGGTCCCGCCGTGGCGCGCGCCGCGCGGGCGCCAGACCGCCTGGGTGTAGCCCGCGTAGAAGCCGAACGTCGGGACGCCGAGCGCGGCCGCGAGATGCGTCGTCCCCGTGATGTTGCAGACGAAGAGGTTCATGCGCTTGAGCATCGCGCCGCTGACGCCGAGGCGCGCGGCGGGGAGGATCGGTACCGGACGCTTGAGCGTCTTGACGATCGCGGACACCTTGTCGTGCTCGCCCGGGCCCCCCATGAAGAACAGCTTCACGCGCGCGTCGTCGAGCAGGGCGTTGCCGAGCGCCGCGAACTTCTCCTCGGGCCAGCGGAAAGAGAAACGATCGAAGTTTCCGGGATGAATTACGACGCGGAACGCGCCGCCGCCCGCGGGAGGCATCGCGGCGAGCAGGCGGTCGGCCTCGTCGAGGTCGGCGATGGGCAGGCGCAGCTCCGGATCCTGGTCGAACGGCGCGTCGAGCGCCGCCGCGAGCCGGCCGTAGCGGTCCCACATGTGCTCGCGCTCGGCCGGCGCGGGCAGGAGCTCGGTGAAGGCGCCCGATCCCTTGCCCTTGTCGAACGCGAGGCGGCGGGGGGCACGGGTCCCGCGCGCGATCAGAGAGGAGGTCTTCGAGTAGGAGGAGTTGAGGTCGACGAGGAGGTCGCAGGGCTCCGACAGCAGCTTCCATGCGAACCGGAGGTTGCCGCCGAGCGCCTCGGGCTTGCCGAGCACCGCCCACTCGTCGATGAACGGGATCAGCGGCAGGACCTGGGCCGAGCGCCAGCCGACGAGCAGGCGGATCCGAGCCTTCGGATAGCGCCGCCTGACCGCGCGCAGAAAGGAGGTCGCGACGATGACGTCGCCGACGCGTCCGATATAAAGGGCGGTGATCCGCTCCACGGCGGTGATTATAGCAAGCCGAGCGGAGCGTCCGGGCCGCCGGGAAACACGGAAGAGAGGTCCGAGACGCCGAGGTGCCCGCGCAGAACTTCCGCGACGACGGCCCGGTAGTCCGTCGTCACCGCCAGGTCGCGGGATTCGTACAGCGCGCGCTCGCCCAGGCCCGGCCAGCGACCATGGACCTTGCCGCCCTTGACCGGCCCGAACAGCGTCATCGCCGAGCCATGGCCGTGATCGGTGCCGCCGTTGCCGTTCTCATCGAGCGCGCGACCGAACTCGGTCATCGTCAGGAGCAGGACGTTCTCGGACCGCGCGCCGAGGTCCTTGTAGAAAGCGGCGATCGAGCCGCCGAGCTCGTCCAGCCGCTTGGCGAGCTGGCCCTGCGTCGAGCCTTCGTTGTAATGGTGGTCCCAGCCGCCCGCCTCGAGGAAGCCCACGCGCAGCCCGACGTCGGCCTTGATCAGACGCGCGACCTCGAAAAAGTCCCGGCCGAGCTTGCCCTTCGGGTAGCCCGCTTCCTCGACCGCGCGTCCATCCGCCTTGGACAGGCCCGCGACGGCCTTGCGCGCGCCGCCGAGTTCGCGCGCCGGGCCGCTGAGCATCGCATCGACGGCCTCGTCGTACATGGACTCGAAGGACTCCGCGGAGGCGCCGCCGCCGCGGAGCTGGTCCGCGCTCGACACGGCCATGACCGGGTAAGGGCCCTGCATCGTGCGCGGCGTGCGGCCCGCGATCGCGACGGCCGACAGCGGGCCCAGGGGGACCTTGCCCGCCGACATCGCCCGGTTGAGCCAGCCGTCCTGGGTCGTCTTCACGCCCGGCGTGCCGCTCTCCATGTAGTCCTGCGCGTCGAAGTGCGAGCGCGTGCCCTCCGGCGAGCCGGTCGCGTGCACCACCGCGAAGCGCCCTTCCTTCCATAGCGGCAGGAGGGGGGACAGGCGCGGGTGCAGGCCGAAGCGACCGTCGAGATCGAGCGCCCCATCGCCGCGGCCGGGCTCTTGAATGCGGATCGAGGGGCGGGCCTTGCGGTACGCGGGATCGGCGTACGGAGGGACGATGTTGAGCCAGTCGGCGGCGCCGCGCTGGAACAGGACGACGAGGACTTTCGTGGAGCTCTGCGCCGCGGTCGCCGCGGCGCGGAGCCAGGACGGGGCCAGGCCCCAGCCGGCCAAGGTCAGTCCGCCCAGGGCGAGGAAGCGCCGTCGCGTCATCTCCGGTCCGCGGTCCATGTTCATCTCCTCTGGAATTCGGGCGAGCCGAGCACGAGGGCCGCGATCTTGTCGAGCGACATGCCCGGATGGTCGAGGCGGGCCAGGATCGCCGCGCGCGTGCGCTCTCCGATCTCGCCGCCCAGGAAGGCGTCCACGAAGGCCGAGACGGCCTTCGGCTTCTCGCGCGGGTCGATACCGCCGAGCAGGGCTTTCGCGTCGGCCGACGCGGCGGCGTCGGGACGGTCCGCGAACAATCCCGTCGCCGCGCGCATGCGCGCGAGCAGAGCTCCGGCGTTGACCCACGGTTCGGCGCGGTCGGGCCAGCCCGTCGGAGGCTCGCACTGATAGAGGGGCTGGCCCATGCCGCCGACGCCCTTCGCCGCTTTCACGGGGTCGCGCAGAACCGCGTTCGTCGCGCGCAGGGCGCTCGCGGTGAACTCGAGAGGGGTCTTCACCTTCGCGCGGAAGAAGCGCTTCTGGAAGAACGCCGGGTCCTTGAACAGCGCCTCGAGCGTACGCCGGATGTCGCCGTCGCTGGCGCGGAAAGCCGCGGCGACGCGCTCGACCAAGTCGGCGGGCGGATCGTCGGCGACGAAGCGCCGGCACAGCTTCGTCGCGATGAACTTGGCCGTCTGCGGCCGGCGCGCGAGGAGATCGAGCGCCTGTTCGCCTTCGGACTCGCCCGACCAGGCGAACGGCCGGCCGAGAAGCACCTTGGGGCCCGGGTCGTGCATGCGCCGCTTGAACTTGAACTCGAAGTCCTTGAGGCGATTTTTTTTGTTCGGCCGGTCCAAACTCCAGCCCGTCAGGATGCGGGCGAGCTCGGTCACGTCCTTCTGCGTATAGCCGCCGTCGACGCCCAAAGTGTGCAGCTCCATCAGCTCACGAGCGTAGTTTTCATTGAGGCCGAGCTTGGCACGCCCCTTCTTCCCGCCGTTCGCGGTCATCTTCTCCTCCATTTCGAAGAGGTCCTCGCGCGCGCCCGCCGGTACGTAGCGCTCGTCGAGCGTGCTCTGGAAGTTGTCGAGATAGACCAGCATCGCTGGGCTGTGCGCCGTCGCGCCCAGCAGGGCGCGGAACTTACCCAGCACATGAGGCCGGATCGTCTCGCGCTCGTACGGAGAGACGAGCCAGCGATCCTGGTTTTTTTGCGACGCGATGTTGAAATGATTGAACCAGAAGTCGGCCAGCACCTCTTGGAGCTGCCGTTCGCTCTCGACGGCGCGCAGCATCTTCGCCGCTGCCAGCTCCTGCGCGACGTCCCCGGGCTTGCCGCCGCCGCCGAACATCCCCGCCAAGCGGGATTTCTTGTCGGGATAAGCCTCGAAGAGCTGCTGGCCCGACATCGTCAAGCTCTTGAAGGCCTTGAGTTTCTTCTCGACGGCGGAGTCGTCGATCGAATCGGGGCGCAGCTGCCGCGCGATCCAGGCGTCGACGCCTTCGGCCAGGACCTTGTCCACCTCTCCGGGCCGGGCCCCGTAAGCCAGGCGGTCGAGCACGTGGATAGCCCGCTCACGTTCGCTCATCAGCGCGGGGGGCGGCTCCGCGGCCTGGAGGGGGGCGAGCAGTAAGGCCGCGGCGACCAGAGCGAGCATGCCTTAATCATACGAAGAACGCCGCCGGTCGTTCGCAACTTCGTCACGTCTCGGGCCTTGTTCCGGCCCTCCCTGAGGTCTATACTTAGGAAGAGGGTGCCTCGGTCCCCGCCTCGCGCGCCCATGCCGAATACCCGTCTGCGCTCGCTCGACGTCTTCCGCGGCCTCACGGTCGCGGCGATGGTGCTCGTCAACTCGCCGGGCAGCGACGCGGTCTTCGGGCCGTTTCAGCACGCGTCCTGGAACGGCTGCACCCCGACGGACCTGATCTTCCCGGCGTTCCTCGTCATCATGGGCGTCTCGGCCGCCTTTTCGAGCGACGCGCGGCAGCGCCGCGGCACCGATTCGAGGGAGGCGGCCAAGCGCGCAATCTTGCGCGCCGGCCTGCTGCTCGGGCTGGGCCTGCTCGAAAACTCGTTCGTCTACCGCGAGAGCGGCGGCATCCGGTTCCCGGGCGTGCTTCAGCGCATCGCGCTCTGCTACCTGGGCGTCGAGGGCTTCCTGTTCCTACGCAAGCCCGCGGCGGAGCCGGCCGCGGCCGCGGCGATGCTGCTCGCCTACTGGTTCGTGCTCGCGCGCGTGCCGGTACCGGGGCACGGGGCCGGAGTCCTGACCCCCGAGGGCAACATCGCTTACTGGCTCGACCGGCGGGTGTTCGCCGGGCACCTGCTCGAGGACGGCTTGGGCGATCCCGAGGGCCTGCTCTCGACGCTGCCCGCGCTGGCGACTTCGCTCTTGGGGCTCATCGCGGGACGACGGCTCCTGGCGAAGGGCCCGGGCGCGGCGCGGGAACTTGCCCCCGGGGGCCTCGCCCTGGCCGCGCTCGGCGCGCTCTGGAGCCTCGCGCTGCCGCTGAACAAGCACCTGTGGACGAGCTCGTTCGCGCTGTTCACCGGCGGACTGTCGCTCGCCGGGCTCGCGGCGTGCCTGTTCGCGGTCGAGGGACGGCCGGCGTCCTGGGCGCCCCCGTTCGAGGCCCTCGGGCGACGCGCGCTTCTCGTCTATCTGATCGCGGGCTTCGTCTACGGCATCCAGGAGTCCGTCCACCTGGGAGCGCCGGAGGGCGACGACAATCTGAAACTGTGGCTGACCGCTCGCCTGTTCGAAACGTGGATGAGCGCGAAGGCGGCTTCGCTCGCCTACGCGGCGGCGTTCACGGCCGCGACGGCGGCCGCGGCGTCACTCGTAGCGCAGCGCCTCGATCGGCGACAGTAGCGACGCCTTGCGGGCCGGCCAGAACCCGAATACGATGCCGGTCCCGGCCGAGAAGACGAACGCGAGCACGACCGACTGCGGCGTCACGATCGCCGCCCAGCCCGCGAAGTAGGACATGCCGAAGGCGATCGCCATGCCGATCGCGATGCCGAGAAGGCCGCCGCACGTCGACATCGCGACCGCCTCGATGAGAAACTGGATGAGCACCGCGCGGCGCGTCGCGCCGATCGCCTTGCGCAGGCCGATCTCGCGCGTGCGCTCGGAGACGGACACGAGCATGATGTTCATGATGCCGATCCCGCCGACGACGAGCGAGATCGCCGCGACGATGCCGAGCAGCAGCGAAAAGATCTTCGAGGTGCCGGTCAGCGCCGCCTGAATCTCCGCCATGTTGCGCAGCGTGAAGTCGTCTTCCTTGTAGTCGGGCAGGCGGTGGCGTTTGCGCATCAGCGCGCGCGAGGCTTCGATCACGGCGTCGGTCTGCTCCGGCCCCGTCGTTTCGATCGAGATCAAGTTGAGGAACTGCTTGCCGAGCACTTTCTTCATGGCCGTCTTCAGCGGGATGATGATCTTGTCGTCCTGGTCCTGGAAGCCGCCCGAGCCCTTGCGCGGCAGGACGCCGATGACCTTGAACTTGATGTGCTCGACGTTGACCGAGCGTCCGACCGGGTCCGCGTCGCCGAAGAGCGCCGTGACGACGGTCGGGCCGAGCAAGGCCACGCGCGCCATGTCGTCGTTCTCCTGGGCCGTGAAGAACCGCCCGTAGTACGCCTGGGAGTTGCGCATGTCGGCGTACTCGGGCTCGGCGCCGGTGACGCTGGTGTTCGTGTTCTTGTCGCCGAACACGACCTGGACGTTGCCGCTGACCTCGCCCGAGGCGCGCGCGATCCCGGGGTGCGCGCGCCGGATCGCGACGACGTCCTCCATCGACAAGCGGGAAAAGGAGCCCTGGCCGCCGCGCGCGCCGCCGCCGCCGCCGCGCGGCGCCTGAGGCATCAGCATGATGAGGTTCGAGCCAAGGCTCGAGAGCTGCGTCTCGACGGACTTCTGCGCGCCTTTGCCGATCGCGAGCATCGCGATGACCGCGGTGACGCCGATCAGGATGCCCAGCATCGACAGCGCGCTGCGCAGCTTGTTGGAGCGGATCGCGCCGAGCGCCGAGCGCACGTGCTCGACGAACTCCTCCCAGCTCAGCTCGCGGGACGGAGGTAGGGCGACCAGGCCCTCCGCCCGAATCTCACGCGCCGCGGCCGGCGCGTTCGCGGCCCGCTGCTGGGCGTTCTTCTCGTCGGAGACGACGCGACCGTCCTTGATCTTGATGATGCGCTTGGCGTAGGCGGCGATGTCGGGCTCGTGCGTGACCATCACGAGCGTGATGCCGGAATCGTTCATCGCGACGAGGCGGCCGAGAATCTCCTCCGCCTGGTCCGAGGCCAGGTTGCCGGTCGGCTCGTCCGCGAAGATCAGGCGCGGCTTGTTCACCAGCGCGCGCGCGATCGCTACGCGCTGCTGCTGCCCGCCGGAGAGCTGGTTCGGGGCATGATCCAGCCGGTCGCCGAGGCCGATCTCGCGCAGGACCTCGGTCGCGCGCTCTTCGCGGCCGGGCTCTCCGGTGTACAGCATCGGAAGCCCGACGTTATCGAGGGCGCTGGTCCTCGCCAGCAGATTGAACATCTGGAACACGAAGCCGATCGTGCGTGAGCGCAGGGCCGCGCCCTCGTCGTCCGAGAGCGACGTGACGTCCAAGCCGAGGAGCTTGTAGGTCCCCGTGGTCGGTCGGTCGAGCAGACCCAGGATCTGCGTCAGAGTGGATTTACCCGAGCCCGACGGGCCCATGATCGCGACGAACTCGCCCGCCTCGATGAGAAGATCGATCCCCTTGAGCACGTCGAGCTTGTCGCCGCCCACGATGTAGGTCTTCGTGACGCCGCGCAGCTCGATCAGGGGGGGCATGGCTATTTCTTCTTCGGCTTGGGCGCCGCGCCGGCCTGCCCCTTGCCGCCCATGCGGCCCGGGAGCGACGACAGCGGGCTCGCCTCGGGCGCCTTCTGCGCCTGATACTTGCCGGCCGCGACGAGCACCTTGTCGCCGGCGGAGAGACCGTCGACGATCTCGACCTGTTCGTCGGTCTCCAGGCCGACCTTTACCTCGCGCGTCTCGGGCTTGGCGCCCTTCTCGGCGGGGGGCAAGGTCACGAGCCGCTTGCCGCCGGGCCCGTCCTTGAGGGCCGCCGCCGGCAGGAGCAACGCGTCCTCCTTGCGCTTGACCAGGAAGCTGACGTTCGCGGTCATCTGCGAGCGGAAGAACGGCGGGACCTTCTCCGGGCGGATCTTTACGCCGTACGTGATCACGTTCGAGACGTTCTTGCCCTCGAACAGCAGGTCGAAGACCTTGCCCTCGACCGGCTGGTCGGGATACGAGTCGAGGCGGATGCGGACTTTCTGCCCGAGCTTGACCTTGCCGATGTCGGACTCGTCGACCGACGCGTTGACGATAAGCGTGTCGGCGACGGCGAAGAGCACCGTCCCGGCCTCCACGGCCTGGCCGACGACGACGTTGCGCAGGATGACCTCGCCCGGAAGCGAGGCGAAAACCGCCGTCGGCTTGTAGGCGTCCTCCCATTTCTTGACCTGCTCGGGGCCTTGCGCGCGGGCGGCGTCGAGGATCGCGGTGCGGTCGGTCGAGCTCATCCAGGCCACGATCTGCCCCGTCTTGACCTTGTCGCCCTCGTCCACGAGGATCCTCTCGATGCGGCCGCCGACCGGCGGCTTGATCTCGACGCGGTTCTCCGGCGCGACCGAGCCCGTGGCGTCGATCGCCTGCTCGATCGTTCCGACGACGACTTCCGCCGTCCGGCTGCGGCCCTCTCGGCCGCCGCGGGAGGCGCCGCTCCGGTATTTCCAAACCGCGCCGCCGACGGCGGCGGCCACGACGACGGCGATAATGACGCGCTTCATCTATTCTCCAAGCGCCCGTCCCAGGGCGCGATGCCACGCTGTCTCCGCGTCCATGGCGGCGCGCCTCGCCGAAAGCGCCTGCCTTTCGGTGGACACGCGGTCGGACACGATGACCTCCCAGTTGTCGAAGCTGAGCAAACCGGAGCCGTAGCGGACGTCGGCCTCGTCGTTGCGCTGCCGCGCCGCCTCGAGCAGCGCGTTTTGAACCTCGACCTGATCCGAAGCATCCGCATAGTTGGACCAGGCGTTCTCCAGATCGGACAGCGCGGCCTGGCGCGCGGCCTGCAGGTCCGACTGGGTGCGCTCGTAGCCGAGCCGCGCGGCCCGCGTATCGAGGATCGCGGCCGCCGGGCCCCCGCCGAAAAGCGCGTAGCTCAGGGTCGCGCCCGCGCTCCAGCTGTTCGTGCGGCTCGGAAACTCGGTCGGGCCGGAGCGGCTGCGGCTGTAGTTCGCCGACAAGGTCGGCCAGAAGACGGAGCTCGTGGAATCGAGGGACGCCTTCGAGGAGCGCAACGCGGCCTCGGCGATCGCGACGTCGGTGCGCAGCGGAAGCAGCTCGCGGAAATCGGCCGGCCGGGGGGGCGGGAGAGCCGAAGCGAACGCGCCGCTCGCGACGAACGCCTCGAACCCCTCGCGTCCCAGCTGGCGTGACATGTCGCGCTGGGCGGTGCGCTCGTCGCGCTCGCCGGAGACGACCGCGAGCTCGGCCTGCAGCGCCTGAGCCTTCGAGCGCAGCATATTCCCTTTGGACTCGCGGCCGGCGTCGTAGCGCAGCGTGACGAGCTCCGAATCGTGCCGGCGGATCTCGACGATGCGCCGCGACGTCACGAGCGAGGCCTGGGCGAACAGCAGTGACGAGAAGGACTGACGCAACGTCGAGCGCAGGCCCGCGGAGGAGGCGCGCAGCGAGGCCTCGGCGGCGTTCAGGGAGGCCGACGCGGCGCGGACCGACGCGGCGCGCCCGGCGCTGAACAGAGTGATTCCCGCGGCCGCGGTCGCGGAATACGAGGGCGTGCGCGAGGTGTTCGATTCCGAGACGGAGTTGGACAGCGTCAGCGACGGAAGGAAGCCGTTGAACGACGAGTAGTAGAGGGCGCGGCTCGCGTCCACGGACAGGCGCGAGGAGGCGAGCGACGGATTGACGCGGGCCGCGTCGGCGACGCTGTCCTCCCATGTGAGGGCCGCCGGATCGGCGGCGCGGGCTCCGCGCGCGAAGCAAGCCAGGAGGGCGAGGACGGCCAGGCTATTTCGCATCGGGCGGCGGCGTCTCTTTAACGCGCTTCTCCCAGCGCGCCCGAAGCTCTTCCTGTTTCTTCCTCTGCGCGTCGTCGAGCAAGGGAGCGACGTCCTTGTCGATCTCGGCGCGCAACGCGGTCATGCGCGACTCCTCCTCGCGACGGATCGCCAGGAACGTCGGGCGCTTGGCTTCGAGGATGAGGCGGATCTTCTCGGTCTGGTCGTCGCGGAGCTTCAGCTCGTGGCGCAGCATCTTCAGGACGCGCTCGGGCTTGGGGCCCTCGCGGCGCATGCGACGGGCGGCCGAGCGCTCGCAACGCGCGCCGATCCACACGCCGGCGAGCAGGCCGCCGAGCAAAGCGGGCAGGATCAGGCGCCAGAAGCGGCTCAAGGCGCCACCCCGAGGACGGAGTCCGCGTCGATGTTCATCGCGACGCCGAGCGGCGTGTCCACGTCCGCGGAGGGAAGTGAAATCGTGAAGATCAGCCCGGCCAGGGCCAGGCCGAATGCGGGCACGAGGAAGCGCGCGAAGCGCTCCCAGGGCACCGCTGAGTCGGCCTCGACGCGCGCCATCACGCGAGCGACGAACGCCTCCGTCGAGCGCGGATCGGCGCCCGCCGGAGCGGCGGCGAAGCCGCCGTACAGCGTCTCGCCCAGGCGCCGGATGCGGGCGACCTCGCCCTTGCAGGCGGGGCAGGCGTCGATGTGGCGGGACGCGGCCGCGCTCTCGGCGGGGTCGAGCTCGCCGTCGAGCCATTCGTTCAGGCGTTCCTGGATCTGTTCGTGTGTCATGTCGTCTCTCCCTAGCTTAGACGCCGTCCGCACCCGAAAAGTGTCGCGAGAATTCCAGCAGCTCCGCGCGCGCCCGCTTCAGACGCGCCTTGACGGAGTCGAGCGAACACGACATCGCCTCGGCGATCTCCTCGTAGCTGAGCCCCTCGACCTCGCGCAGGGTCAGCGCCAGGCGCTGCTCCGGGTTGAGCCGGGCGAGCAGACGCGCGACCGTGTCGCGGTCCTCGAGGGCCTTCGCCGCGGAGGGCTCGGAGAGGGCGCGACCGAGCGCCGACGCGTCGGCCTCGAGGATCGCGTCGAGCGACTCCGAGCGGCGACGCCCGGCCGCGCGCAGGGCGTCGAGGCAGCAATTGACCGCGATGCGGTGCAGCCACGTCCCGAAGGCCGCCTCGCCGGTGAAGCGGCCGAGCGCCCGGTGGGCCTTGAGGAAGGCCTCCTGGGCGGCGTCCTCGGCTTCGGACGGCCCGAGCGTCGCCGCGCAGAGGGCCCGCACGCGCGGGGCCTGCCGCCGCACGAGCTCGGCGAACGCGGCGTCGTCGCCGCGAGCGGCTCTCCGGGCGAGCTCTCCGTCCCCAGGCTCCGTCACGTCGTCCTCAGTGCCCCGCGTTGACGCGCTCGTCCTCGGCCCGTTCCGCCTGTCGGACGGCGCGGATCACCGCGGCGGACGTCGCGGCGGACTTTCCGCTCTCGATCCGGACGAACAGGCTGTACGCGGCCGGGACGACGAACAAGGTCAGCACGGTCGAGACCGAGACGCCGCCGATCAAGGACAGAGCCATCGGGACGGTCGCCTCGGAGCCGGCGCCGCGCGCGAGCGCGGTCGGCACCGCCGCCGCGATCGTCGCGATCGACGTCATGAGGATCGGACGCAGACGTACGGGGCATGCGTCGAGCAACGCCGCATTCGGAGCGAGGCCCTCGTCGCGCCGCTGGTTCGTGAAGTCCACGAGCAGGATCGAGTTCTTCTTGACCAAGCCCATGAGGAGGAGCAGCCCGATCATCGAGTTGATGTTCAGGCTCCGGTCGAAGGCCCACAAGGTCAGGAACGCGCCCGACAGGCTGAACGGCAGTGCCAGCAGGACCGTGATGGGATGGATGAAGCTGTTGAACTGCGCGCCAAGCACCATGTACGCGACCAGGATGCCGAGGATCAGCGCGAACAGAAGGCTCTGGAACGATTCCTTAAACGTCTTCGACGAGCCGGAAAGCACGACGTGGTAGCCGTCGGGCAAAGTCTCCTTTCCCAAGCGCTCGATGTCGGACAGGATCTCCGACTGGGAATGGCCTTTCGCGATGTTCGCGTAGATGCCGATCGCGCGCTCGCGGTCCTTGCGCGTGATCGCGAGCAGCGACGGCTTCGTCTCGAGCGTGACGACCTCGGAGAGGCGGATCATCTCGCCGCGGATGTTGCGCACGTAGAACTTGTTGATGTCCTCGGGCTCGAGGCGGTACTTCGACTCCGTCCGCACCCGCACGTCGTAGCGGTGGCCGTTGTCGGTGAACAGGCCGGCGCGCACGCCGCCGACCATCGCGTTGATCGTGGTGCCGATGGCCTGCATCGAGACGCCGCGCGCGTACGCCTTCGCGCGGTCGGGATAGATCCGGACCTCGGGCATGCCGCTCTTGTAGTCGGTGTCGACGTCGAGCAGCTCGCCGGTCTTCTCGAGCGTCGCCTTGAAGTCGGTCGAGACCTTGATCAGGTTGTCCCAATCGGGCCCGCGGATCGTGAACTCGATCGGGAAGCCGCGCGAGGCGGAGAAGCCGCCCTGCGAGAGGTCCATGATCAGCGCGCGCAGCGAGGGGATGGCGTTCAGCGACTTGCGGCTGTCCGCCATCACGTCGCCCTGCGTCGTCGTCTTGCCCGACGCGTTCTTGCCGCGATTGGCGAGCTCCTTGAGCGTGACGAACAGCATGCCCGAGTTGACCTCGCCGCCCTGGAAGCCGCCGACCGCCGAGTAGTAGCCCTCGACCGCGGGGTTGTCGATCATCCACTTCTCCGCGTCCTTGAACTTGGTGTCGGTGTATTCAAACGACGAGCCGACCGGCGTCTCCATGCGGATCAGGAACATGCCCTGGTCCTGCGCGGGGACGAACTCCTTGCGGATCTTCTTGACGCTGATCAGCGAGGCGGTGAAGAACAGCACGCCGAAGCCGATGACGGTCCAGCGGTGGGCGAGCGTCCACTCGAGGCGGCGGCGGTACGCGGACGCGCACCACGCGAAGCCCTCGTCGACCGCGCGGATCAGCGCGTTGCCGTGTCCGCCGACCTCGAGGAACTGGGAGCAGCGCATCGGGGCGAGCGTCAGGGCCTCGAGCAGCGAGAACGACACCGCGGCCGAGATCGTCACGCCGAACTGGAAGAAGAACTTGCCGATGATGCCCTTCATGAACACGACGGGCATGAAGATCGCCAGCACGGCGATCGTCGCGGCCATCGCGGCGAAGGTGATCTCGCGCGCTCCGAAGACCGCGCCGGTCAGCTTGTCCTGGCCGAGCTCGCGGTGGCGCACGATATTCTCGAGCACCATGATCGCGTCGTCGACGACGATGCCGATCGACAGCGTCAGGCCGAGAAGCGTGAAGCTGTTCAGCGTGAACCCGAGGAAGTAGGTCACGATGAACGTGCCGAGCACGGCGGTCGGGATGGCCAGCAGGACGTTCAACGTGGAGGACCACGAGCCCAGGAACAGCCAGCAGACGAGCGACGTCAGCACGGCCGCGAGCACGAGGTGGTGCGTGAGCTCGCGCACGGACTCCTTGATGAACTTCGTCGAGTCGAAGCGCACGTCGACCTGCATGCCCTTGGGCAAGGTCGGCCGGATTTCCGCCATCTTCGCCTTGACGCGCGTCGCGATCTCGACGGCATTGGCGCCGCGCTGCTTGCGGATGCCCATGCCGACGGCGCGCTTGCCGCCGACGCGGGAGATGCGGCGCACGTCGGCCAGGCCGTCCTCGATGCGGGCGACCTCGCGCAGGGGGATCGGGATGTGGATCGGGCTGCCGCCGCGCTGCGTGATCAGCAGGTTTCCGAACTGCGCCGGATCCGAAATCTCGCCGAGCGTGCGGACGTTGAACTCCTTGACGTCGGTCTCGATCTGGCCGGCCGGGATCTCGGCGTGCTCGCGCTTGATCGCGGCGAGGATGTCCTCGACGGTGATCTGCTGGGCGCGCATCTTGTCCGCGTCGAGCCACACGCGCAGGTTGCGGGGCACGAGGCCGCCGAGCAGCACCTCGCCGACGCCGGGCACCGTCTGGAACTTGTTCTTGAGGTGGTCCTGCGCGTAGACCATCAGGTCCTTGACCGGCACGTCGCCAGACAACGCCAGCCACATGATCGGATTGTCCTCGGGGTTGACCTTCGTGACGATCGCGGGGTCCATGTCCTTCGGCAGGCGCAGCTGCGCCTGGGCGATCTTGGTCTGGACCTCCTGTAGCGCGGCGTCGATCGGGCGGTCCATCTCGAACTCCACGGTGATCGTGGCCTGGCCGAGCTTGGAGGACGACGTGATCTCCTTGACGCCCTGGACCGAGGTGACCGCGTCCTCGATGATGTCGACGACCTCGGCCTCCATGATCTCGGGCGCGGCACCTTCCCACGTCACGGCGACGTTGACGATGGGGAAGTCGACGTCGGGCATCTGCGAGACGCCCATGCGGCTGTAGCCGACCCAGCCGAAGATCATGAGCGCGAACATCAGCATCCAGGCGAAGACGGGGTTCTTGATCGAGAGATCGGACAGTGTCATTAGAGGTTGCCTCCGGGGACGCCCGCGGCCACTTCGAGCTGCACGCGGGACCAATACGCGTCGATGCGCGCCGCGTTCTGCTGTAGGCGCGTCTGTTGAAGGATGTTCAGGCTGCCGAGCACGTCCAGGTTCGTCACCTGCCCGAGCCGGTAGTCCTCGTTCTGGGCCTTCGCGTTCTCGCTCGCCAGGCGCTCGGCGTTGTCGAGCGCGGCGACGACCGAGAAGGACGACAGGAGGTTCTGGTGCGCGGACCGCGTCTCGAGGGCGGCAGTGCGTTCCGCCGACGACAGCGCCTGGCGGCTCACGCGCATGCGGGCTTCGTACTGGCGCGTCTGCGAGCCGATCTCGCCGCCGCCGTAGATCGGCAGCGCGCCGGTGATCGTCGCGTCCCACTTCACGTCGGACGTGAAGCTGGGGGGGCGGGAGAAATAGTAGTTCGCGTCGAGCGAGATCGTGGGCCAGCGCTGACGCGAGACGACCTTGACCGACAGCTCGGCCGCCGATACGTCGGAGCGTCTGGACGCGACGTCGGCGCGCAGGCGCGACTTCGCGACGACGGCCGCGAGGTCGGGAATCGCCGCCGCCTCGGGCACCGGCAACGGCGCCAGGCGCTCATCGAGGCCGGTCAGGAACGCGAGCCGGAACTGCGCGACCTGCTCGGCCGCGCGCGAGCTCTCGAGCTGGGCCAGGTTCTGCGCGACCTGGGACTCGGCGGCGAGCATCTCGCTCGAGCGGGCGCGCCCGAGCTTGCGGAACTCCTTGAGGTCCTTCACGCGGTTCGTCGTGATGTCGACCACGGCGCCGCGGATGCGGATGTCCTCCTGCGCCGTCAGCAGGTCGAGATACGCCCGAGCGACGTCCCGGTACAGGAGCTGCTTCGCGCGCTCGAGCTGCAGCTGGGCCGAGACGCCGTAGTCCTTCGCCGCGCGGTACGCGAGGAACTCGCGCATGCCCGAGAAGATCGGCTGGTGGGCGGTCACCCAGCCCTGCTCGCGCTGCTTCTGCAGGAAAAGGCCGGATTGCCCGCGAGGGACGTCCTGGAAGGTCTCGGTGCCCATCAGGGTGACGTGCGGCTTCACGTGGGACAGGAGCTCATCGGCGCGCGCGATCGTCTCCTCGTAGTTCTCGCCGGAGATCGCGATCTGCTCGCTGCGGGCGAGCGCCAGCTTATACGCCTCGGCCAAAGTCACCGGGCGCCCGGGCGCGGGGGCGGTCGACGTCACCTGCGCCGACGCCGTGAGGGGGAGGAGGACGGACGCTATTAGAAGGAACAGGGCTTTCATACGATGACTCCGCTGCCGTTGAGGAAGAATGAGACGACTTTCTCCGCCTCCCGCTCGAGGGGACGGTCGTGGCTTTCGAGGACCTTGCGCATGGTCAGGGTGCGGCATAGGCTGAAGAACGCGCCGACCGCGAAGCCCGGATCGGCCGCCTTGCTCTTGCCCTTCGCGGCGAGCGTGATGATCGCGTTCATGCGCTCGTGGTTGGCGCGGAACTTGTCCATCAGCTTGCCGCAGGACTTGTCGCCGCAACCGGGGAAGCGGCCGGTGCCCGCTTGGGCCATGAAGTCGCGGTTGTGGTCGAAATGGTTCAGGACGACCTTCGCCGTCGCGAGGAGGAGCTCCTTGCCCTCGAGGCCGGTCTTCGGCAGCGCCTCGAGCTCGAGCCCCAGGCCGTCGACGAGGTCGGCGAACACGGCGGAGAACAGCTCGTCCTTGCTCTTGTAGTGGAGGAACAGGGTGCCTTTCGCGACTCCGGCCTCGCGCGCGATGTCGTCGAGCACGATGTCCTGGAAGCCGCGCTTGACCAGCATCTTGCGCGCCGCGCCGAGGATCAGGCGCTTCTTCGAGTCGGGGTCCCTCACGACGTGTTTGACGGTTGCCATTTCAATGTTCCTATTATGACTGACTGGTTAGTCATTATAATAGCACGCCCGCGCGCGCTTGTCCAGTTGCTACAATCAACGCATGAAAATTCTCCTCGCCCTCCTGCCCCTGCTCGCCGCCGCGTCCGCGCGCGCGGCCGACGCCAAACCGTGGAAGAACTCCGCCGAGCTGTCGTTCGTCAGCGCCAACGGCAACTCGAAGACCCAGACGACCTCGGCCAAGGACGCGTTCACCTACGATTTCACGTCAAAGACGAAGCTCGAGCTCGAGGCCGGAGCCCTCGGCGCGAAGAGCGACGGCAAGGTGACGGCCGAGCAGTACTTCGCGCTCGAGAAGGTCTCGCACAAGATCACCGACCGCGACTACCTGTTCGAGAAGTACCGCTGGGACCGGAACGTGTTCGCCGGCGTCCTGCACCGCCACGATTTCTCCGCCGGCGTCGGCCGCGAGCTGTGGAAGACGCCGAAGGACCTGCTGATCGGCGAGGTGTCGCCCGGCTACATCAACGAGGAGCGGCTCAACGACAAGCGCAAGAGCTTCGCGACGGCCCGAGCCTACGCCAAGTATGTGCGCACCTTGAGCGCGACCTCGAATTTCAGCCAGGACGCGGAGTACACCCTGAGTCTCGCGGACTCGCGCGACGCGCGCCTGGGCACGGAGACCGCGCTGACCGCGGCCCTGACGAGCTCGCTCTCGATCAAGAACTCCTTCGTCTGGAAGCACGACTCGCGGCCGCCCGCGGGCAAGCGCAAGGACGACACGATCCTGTCCGTCGCGCTGATCGCGAGCTTCTAGCGCCCGGCGCGCAGCAGGACGAGCCCGAGCAGGGCCGGGCACGCCTGCGCCAGGAATATCCGCGGGTTCGCGGTCGCGCCGCCGACGCAGCCCGCGATCGCGACGCAGGCCAGGAAGAAATACTTGATCCCGGGCGCGGACGCCGGCGCCGCGAGCAGGCCCCAGGCGAGCCCCGCGGCCAGGAAGCCGTTGTACGCGCCCTGGTTCATCGCGAGCACCGCGGTCGCCTCCGCCGCCTGAGGAGTCATCCGGAAAATCTTCAGTCCGAGCGGCGAGCGCCAGAGGAACGACTCGAGGACGAGGAACGCCGCGTGCTCGACGGCGGCGAAGGCGATCAGAGCCGAGGACGGAACCAAGCGCCCTACTGGCCTTCGGCCTGCTGCAGCGCCTTCTGGGAGTCGTCCGTTCTCTTATTCGCGGCCTCGGCCTTCGCCTTGGCCTCCTGAGCGAGCTTGACGTCGGTCGCGAGGCCGCCCGCGTACTTTTCCGCGGCGTTCGGCTCCGCGGCGGGGGGAACGGCCGCGACGACGGGCTTGGACGGCTTGCAGGCGGCGGCGAGGACGGCGATCAGCAGAAAGTATTTCATGAGATTTTCTCCAGGAGCTTCGCTTCCAGTTCCTTGACCTTCGCGATCAACTCGGGCAGCTTGCCTAAAGAGGCGTTGATGCGGTGCATCTCCTTCGCGGGGCGCGCGGGCGTACCGAACAGCATCTCCTTCGGCTGGGTGTCCTGAGCCACCGCGGAGGCGCCCATCACGATCGTCCCCGCGCCGAGGCGCAGGTGGTCCTTGACGATCACGTTGCCAGACAACATCACGCCGTCCTCGAGGACGACGGAGCCGCCGATCGCGGTGTTGCCGACGATGTAGATCCAGCGCCCGACGCGGCAGTTGTGGCCGATGTGGACCTGGTCGTCGGTCTTCGTGAAGCGGCCGATCGTCGTGCTCTCGATCGTCGCGCGGTCGACGGTGTTCGACGCGCCGAGCTCGACGTCGTCGTCGATGACGACGTTGCCGATGTGCGGGATCTTGTGCCGTTCGCCGGGCCGGTCGTAGAAGCCGAAGCCGTCCGCGCCGATCGCGGTCGCGGAGTGGATGATGCAGCGCTTGCCGATCACGCAGTCGTAGCCGATCACGACGTTCGAGCGGATCACGGAGTCCTCACCGATCTTCGCGCGCGCCTCGATCACGGCGCCGGGCCAGATCACGGCGCGCGCGCCGATCTCGGCTCCGTCCATGACGACGGCGCCGGGAAGGACGGACGCGGTCGCGTCGATCCTCGCCCGCGGATGGACGAGCGTCTCCTTCGAGACGCCGGGGGCGAACGCCGGCCGCCGGTCGAAATGGGAGAGGAGCTTGATGAACGCGAGGCGGGCGTCGCCGGAGACGACGAGGGCGCGCGGGAACTCGGGCGCGAGCTCGGCGGTCGTCAGGATGATTCCGCTTTTCGCGGCCAGGGGATGGCGCTTCAGGACCGACTTGGTCTCGATGAAGTAGACGAACCCGTCCTCGAGCGCCTGCTCGGGGGAAAGCCTCTCGACGTCGCGCAGGCCCTTCACCGCGAGTTCCGGCGCTCCCTGGATTCCGGCTCCCAGCAGTCGTCCCAAGTCTTGCAGCGTGATAAGCCCTCCGTGAGAAGGCCTCATTATGCCAAAAACCCGCCGCCGTTTTGATATCCTCGGGCCATGAGAAAACTCCTCGCTGCACTCCTGCTCGCGTCGCTCGCCCCGGCCGCGAACGCCAACCCGATGCTCGAGCTCTGCCTGCCGCTCGCTCCGAAGGTCTGCGCCCTGACGAAGGAGTCCCCGCAGGACGACTACCTGTCGTGCTTCGAGAACGTCATGCTCTCCGTGAGCAAGCCCAAGGAGCGCGCCTGCGCGTCGGAGCTGCTGCACGCGCGCGTGCACAAGGCATGCGCCGCCGATATCACTGCGGTCTGCGCGGGCGTCAAGCCGGGCGACAACCGCACGATGAGCTGCCTCGGCCGCAACAAGACGAAGCTGGCCAAACCCTGCGCCGACGCCTACGGCGAGTACATGAAGCTCGAGAATTCGGACGCGACGAAGGGCGGGATGCGGAAAAAGGGCCGCGGCGCCGGCGGAATCTCCGCGGTCCGCTGCTGAGCCGTTAGAACGAAAGCTCTCGGCCGATGCCGCGCGCGCGCGCGCGCCGGTAGACGAGGACGGCCGTCGCCATATCCTCAAGCGCCAGCCCCAGGTTGATCCCGGCCGTCCGCTGCCGCGGCGAGGTCCGCCCGCGCCGCGTTCCCGCCGCGAGCTCGCCCAAGTCGGCGTAGGGGGCGGGCGTCCTCCGGAAGTAGCCGGCCTTCCGGTAGTACTCGAACTGCGCCTTGTCGTCGGTCGCGATCAGGTCGAACTGGCGAAGCGCCGCGGGCTTCCAGTAGCTGTCGAAGTCGACGGGGCTCGCGAACGCGCCCGGCTCGACCCAGGGCGCCTCGATGACCGGGGCGGGCTTCTTGAGGATGGGCCCGCTCGTCACGATAAGGTCCATGCCGCGCACCGCGTCCTCGGGCCGGTCGACGGCCTCGATCTCGAGCCCGAGCATTTCGCCCATCTCCTCGGCGTAGCGCGCCGCGACGTTCGGCCGGACGTCGTAGGCCGTCACCTTCTCGAGCTTGAACAGGCACGAAAGCGCCTCGAGGTTGCTGCGCCCCTGCACCCCGCACGCGAGAATGCCCGCCGACGAGCTTTCCGGCCGCGCGAGGTATTTCGCCGCGACCGCGGTGGCGGCGCCGGTGCGCTGGGCGGTGATCCACGTGCAGTCCATCACGCACAGCGGGATGCCCGTGGACGGATCGTTGAGGATCAGCAGGCCGTTGATGTAGGGCAGCCCGCGCTTCTGATTCTGCGGATAACCCGACACCCACTTGATCCCCGCCGCCTTCATCGCGGGGATGTGGGCCGGCATCGCGTGAATGAACGCGTCGGGAAGGGGGTGGATGCCCGGCTTCGGCGGCATCTCGACTAGCCCGCGGCCCTTGAGCCGGAACATCTTCTCCAGCGCGCCGATGATCGAGCGCATCGGCGGGCCCGCGCGCTCGACGTCCCGGCGCGACAGGTAGAGGAGTCCGCGGCTCACTTGAGCTCTTCTTTCATCTGGGGGGTGCAAAAATTCTAACACGCCCGCCTCGGCGCGTCCAGTAGAATCGACGGATGAAACGACCGGGAGCATGCGGCGCGTCACTCGTAGCGCAGCGCTTCGATCGGAGACAGCTCCGACGCCCGCTTGGCCGGCCACAAGCCGAACACGACGCCCACCACGGCGGAGAAGCCCGCGGCGAGGAACACGGACTGCGGCGCGACGATCGCCGACCAGCCGGCAAGGGCGGACAAGGTCCAGGAAACCGCGAGGCCGATGAAGATCCCGGCCGCGCCGCCGATCGTCGAGATCAGCACGGCCTCGAGTAGGAACTGGATCAGGATGGCCCGGCTCCTCGCGCCAAGAGCCTTGCGCAGGCCGATTTCCCGGGTTCTCTCGTTGACCGAGACCAGCATGATATTCATGATGCCGACGCCGCCGACGATCAGGGACATCGACGCCACGATGCCGAGCAGGAGCGTCATCGTCCGCGTCGTCCCGGTCATCGCGGACTGGACCTCGGCGTTGTTGCGCATGCGGAAGTCGTCCTCGCGCCCGTCCGGCAGGCGATGCCGCTTGCGCAGCACCGCGCGAATATCGTCCATGACGGCGGGAATCTCCTCGCTCGAGACGGCTTGGACGGCCATCTCGTGAAGGTAGATCGTCCCGAGCACCCGGCGCATCGCGGTGCGGATGGGGGCGAGGATCAGCTCGTCCTGGTCCGTGCCTCCGGAGCCGCGCGCGGGCAGGACGCCGATAACCTTGAACGCCTTGCGGTTGATGCGCACGGTCTTGTCGACGGGATCGTCGTCTCCGAACAAAAGCCGGGCGACGCCGTTTCCGAGGACGGCCACGTTCGCCAGGCGGGCGTCCTCCTCGGCGGTGAAGAAGCGCCCGGCGTACGGCGTGGAGTTACGGATCTGTTCGTAGCTCGGGGTCACGCCCTGCAGCTCGCTGACCGTGTTCCGGTCTCCGTAGACGATCTGGACGTCGCCCTCGGCCTCGGGATAGACGTCCGCGATCGCGGGGCTGGCGCGGCGCACCGCGCGCGCGTCCTCGAGCGTCAGGCGCGAGGCTGAGCCCGCCGCCAGCCGCACGCCGCCCCGGTTCGGCGCGCCGGCAAATACCATGAGCACGTTCGAGCCGAGCGCGGCCAGACGCGCCTCGACGGCGCTCTGGGCGCCGCGGCCGACCGCCAGCATAGTGATCACGGCGGCGACGCCGATCATGACGCCGAGCATCGACAGCGCGGCGCGCCCCTTGTTGGCGGCCAGCGCGCGCAGCGCCGATAATCCGTACTCGCGCGCGAGCGCGCGGCCCGCGGGCGGGGGGACGGAGACGGGTTCGTCTGCGGCGAAGCCCGCGGACGGCTCCGGGGAGCGCCGCTCGTCCGCCACGATCGCGCCGTCCTTGACCCGGATGACGCGGCGCGCGTGGGCGGCGATGTCGGACTCGTGGGTGACCATGATGACGGTGATGCCCTCCGCGTTCATGGCCTTCAGTCTTGCCAGGACCTCCTCGGCCTGGGCGGAGGCGAGGTTGCCGGTCGGCTCGTCGGCAAAAATGATGCGCGGCCGGTTGGCGAGGGCGCGCGCGATCGCCACGCGCTGCTGCTGGCCGCCCGACAGCTGGTTGGGCCGGTGATCGAGCCGGTCTCCGAGGCCGACGCCTTCGAGAAGCAGGCGCGCCCGTTCCGGCCGATCGCCGCCGCCCGCGTAGACCATCGGCAGCATCACCTGCTCGAGAGCGCTGGTGCGGGAAAGCAGATTGAACATCTGAAAAATGAAGCCGATCGTGCGGGAGCGCAGCGCCGCCTGCTCGTCGTCGCTCAAACCCGCGACCTCACGGCCCATCAATCGGTAAGATCCGCCGCTGGGGCGGTCGAGCAGGCCCAGGATCTGCATCAAGGTGGACTTGCCGGAGCCGGAGGGGCCCATGATCGCGACGAACTCCCCGGCTTCCACGGTCAGGTCGACGTTTTTGAGCACCGGCAATACGCCGCCGGCGACGGGGTAGGCGCGGGCGACGCCGCGCAGTTCGATGAGGGCCATCCCGACCATTGAATCAAAAAGGCGGGGATGGAGTCCGTGCACGAACACTTCCGCATCTTGCGCCGGCTTCTCGAAGTCATTCATCAGCCTCCTTCGATCGACGGCGCGTTGGAGACGTCGCTCAGCCTTAATTGATAGGATAGACCGTAATTATTTTTCGGAGGCACTATGAAGCACCTGACTCTTCTTCTTCTGCTCGCGCCCATCTCGGGCTGCGTCACGACGGGAAAATATAAAGCCGAGCAATCGGAAGCCTCTGCGCAGAAGCGGCGCGCGGACGATCTAACCGCGCAGTTTACCGCGCTCAAATCATCCGACACGGCCGTCCAGCAGGATCTATCGGCCCGCCTCAAAGCGACGGCCGACTCGCTCGCCTCGGCCCAGGTCTCGAATGCGGACTTGCTGCAATCGCTTGCCGCCAATAAGAGCGTCCTCACGCAGAAGGTCTCCGATCTCATCAAGGACCGAGACGCCGTCACGCAGAAGTCCAACGATCAAGCCGCGCAGATCGCCTCCCTGCAGAAAAAAGCGATGGACGCGGATTCCGCCCGCACCGCCGCCGAGGCCGCGAAGGCCCTGGAACTCGAAACGGCCAAAAAGAGCTACGAGGACCTCCAAGCGGGTCTGAAATCCGAGATCGCCGCCGGCGAGATCAAGATCACCCAACTCCAAGGCAAGCTGACCGTCAATCTCGTGGACCGCATCCTGTTTGACTCCGGGAAGGCCGAGATCAAGGATGCCGGCCGCAAGGTCCTCGACAAGGTCGGCAGCATTCTAAACACCGTTCTCGACAAGAACATCCGCATCGAAGGGCACACGGACAATAAGCCGATCGTCGGCGACCTTCTGGCGAAGTACCCGAGCAACTGGGAGCTCTCAACGGCCCGCGCGACGGCCGTGGCGCGCTACCTCCAGGACCACGCCAAAGTGGACCCCGCGCGCCTCGTCGCAACCGGCTACGGCGAGTTCCACCCTATCGCCTCAAACGACGCCGCCGAGAGCCGCGCGCTCAACCGCCGCATCGAGATCGTCCTCGTCCCCCGCGACTAAAAAAGACGGCCGCGAAAGCGTTTTTACGCTATCGCGGCCGTCCTTACAAGAGTGGGGTCCCTTATTGAACGAGGTTAGAACCTGC
>JBBQVX010000033.1:0-29637 GCA_038211115.1 Elusimicrobiota bacterium | reverse complement strand
CGGCCTTGAGCAGGGCGTTGCCGAGATCGTAGCGCAGCGCCGGGTCGCCCGGCTGCGCCGCGACGAGGGCCGCGAACGCGGACTCGGCCTGCGCGAAATTTCCCGCGTCGTAGGCGGCTTTGGCGTCTGCGTACGTGGCCGCGGACACGGGCAGGGCCAGCGCGGCGGCGAGAAGGGCGATGATCATGGCCGGAGCTCCTTGTCGAAGGCGAGCGAAAGGGCCCGGATTTCGTCCGCGAGGCGCTTGATCTCGGCTTGGCCCGCGCCGCCCGGGGCGTAGCGCAGAAGGTCGAGCTCGTCCCACGCCGCCTTCAAGCGCTCGAGCTCGGCCGGAGCGGTCGGCTTCGTTCCGCTCTGCAGGCGCTGCATCACGGCCTTCAGGGACAAGCCCGCGGGAGGCTGATCGAACATGTCGGCGAAATAGCCGGCGAGCGCCTCGCCGAGCAGTGCCACCGCGCGCGGGCGCGCGTCCTCGGGCTGGGCCTCGGCCAGCTTCAGGAGGCGTTCGGCGGACTCGCGCGCGTAGCGGACGCGGCGCGCGCGAGGGTCGGCCGCCAGGGCGCGTCGGCGCCAGTCGAGGATGAGCGCGAGCGCGAAGAACGCGAATGGGCCGGCGTGCCAGGGGCCGGGCGCCCCGAACGTCGCCAGCGCGTCGCCGAGCGCCGCGCGTCCCCCGGGAGCCTTCAAGTAACGGATGTCCGACGCGACCTCAGTGACGCCAGGCGCCGATGCTACGCCCCCGCCGACGACGGGCAGCGCCGCGTTCGGGTCGCCGGGCAGCACCGTCAGGTGGAGGGGCTTGCTCTGCGCCCGCGCGTAGGCGCGTTTGGCTGGGTCGTAATAGGAGACCGTCAGCGGCGGGATTTCGAGCGGCCCCGAGACTCGCGGCACGACGACCGTCTTGAAGGACTTCGTCCCCCCCACCTTGTCGCCGATGCTCTCGAGCTTGATCGTGCTTTCGGAATCGAAGAAGCGGACGGACGGCAGATCGGGACGCTTGGGTTCGGCCAGGGATTTGATGTTGCCGACGCCGGAGACCGTGACGATCAAGTTCAGCGCCTCGCCCGCCTTGAGTTGGACGCGGTCCGCGGCGGCCTCGACGGTCAGCGCGCCGATGACGCCGGAGAAATCCTCGGGGGCGCCGGGCGGCAGGGCATCGGCCTGAAGCGAGATCGGATCGGTCTGCAGCCGGCGCACTTCGGGCGCGGCCGCGTTGAAGAAGCGGTCGAAGAAGTCGTCGCCCGTGCTTCCGCCGCCGCGTCGGGGTAGCTGCACCGTGACGACGGCGGGCCCGATCGCCGCGCGCCCGGACTGGACCGGGAACAGCGCGCTCTTGAGCTCGGAGAAGTTGTAGGAGCGTCCGCCCATCGAAACCGTTCCGTGGCCCTCGGAGCCGAGATTCTCGGAGAGCAGGCCCGTCAGCTTCGGCGGGTCGTACTGCGGCGCGCCGAGCAAGGGCACCGCGGTGTAGAAGCGCACGACGAGCGTGACCTGCTCGTTGACGAGGGCGCGGTTTTTGTCGAGCGCCGCGGTGACGAAGGCGTCGGGGTTGGGGGCTCCCGGGTTCGGGGCGGCGGGGCGGGGCGGCGCGCCGATGGGCGGCGTCGCCGCGGGCGGCGCGGGCGCGGGCGCCGCGGCGTCGACGTTGAAGACGAGCGTGTCGGTCGGCGCGGCGCCCGGAATCTCGATCGGCGGCACGACGAAGCGGCCCGCCTTCTGCGGGTTGAGGACGTAGGTGTGGACGACGCTCGACGAGACGTGGCCATTGACGATCGACATGCTCTGGCTCTTGCCGGACTCGTAGATCTCGACGTTTGGGATGAGGGGCGCTTTCGGCGCGGCGGAGCCCGAGCCGTAGATCGCGATCGAGAGGACGAGCTGGTCGCCGAGGACCACGCGCTGGGTATTGAGCGTCGCCGCGACGGAGACGTCCGCCGCGCGCGCCGGGACGCGCGCGAAGACGAGCGAAGCCAGGAGGAAGACGGCGAGCGCCGGCGTCCTCACCAGTCCTCCTCCGACGGCGGCTTGCCTTGGGCGCGGCGCGCCTTGCCTTCCTGAGCCTGCTTCTGCGCCTGCTTCTCGCGCTCGCCGACGGCGCGCAGGATGCGTTCGGCCTCTTCCTTGGTGAGCGAGTCCTGAGGCCGCGTCTTCGGTGGGGCCTTCGGCGGAGCGCCGTCGCCGCCCCCGCCGCCGCCTTCGGGCTTTTTCTTGTCCTCGGGTTTCTTCGGCTCGTCCTTCTTCTTGTCGTTCTTATCCTTCGGCTTCTGCGGCGGGGGCGGATTCTTGAGCATCTTGAGCGCCATCGTGAGGTTGTGCCGCGCGTCCGCGTCGCGCGGCGCCAAGGCCAGCGCGCTCCGGAAGGCGGCGGCGGCGCCGGCGAAGTCCTGGCCCCTGTACCGCGCGTTCCCGAGATTGTAGAGCGCGGCGGCGCGCACCGCCGGGGTGACGTCCTTGCGGACGCCGACCGACTCGTACATAGCCGAGGCGTCCTCGAGCTTGTCGAGGCGGTACAGCGCGTCGCCCGCGTTGAAGGAAGGGCGCGGATCCTTGGGACGCTTCACGGCCGCGGCGCCGTAGCGCTCGAAGGCGGCGTCGTATTTTTCCTGGCCGTACAGCTTGTTTCCCGCGCGCAGCTCCCCCTCGGCCGTCGCCGCCGAGGCCGGCCCTGCGGCGAGCACGGCCAGGACCAGCGCGGCGAGGACGGCGTCCCGGGAGGCGGGGGTGGTGGAAGCTTCCTTCTTGGCGGGAACGAGAGCCAGGAGTAGCTCGAGGAGCAGAAGCAGGAAGGCCGCGGACGCCGGCCAGGCGTAACGGTTGCGCCAGAGGTTCGCGGTGCCGGACACGCCCTTCGCCGCGTCCTGCTCGCGGATGCGCTTGGCGATGTCGCCGATCTCGTCGGAGCCGGGGGTCGTCCGGTAGTAGGCCCCGCCGGTTTCTCGCGCGATCTGGGCGAGCGCGCCCTCGTCGAGCCGGCTGACGACCGTCCCGCCCCTGGCGTCCTTGTGGTAGGCGCCGGACGCGTCGGGGATCGGCTCGCCGTCGGGCGTCCCGATCCCGACGGTGTAGACGCGCACGCCTGCGGCGGCGGCCTCGCGCGCGGCACCGAGCGGATCGGACTTGTGGTCCTCCCCGTCGGTCAGCAGGACGACGGACTTGCCCCCCGGATACCGGCCCAGCATCGCGACGGAGGTGCGCAGCGCGGTTCCGATCGCCGTGCCCGGAGTCGGCACCGCGCCGACCTCGAGCGCGCCGAGCAGCTGCTTCGCCGCGTCGGCGTCCTGCGTGAGAGGGCAGACGGTCTGCGCGTCGCCCGCGAACGCGACGACGCCGATGCGTTCGCCGCGCAGCTGGTCGATGAGCAAAGACAGGGAAGAGCGCGCGCGGTCGAGGCGGTTCGGCTTCACGTCCGGAGTGAGCATCGACAGCGAGACGTCGACCGCGATCACCGCCTGCCGCGCGTCGGAGCGCGTCTCAACGAGCTCGACGCCGAACTGCGGGCCCGCGAGCGCGATGACCAGGAACGCGAGAGCGGCGAGGCGTATCGCGGCGAAGCTTCGCCGCTCCCCGACCGTGCTTCGTCCCAGCGCGCCGGCGTGGCCGAGGGCGGCGCCGACGCGTTGTCGCCGGACGTCGGCCCAGCGGAGCAGGGCCCACGCTCCCGGAAGGATCAGAAGGCCGGCGGCCAGCCAGCGCGGCGCTTGGAACATCAGGGCCACCTCAGCAGCGGACCCGCGGTCAGCGCGGATTCGGCGAGTAGAAGGAGCAGCGCCGCGCACAGCGGCCAGAAGTGCAGGTCGCCGACCGCGCCGATCCTCGGCAGGGCCACCTTCGTCTTCTCGAGGCGGTCGATCGACGCGAAGACGTTTTTGAGCTCCGCTCCGTCCTGGGCGCGGTACGCCTTGCCGTCGGTCAGGCTCGCGATCTCGGACAGAAGCTCCTCATCGAGGTCGTCGGTGACGGGCACCGTCACGCGCCCGTACCGCGGGTCGTCGATCGTCATCGAGGAGTCGCCTTTGCCCGCGACGCCGATCGCGTAGATCTTGATGCCGAACGCCGCGGCGGCCTTCGCGGCCGTCAGCGGATCGACGACGCCGGTGTTGCTGCGGCCGTCGGTCAGCAGAATGATCACCTTGCTCTTCGCGCTCGAGTCCTTCAAGCGCGCGACCGCCGACGCGAGGCCGTCGCCGATCGCCGTGCCCTCGGCGCGCGTGATGCCGGCGTCGAGCTCGTCGAGCCGTCCGAGCAGCGCGTCGTAGTCGAGCGTCGGCGGGCACAGCAGGAGCGGCGCGCCCCCGAAGGTCGTCAGGCCGATACGGTCCTGCGCGCGGCCGAGCACGAAGCGCTTCGCGGTGGCCTTCGCGGCGTCGACGCGCGTCGGCTTGAAGTCGACGGCCCTCATCGACAGCGAGCTGTCGATCGCGAGCATGATGTCGATCCCCTGGCCCTCGCCGCCGAGGAACTTCGAGATCTTCTGCGGGCGCGCGAGCGCCGCGGCGATCAGGCACAACGCCGCCGCGAGCAGCGCGGGAGGCGCCCAGCGCGCGGCGCGGGCGCGCGGCGAAGGCCGGCGCGCGCGCAGGCGCTCGCCCGCGGGCAGGCCGAGCTTGCCCCCGCCCGGGCGCCAGATCGCGGCGGCGGCCGCCGCGAGCGCCGGAAGAGCGAGGAGTAGAATCCAGGGATGGAGGAACCTCACGACGCCGTCTCCTTCGCCGCGTAGTCACGCGGGGTCGTCGCCTTGATCACGCCGAGCGCCAAGTCCGCATCCGCCGGGCCCTCGTCCTTCCCGGGCTTGGCTTTGGCGAACTTGACCAGATCGGCGCGGGACAGGAGTTCTCGGACTTGGCCTCCGATCTGCAGGTCCTGCGCCCGCGCCTTTACGAGGCGCTCGACCTCGACGCTCGTCATCGCGGTCACGGGCTCGCCGTAGCGTGCCTCGAGATAGGCGCGGAGGATGTCGGTCAGGCGCAGATAGTAGGCGGCCTGATCGCTTTCCCAGAGCCCCGAGGCCCGGAGCTTCTCGATCGCGCTGGAGGCGATCAGCTCGGGAGGCAGCACCGGCGCGGACGGGAGCGGCGTTGCGTCGGGGCCGAGGCGGCGGTTCTTCCAGCGCTTCCAGCCGTACCAGGCGGCCGCGGCGAGAGCCGCGGCCAGCAGCCATGGCCAGAGCGGCCGGCGGGCCGCGATCGGCTCCTTGATGTCGGAGATGTCGGCTTCGTTCGGGAGCGCGGCCTCGGTCACGGAGAACGCGACGGCGGGAGCCGCGACGGCTTTCCCGTCGGGCGACGTGAAGCGGGCGGTGAACGACGCGGCTCCGGTGGACAGCGGCAGCACCGTCCAAGTCCAGAGGCCGCCCTTCTCCTCGGCGGAGACGGCGACGACGTCGCCCGTACCGGAACCGTCGAGGTCGGCCTTGAGGCCCGCGGGGGCGCCGCGATAAACGACCGCGGACTCGGCGGCGACCACGGCGACGGAAGACGCGGAGGCCTGCCACTCCCCGCGGGCGATCGCGGGCAGGACGAGGAGCGGCAGCAGGAGTACCGAGCGTCTCACCGGCTCCTCCGTTTGGCGCGCTTGCGGAAGAACGCGAGCAACGGATCGAGAGAAGGCTTGTCCGTGGTCACGGTCACGGCCTCGAGCCCGCTCGCGCGGAAAATCTGGAGGAGCGCGGCCCGCCGCGCGGCTTCCTCGCGCATGAATTCCCCGCCGTCGCCGCGAAGATCGAAAACGCCTTCGGCGCCGGTCTCGGGATCGCGCACCGCGACGACGGCGGCGGCCTCGGGCAGGGACGACTCGCGCGGATCCTCGATGACGACGGGGATCAGATCGTGCTTGAGGGCGCACAGCTTTAGCGCGCGCTCGAAGCCCGCGTCCCGGAAATCGGAGACGACGACGACGATGCAGCGCCGCTTCAGCATCCGCGCCAGCCGCTCGAGCGACGGCCCGATCGCCGTTTTCCGGCCGCGCGGCTCGAACGCGAGAATTTCGCGGATGACGGCGAGCACATGGCGGCGCCCCTTGCGCGGCGGCATCCAGCGCTCGAGCCCGTCCGTGAATACGGCGAGCCCCACCTTGTCGTTGTTCTGAAGCGCGGCGAAGGCGAGAGCGGCGCCGATCTCCGTCGCGGCCTCGCGCTTCAGGCGGTCGGCGGAGCCGAAGGACTGCGACGCGGAGAGATCCACCGCGATGACGACGGTGAGCTCTCGCTCCTCGACGTACTGGCGCACGAAGGGCTTGCCCGCACGGGCGCTGACGTTGCGGTCGATATCTCGGGGATCGTCCCCCTCCGCGTATTCGCGCACGGAGGCGAACTCCATGCCGCGCCCCTTGAAGACGCTGAGATAGTCGCCGGAGAAGCTCTCGGAGACGAGCCTCCCGGTGACGATCTCAAGTCGTCGAACTTGGGCGAGAATTTCTTGTGGCAGCATATCAGGTGGGTGTCAGGCTTGCCGGATTCCAGTTTTCTGAATACTGGAATCCGGCAAGCCTGACACCTTCCTAAGGGACTTCGACGGCCTCGAAGACGGCGCGGACGATCTTGTCGCTGTCGACGCCCTCGGCCTCGGCCTCGTAGCTCACGAGGACGCGGTGGCGCAGCACGTCGGGGCCGATCGTCTTGACGTCCTCGGGGGTCACGTAGCCGCGGCCGTTGATGAACGCATGGGCCTTCGCGGCCTGCGCGAGGAAGATCGTGGCGCGAGGGCTGGCGCCGTAGGCGATCAGGTGCTTGTGCGACGCGAGGCGGTGCTTCTCGGGCTCGCGCGTCGCGTAAACGAGATCTACGATGTAGTCCTTGATCTTCTCATCGAGATAGATCGACGACGCGACGGCGTGAGCGCGCTGGAGCTGGGCGGGCGTCGCGACGGGCTTGACCTCGGGCGTGATGCCTCCGGCCATGCGCTCGAGGATGGCTTTCTCCTCGGCCTTCGTCGGGTAGCCGAGGCGGATCTTCATCATGAAGCGGTCGACCTGCGCCTCGGGGAGCGGGTAGGTTCCTTCCTGCTCGATCGGGTTCTGCGTGGCGAGGACGAGAAACGGGTCGGGAAGCTTGTGCGTCTCGGAGCCGATCGTGACCTGGCGCTCCTGCATCGCCTCGAGCAGGGCGCTTTGGACCTTCGCCGGCGCGCGGTTGATCTCGTCGGCGAGGACAAGGTTGGCGAACACGGGCCCCTTGCGCGGCTTGAAGTCTCCGGTCTTGGGATCGAGGATCAGCGTCCCGGTGAGGTCGGCGGGGAGCAGGTCGGGCGTGAACTGGATGCGCGAGAACGTGGCGGAGACGCAGCGCGCCAGAGTCTTGATCGTCAGCGTCTTCGCGAGGCCGGGCACGCCCTCGAGCAGGACATGGCCGCCGGCGACGAGTGCCGCGAGTATCCGGTCGAGCGTCTCGTCCTGGCCGATGATGACCTTGCCGATCTCGCGCTTGAGGTCTTGGATGAACAGGCTCTCATCGGCGACCTTCTTGTTGAGCTCCTTGATGCCGGTAAGTTCCATGACGGGGGTCTCCTGAGTTAGCGGTGTTGCGCGGCCGCGCGACGGATCGCGTCTTCATAGTCGGCGCGAAGCTTCTCGGACAGTTCCTTGAATTCGGCCTTGCGCTTGTCCTGGAAGCGCCCAAGCGTCTTGAGCGCCTCGATGCGGACGTTGGGCTCGGCGTCCTTGAGCAAAGCGGTCACCCAGACGGCGACGGACGGATCGCCGATGTCGCCGAGCGCCTGAAGCGACGCGATACGAACCTGAGGGTCGCTGTCGTTGAGGCTGCGCACCAAAGCTCCGAGCCGGGAGAGGTTCTCCTGGCCGCGGAACATGCCCACGACCTTCATGCGGACCTCGGGATCGGGGTCGTCGGTGAGCATCTTCTCCAGGCTCGGCCCGAGCTGAGGGTCGCGGATGTTGAACAGCAGCTGGATCGCGGTCCAGCGGACCGCCGGGTCGGCGTCCTGGAGCGACATGCGGACCTTCTTGATCTCATCCTCGGAGAAGACGGGGCCCGGCGCCTGCGCCATCGCCGGCGGCGGCGGCGGCGCGGGGGCCGGACGCTCGGGCTGCAGGTGGTCCCAGGCGAGGAACACCCCCGCCCCGAGGAAGATGAACAGCATCGCGAATCGGTTCACGGGTTATTTTTTCGGTTTGGCGGCTTCGAGGGCAGCGGCCTTTTCCGCCTCGTAGCGCACGCGTGCGGCCTCGATCTCGGCCGCCCGCTTGTCCTGCAGGGTGTTCAGCGTCTTGAGCGCCTGCAGGCGCACGGTTTCTTCCTGGTCCTTGATCGGGCCGGTGGCGATGACGCCGGCCACCGAGTAGTCTCCGATCTTCTCGATCGCGCGCAGCGCGGCCAAGCGCACGTCGGATTCCTGGTCCTTGAGCGCCCCGCAGAGCGCGCCCAGCACGTCGGGGCCGCGGCGGTTGCCGAGGAGCTCGATGGCCTTGACGCGCAGAGTCGGATCCAGGTCTTTCTGCAGCATGTGGAAGATGATCGGCATCGCCTGCGGAGACTTCATCTTGTCGAGCAGCAACACGGCTTCCCAGCGCACGTTCGGATCCTGATCCTCGGCGGACTTGAGGATTTTGGCTTGCTCGGCCTCGTTGATCACGGGAGCGGGCTCGGACAGGATCGCGGGCGGCGGCGGCGGCGGCGGCGGCGGCGGGACCGGCTTGAACTCCTGATAGGCCATGTAGCCGGCCACGACGACGGCGCCGAGCAGCAGGATGTATTTCATGTGCGGGAGACCTCCGGGACTGGTCCAGCGGACGAAACAAGAGTGAGCCGGCGGCGGCGGACGTCGAGGCCGGAAGCGGCGGGAACGGCGGAGATCGTCTCGGGCGGGGACAGGCGCGTCCAGTCCCCCCCGTCGACGCCTTCGCTCGCGAGGACGAAGCGGTCGTCTCGGGTCGCGAAGCTCATGACCGACCAGGGCTGATCCGCGTGGCAGACCCCGTGAGCGGCGAGCCCGCGGTGCGCGGCGTGGCAGAGCGCGTGGATTCCTTTCCCATTGGAGGCGATGGCGTTGAGACTCGAGTACGGAGCCTGAAGTTCCGGGTAGCGGGACTTGCAGCCGTCCCAGAGCCGCCAGTTCTCGAGGATGCAGGCCTCGAACGCGGCCGAGGGGTCCTTTCCCTCGCGGAGGAACTTCAGGAACTGCTGGAAATAGATTTCGCTGTCGCTGTCGGTCTTCAGCCTCGCGCGGCGCGAGCCGAGGGCGGAGGCGACCTCTTCACGGATGAAGAGGGTTCCGTTGTGCGCGAACACCCAGCCCTCGTCGGTGAACGGATGCGCGCGCGCCTCGTCGATGCCGATGCCTTTCGACGCGGCCCGGATGTGGCCGACCACTACGGACGAGCGGGCCTCGCCGGCGGCGGACTCGAAGCGCGCCCGCTCCTCGGGCGCCGGGCGGCCGCTCTTGATCACGCGCGGCTTGCCGTCCGCGCCGAACCACGCGAGCCCCCAGCCGTCCTTCTGCGGGTTCTTCGGATCGGCGTCGGCCTGGCTCAACAGCGAGAACTCCGAGTCCGCGAGGAGGTCGCGGGCGGAGGAGGATTGAGGCGAGACCTGCGCGAAAAGGCGGCACATGGCCCGATTCTAACGAATTTTAAGCCGCGCTGGGAGATGCCGACGCGAGCTGCTCGAGGATCGCGAGCGCCTTGTCGATGTTCTGCGCCGCGATCAGGATTCGGGAGGTCTTCCCGCCCTCGACCGAGGTTCCGTAGACCGTCGTGATGTTGACCTTTCCGTCGGCGAGCGCTGCGGCGACGCTCAGAAGCTCGCCGGGCTTGTCGGCGACCTCCACGGAGAGGATGTGGGTCTCCACGCTGGAGAAGCCGGCGGACGACAGGATCGCCGACACGTCGGAGTCGTTCTCGAGCGCGATTCTCACGAGCCCCGAGTCGTCGCGGACCTCGGAGGCGATCCCGAGGATGTTGATGCCTTTCTCAGAGAACAAAGCCGCGAGGCGCGTGAGCGCCCCCGGCTTGTTCGGCATGAATACGCTGAATTGCTTTATCTTTTGGACCTTCATGGTCCATACGATAGCGTTTCCCCCGCGGCCTTCGCAATCGCCGCCTGCATCTTGCCGCCGCCGCGGTCGAACGGGCCGCCGATCTCCTGATAGACGCCGTCGCCCTGCAGGTAGTAGATGCCCTTGCCCTGCGAGTCCTTAATCGGCGTCTGGATGCGCCAGCCGAGCTGGGCCATCATCGCCGCGACGGGGTTCTCGGTCGTGCCGACGTTGACGATGCTCGTGTCCGGTATCGAGGCCTCCATGGAGAAGTGATATCCCCACGCAACCTCGACGAGCAACGGCTCCACCGTGACCGCGGTCAGGTATTTCCCTTGGCCCTTGTAGCTGCCGCCGGAGGTGCGCAGTACCTGGTAGCGGAGCTTGATCACCTGGCCGCCGTAAGCGTTCTTGGCCGTCAGCTCGTAGATCGTGCCTTTGGGCCGCTGCCAGCCCGCCATCGAGGCCCAGCCCTTCACGCCTTCGGGCAGGGCCGTCGCATACTGGGTCTTCACGTCCACGACGGGCTTGTTGTCGACGATGATTTTCCAGATCTTCTGCCCGATGTTGATGATCGAGTCGAGGATCACGGTCGGATCCCCCCCTCCGCCGGCGTCGGGCGGGGCGACTTGCGTCGGGGAGACCGCCGCCCCGACCTTTTCGATGCGGATGGTCAGCTCGTCGACGGTGTACTTCCTGGGGTCGTTCTTGGCGGCGGCGATTTCTTTCGTGGAGAACTGCGCGGCGGCGGGGAATGCGAACAGCACGGCGGACAGGATGAGGGGTACTCGGCGATACATTAAGACCTCCGACGGGTTTGGGGTTCGGGCCCGAACGACCCACGGAGAATGCGCGAAAAGGCCCACGCGCGGAAGGGTCCGAGGGCCCAGGCAATCCTGGGCCCTAAGACCTACGGTGTTTTCGGGGCGCTTTCCTTCGCGAGCTTGCGCGTCAGGTAGAGGTAGTAGAAGCCGAGCGGGATCATGAGCGCTGCGATGATCCAGAACGGGGTGAAGCCGGCGACGCCCTTGAAGAGGTACTTGAGCGCGAGCAGGCCGATCGTGCTCACGAGCAGGGACGCGGAGCCGAAGAAGCCCATCGCCTCGGGCATGCGGCCCTCGGGGACCTTGGCCTGGAAGAACGAGCGCAGCTTCACGGTCGCGATGACCTGGGCCACGCCGAACGGGATCAGCGCGAGCGCGGGCAAGGTGAGCGCGCCGGCCCAGGACAGAAACCCCGGGAGCGCCACGAAGGTTCCCAGCGGAGCGAGCGGGAAGGCGAGCGTCAGGATCGCGAGCAGGCCCGCGACGCCCCACTTCATCCACTTGAGCATGGACTTGCGCAGGGCCTCGGACTCCTCGGCGTCGCTCATGCCGTTCTTCTTGGCCGCGGTGAGCTTCTTCTGCTCGCGGATCATCAGGAAGCCGCCGAGCAGGCCGCCGAAGCTGTACAGGCCCGTGAGCAGGCCGTACACGGCCGACATGTTGTCGGCGCCGACGAGGCGGATGCCGAACGCGGGCGCCATCATCGAGTACAGGAACGGGTTGAGCATCATGTACACGGTGTAGGCGATGAAGCTCGTGCGCAGGAGCGGGTTGTGCCAGACGAGCTTGGCGCCCTCGGCGATGCGGTGGAAGAACTGGCCGAACGCGCCTTTGACGCCGCCGCTCTTCTTGGGACCCTCCTGCTTCTTCTGCAGGTCCGCAAGGCGCATCGACTCGACCTTCTGCGGGATGCGCAAGGTGAAGAACAGGATCGCGAGCGCGATGGCGAAGGTCGCGGGGAAGGCGATCAGCGCAGGCAGGAAGCCCATGCTCACGACGAGCGCGCCCGTGATGATCGGGCCGGCGACGCCGATGATCTCGAGCAAAGTCTGCTCCCAGGTCCAGAACTTCTCGATGCGGGCCTGATTGCTGCCCATCAGCGCGGGCGGGATGCTCGACTCGGCGGTCATCGTGACGCCGCCGATGAGGCCGTTGAGGCAGTAGAACGCCATCATCAGCGGCAAGGTCATGTGGCCGGTCGCGAGCAGAGCGCAGAGGATCGAGATCGAGACGATACGCGTCGCGGTGCCGACGAGATACGTCTTGCGTAGGCCCCACTTCGTCACGGCCATCGGCCCGAGCTGCCGGCCGACGATGCTCGCGATCGAGGCGAAGATGCCGAGCTGGGCGACGACCGTGAAGTCGCCGAACGTCTTCTGCACGAGCGCGGGCATCGCGGCGCCGAGCGCCTCGACGCCGATTTGCGCTACGACCAGCGCGCCGATGAAGAACGCGGCCGCGCGGCCGATGCCGAGCCAGCTCTTGCCGCCGCCGTTATTGTCCCCCCCGTCGTTCGGGGTGGACGGCGGAACCGGCGGCTCGTTCTTGCCGCCCGAGGCCTCGGCGTGCGCCTCATCTTCCGAGGCCGGCGTGAGATCGGAGGCGTGCGCCGCGGACAGGGGAGCGGCGACGAGGGCGACGGCGTCCTTGCCGGCCGGGACGTTCTCGACGGATTTGCCGCCGAAGTAGGCGCGCACGCCGGAGATGATGGATGCGGTCTTGGCGGCGATGCGGCCGGTAAGAGGGCCGGCCCGTAGCTTGACGGGAGCGGAGTTCGTATCGCCGGCGGGCGTGACCGACGTCTTCGGCGACTCGTCTTTGGCTGCGGCTGCGGCGGAGGTCGGAGTCAGCGCCGCGGGAATAAGCGCCGGGGCGTTGCGTAGGTCGGCGGAAGGAGCCGCGTCGACGTGGGCGTCGAGCGCGTTCGGCGTGAGGGCTGCGGCGTTGAAGGCGGACGGCGCCGGAGCGATCGCGGGCGCTCCGAGGACGCTCGTGAGGCCGGCGTTGCCGAGCGTGACGGACGGGGTGAAGGTGTTTGCGTTCCCGGTGAGGCCCGTCGCGGCGGCCGAGGCGGAGCCTCCGACGGGGGCGTTGAGCGCGCCGACGCTGATGACCTGGGCCCAGGCCTGGGATCCGAACGAGACATGGATCAGCGCGAAGGCGAGAAGGGAAGCGAGCGCGCGCGCGGGCCGGGAAGGGGTCTTCATCCGACTATTATAGGAGGATCGCCGTGCCCCCCTCATGGGCTTTGGCTCTAGGCTCCGGCGGGCAATCGGCCTACGGGGTCTTGGGCCCGACGACCGGGGCCGTGGCGACGGGCCCACTCAGCGTTCTTGATTTAATCGCCAACGATGCCTATACTGGGGGTCATGGCCGAAACCCCGGACGGGATGCCCGCGCTGCGCGCCGCGCGTTTCAGCGACCGCTTCGTCGCGTACCTGCTCGACACCGTCCCGTTCGGCGTCGGCGCGGCGGGCACGGTTTGGATCCTCCTCGGCCCGCTCGCCAAAACGCCGACCCCTCAGCTTCTGGCGCTCGTCGGGGCCGGCTGGATCACCGCGGTCTTCGGCTATCAGCTCGTCGGAAACATGAACGGCGGCACGATCGGCAAGCGCCTGCTCGGGTTGCGCGTCATCGCGCGCGACGGCGGGCAGCCGGGCTTCGTGCGCAGCCTCGTCCGGGCGGCGGTCTGGCTGATCGGCTCGACGGCCGGCAGCTTCGGCTTCCTCGTCGCGCTGTTCAACCGCGAGAACCGGACGCTTCACGATTACGCCTCGGGCACGGTCGTCGTGGAAGCTGCTCCGAAATCCGCGGCTGAAGGCGCGGTTCTGTTCCTCGCCGGCGCCGTCTGCGCCGTCGGCCTGTTCGTCTTCCAAATCTACTCGGCTTGGGCCAAGCCCACCACGGCCGACGCGGCCGCCGTCGCGAAGGCGAACGAGGGCCTCGCCGTCATCGCGCAGGTCGAGGAAGCCTACAAGACGAAGAACGGCACTTACGCGACGTCGCTCGATCAACTGGCCGACGCGAGCGGTAATCCCGAGGAATTCCGCGCCGCGATGACGGTGCTCTTCATGCCCGAGCCGTTCAAGATGGAAGCCGGCAACCGCCGCTGGCGCATCGCCGCCGTCGCGCGCGACCGCGCGCGCACGCCCGTCGTCCGCGAAGGGCCTTAGCGCGAGCGGATTTCGGCCAGCGACCAAGGGCCGAACTCACGCCACGACGCGATGGAGCCATTCGGCGGGACCGACTCGAACTGCGCGCGGCGCGCGGTCTTCATCGCGACGAAGGTCCGCCCCCCCGCGCGCGGCAGGGCCATGACGTCGTTATCGTCGCCGAAGCGGCCGGCGTTGGCCGCGTCGCGCTTCGCGTAATGAAACTCCCCGATGAAGTAGACCATCTTGTCAACGGGCCGGCCCGCGTAGAACTGCAGGCCGTGCAGGTAGCTGTCGTAGGTCCAGACCCTGTCCTCGGGCTTGGCGGAGGCCTTCACGGCCAGCGCGAGCTCCTTCGCGCTGATCAGCGGCGACGCGGCGCAGACGCCGGCCAGCGCGCACAGGCCCCCGAGGACCCCGCCGAGCCCGAGCGCCAGCATCGGGCGCTTCGAGGAGGGCGCATACAGCTGGGCGGCGCCGAGGCAGCCGGTGAACGCGGCGGCGAGCGAGGCGAGGACTCGAAGCCGCGCGACGTCCGCGCCGAGCGGAGGCAGGGTGAGGTGGGGCAGTCGGAGGCAGAGGACCGCGCCGACGGCGGAGACGAGTAGGAACAGGACGCCGAACACGCGGCAGAGGCGGTTCGACCACGCCGGCAGGCCGTCCTCGAGCGCCAGCGCCGCCAGCAGCGCCGCGTGCGGCAGGACGGGGAGCGCGTAGGTCGCGAGCTTCGAGTGGGAGGTCGTGAAGAAGGCGATCACCCCGAAGACCCAGAGCGCGAGGGCGGTCGCGCGCGCGTCGGCGAACGGGCGGCGCGCCGCCCTCGCCAGTCCCGACAGAAACGGCGCCGTCCACGGCAGCAGCCCGCCCGGCAGCACCGCGAGGTAGAACCACCAAGGCGCGCCGCGCGAGTACTTGGGCGTGAGGTAGCGCTGGAAATGCTGCTCGATGAAGAAGGTGTGGAAGAAATCCGGGCGCCGCGCCTGCATCGCGAGGAACCAAGGTGCCGCGAGCAGCGCGGCGAGGAGCATTCCCCACGGCGAGAGCAGCTTCAGCGCGGGCCGCCGCCATCTCGGAAAGAGGCCGATCAGCACGGCCGTCCAGACCGCGGGGAAAAGGACCGAGATCAGCCCCTTGCTCAGGAACGCGAGCGCCGCCGCGGCCCAGGCCGCGGGCGCGGCCCAGCGCGCGTCGGCGGGCTTCTCCAGCACGCGGAGGATGAAGGCGGTGGTCCACAGCAGGAAGACGCTCACCGGCAGGTCGAGCGTCAGGTTGTGCGCGAGAAACAGCCAAAGACCGGCCGTGGACGTCGCGAGCGCGGCGCCCCGCCCGACGTTCGGCGAGTACAGCCAGGAGCCGAGCCAGAAGATCCCCCCCGCTCCGAGCAGGGCGAGCAGGAGCATCGGCAGCCGGGCCGCGGCCTCGTTCGCGCCGAACGCCTTGATCGACGCGGCGCCCAGCCAGTACCACAGCGGCGGTTTTTCGACATAGGGCATCGCGTTGAGGCTCGGGAGGATCCAGTCGCCGGACGCCGCCATCGCGCGCGGGACCTCGGCGTAGCGGGCGTCGTCGATCTCGGCGAGCGGCGCGCCGAGGACGAGGAGCGGCAGCGCCAGCGCCGCGGCCAGGAGCCAGGATGGGACGGAGGCCGCGCGCTTCAAACCGAGAGCACGACCTTGCCGAAGTGTCCGCGCGATTCGAGCCGCGAATGGGCGGACGCGGCATCGCCGAGCGGAAAGACCTTGTCCACGACGGGCGCGACCTTGCCGGTCTCGACGAGCTTCCATGCCTCGCGCATCTCGGCCAAGCTCCCCGTCCGCGAGCCTAGGATGCGCAGCTGCCGGCTGAACACGTAGCGCATGTCGAGCTCGACGACCGGGCCGGAGGTCGAGCCGCACGTAACGAGGCGACCGGAGGGGCGCAGGCACTTGAGCGCGTCCATGAATACGGCCGGGCCGACGTGCTCAAAAACGACGTCGGCCATCATTCCGCCCGTCAACCGGCGCACTTCGCGGGACAGCTCGGCCGGCGGCGCCAGCAGGACGTGGTCGGCGCCGAGCGCTTTCGCGCGCTCGACTTTCGCCGCGTCGCTCGTCGTCGCGATCACGGACGCGCCGAGGGCCTTCGCGATCTGGATGCCGGCGACGGAGACGCCGGCGCCGGCCCCGACGACGAGGACCGTCTGTCCGGGTCCGACGCCGCCCAAAGTCTTGAGCATGCGCCAGGCCGTGAGCAAAGTCAGCGGCAGGGACGCCGCCGCCTCGAAGGACATCCCGTCCGGAATCGGAAGGAGGTTCGAGGCCTTCACGGCCAGCGCCTCGGCGTAGCCGCCCTGCGAACCGCCGTAGGCGCCGATGATGCCGAAGGCGGGGCAGTCGGACTCGCGGCCGTCCGCGCATGCCGGGCAGGCGCCGCAGCAGAGCCCCGGATGGACGGCGACGCGCCGGCCGCCGGCCTCGCCCGCGACGTCGGAGCCGAGTATGTGCGGCGTCTTGACCTTGGAGCCGGGGAGCCCCTCGCGGATCCAAAGATCGAGGTGGTTGAGCGCGCACGCGCGCACTCGCAGCGGGACTTCGCCGGCCCCGGGGACGGGGTCGGGGACGGAGCGCAGCTCCAGGTTCCCGACGCCGCCGAACGCCTTCAAGACGACCGCTTTCACGCGGTCATTTTACTTTTTTAGGGAGCCTTGGAAGGCGGACGAGAGCATCGCGACGACGCCGTCCTTCTGGCGGATCACGTCGAGCAGGCGCTGGCGTTCGCGCTCCCAGTCGGCGAAGCGGGCGACGACGGCGTCGCGCTCCTGGAGGGCGCGGGCCATGTGTTCGGAGAGGGTGGCGGCCTTCGCGCGCAGGTCGCTCGCGGACGCGGTCTCCTGCCCCGCGCGCGCGGATTCCTCCTCGACTCGGCGCTGGAGCTCCAGTATGCGCTGGTGCCAGCGCTCATCGGCGGCGGAGCGCTCGGCGATCGCGGCCCGGACTTTGTCGGCCTCTGCGACCAGCGCGCGCGTGAGTTCATCGCGCTCGGCGCCGAGCGACAGCGAGCGCGCGTCGCGCTCGGCCAGCGCCTTCTCGAGGTCCGCGCACCGGGCCGTGACGTTCTCGAGGCCGCTCTTCTCAGCGGAGGCGCGGGACTCGGCCGCACGCGTGCGCGCGCGCTCCTCGTCGAGCTGAGCCGAAAGGGCCAGCAAGCTGTCACCCATCGTTTTCTCAATCGCGCGGCGCTCCTCGAGAACGGCGCGCAGCTGCTCGTGGCGCTCGCGCATCGAGCGCGTCATCTCGGCTTTCTCGGCCTCGAGCTCGACGATGATCTCGTCCTTGGCCTTCGGCGTCGCGGCGAGGATCCTCACGACCTGGTCGAGCGCCTCGCGCGCCGACGCGGCCCCGGCGCCGGCCTCGCGCTGGCCGCGGTCCACGCCGTCGAGGCGTTTGGCGAGCTCGGCGATCTGGTCGGACACCGCCGTCTCGCGAGCGATGCGCTCCTTGAGGAACTCGTTGCGGATGCCCTGGCTCTGCGTCTCCCAGATCTTCGCGAGCTCCGATCGCTCCTCCACGAGGGACTGCATCCGGTCGTCCTGCTTGCGCAGCTCGAGGTCGTGGCGGCGCTCCCAGTCGGACAGCGTGCCGTGGAGTTTCGCGGCGAAATCCTCGAGCCGGCGCGAGATCTGCTCCTCGAAGCGTCGCTCGTCCTCGGGAATGCGCGAGGCGATGCTCCGAACCTCGGGCAGCAGGGCCGGAAGCTCCTTCATGTCGTCGCGCCAGCGTCCGACCTGCTCGGCGACGTCCTTGATCGTGCGGCGGAAGACGGCGAGCTCGGCGCCGAGGGCCTCGACGGGCACGGCGGCCGGGGCGGGAGCCTGGCGGGAGACGGCCTCCTTGAGGAGTTGGGCGAACGTCGTGTTCATCTCGTCGAGGCGGCGTTCGAGCGCTTCGACGCGCCCGCGCGCGTGCGACTTGGCTTCCTCGCCGTCGCGTTCGGCCTTCTCGCGGCGCAGCTGGTCGGTCAGCCCCTTCAGGTGCTCTTCGACCTCGGACTTGAGCGCCTCCTGCTGGTTCAGCAGGCTCGACGCGGCGGTCGCGCGCTCGCGTTCGGCGGCGAGCTCGCGCTCGAGCATCTCGACGCGCTTCTGAAAGAAGTCCATCATCGGCGTCGCCGCGGGCAGGCGCGCGGGCGGCGCGATCAACTCCGGGCGCGGCGGCGCGGGCGGCACGGGCCGCGGCGGGACGGGCGGCTGGGGCTCGAAGGGGTCCACTTAGCGCTCCCGGTAGCGGCGCGAAACCTTCGCGGGCAGGTTGAAGCTGATCGAAACGCGATGGATCTGCCCGCCGAGGTCGCCCGTCGGCGCGAGCGCGTAGTCGAAGCTCAGGTCCCCGACCTTCAGGCCGAGGCCGAAGTTCAGAATCGAGGTGACTCCCAGCGAATCGAAGTTCATCGTGTTGACGCCGAAGCGCACCGCGCCCTGCATGGTCTTCTGGATGTCGAGAGTGTATTCCATGCCGGCGGCGCCGTAGGGCACGTTGTTGAGCGGAGCGACCGCCTCGATCGTGAGCAACAGCGGCTTGGTCAGGCGCATCCCGCCGCCGAAGCGCGCGCGCATCGGCAAGGTGTCGCGGGTCTGGTCGAACTTCTGGCCGATGCCCATGTTCTGGAGCGCCATCGCGACGTCGTAGGTGTGGGAGGTCCCGTAGTAGCGCGAATGGAGGCCGAAGTCGCCGCCGAACGCGTTCGCGTGCGCGAGAAGGTCGGTGTGCATGTACTTGACGGTGACGCCCATCGAGACGTCGACCTCGCTGTCCGACAGGTCGTAGACCGACTGGCCCCAGCCGAGCTCGGCGAGGTATGAGCGCGGGTGGAACTCCCCCCGGTTCAGGCCGTTGATGTCGGTGTGCGCGATCGCGCCGGCGTCGAGGTAGCGCACGCCGAACGCGAGCACGGAGGAGTCGTTGACGCGCTTCGCCATGGACGCGGCGTTGTAGGAGACGTCGGCGATGTACACCGCGTGCAGGAACGTGGCCGAGAAGCGGGGCACCTGCGCCAAGCCGGCGGGGTTCCAGTAGAGCGAGGAGGCGTCGTTCGTCGCTGCGCAATAGGCGCCGCCCATCGCGATGCCGCGCGCGCTCGTGTCGAACAGCATGAATTCCGAACCGGTCGTTCCCACGGCCGCGCGGCTGAAGTCCGACGCGTCCGCCGTCGCGGCGAAGAGAACGGCGACGGCGGCGAAAAGGGACTTCACCGGATCACCGCCAGTTTAAGGATCTTCTTCGTCGAGCCGGACTCGACCATGACGAGGTACACGCCGCTGGCCACGGACCGGCCGGCGCCGTTGTTGGCGCTCCACGTCAGCAGGCCGGACGAGTTCGCGAGGACGTCGAGCACCTGCTCGCCGCGCAGCGTGAAGATGCGCACGCGGGCGCCCGGCGGGACATTGTCGATCGTGACGAAGCCGTCGCGGGCGGCGTAATAGGGATTGGGGAACACGCGGGCGGTCTCGGCCGTGTTCGTCAGCGGGACCGAGCCGAGTTGGAAGAGCGAGAAGTGGTTGATGCGCGCGATCATCTCGCCGGTCGCGGTGTTGACGCTCGTTTCGAGCGGGACGCAGGTGCCGCTGGTCGGGTCGTAGCGCATCAACAGCGCTCGGCTGGCCGGGATCGTCCCGAGGTCGCCCGGCAGGAAGCTGAAGCTCAAGTACAGGCTCTTCGTCGGCTGGAGGCTCGGAGCGGCGACGATCTCGAACGAGTAGTCCGCGGCGCCCGCGGAGCAGTTCGCTCCGCCGACGTGGTCGGCGAGGCTCCACGTGGAGACCGTGACGTTCACGTCGGACGGGAAGGCATGGGCCGGAACGCGCAGCAGGATGTTGCGCAACGGCGTGCCGACCGTTCCGAACAAAGTGGAGTCCTGCGCCGCGAGCAGCGGTCCGCAGATCGAGCCGACGGCGCAGCCGCCGTTGAACGTCCGCGTCGTGATGGAGTTCGAGAACTGCGAGAGCCGCCCGAACGGGTTCCTCGCGATCACGCGCACCGAGTAGGTCGAGCCGGTGACGAGTCCGGGGATCGTCGCGGTGGTCCCCCCGTAATTGAGCGCGAAGGGCACCGCCGTGGAGATGTCGAAGGCGAAGTTGTCCGTCGAGTAGGTGACCTCGTAGGTGGCGGAGGACGAGTTGTTGTTGGTGCTCCAGCCGACCGAGATGGTGGTGGGCGTGGTTCCGAGCGCTGAGAGAGGCGTCGGAGCGGTCGGCAGCGTCCAGGTCGAGCCGTACACCACCGGAGGCGTATCGGAGTCGATGCCGTCGCCGTTGACGGCGACGAGGTCGTGGCGGTACTGCGTCGAGGGCTTGAGCGGCCCGAAGCCCTGGCTGAATCCGGGCGTGGAGATCGTGATCGTGGCCAGAGTCGAGCCGTCGGTCGCGAACTCGGTCAAGGCGACGCGGTAGTTCGTCCCCAGGGGGTTCCCGTTGTTCGTCCAGTTGATGACGAGGCTTCCCGTCGTGGGAACGGACGGAGGCGCGAAGAGCCCGGGCGAGGCGGCGGCGCTGTACGCCGTGGCGGGCGGCGACAGCGGGCCTTCGCCCGCGTTCGTGACCGCGCTGACGACGATCGAATGGATCGTGTTGGTCCCGAGGCCGATTTCCAGGAAGCTGTTCAAGGCGGGCGTGCCGAGCAGCACGCCGTTCGTGGCGTTATAGACGCGGTAGTTGGTGACGCCGCCGGGATCGGCCCAGCCCCAGTCGATCGAGGTGGTGGTGAGCGCCGAGACCACGGGCTGGGTGACCGGCGCGCGGGTGCGGGTCGACACGACCACGCTGTACGGCGAAGGCAGCCCGATCAGGTTGAAGGCGCGGACGCGGAAGAAGTACGTCGTGTTCGCGGTCAGGTTGTTGATCGTCGTGAACGGGTTCGACTGATTGAAGATCTGGGGCACGGGCGTCGAGACGTCGGTGACGAAGTTGTCGCTCGACTGCGTGACCTCGTAGATCGTGCCCGGGTAGGAGTTTCCGTTCGTGCCCCAGAAGAGCAGCAGGTCGTTGAACGTCACCGAGGCGATCGTCACGTTGATGGGCGTCGTGGAGAGCGTGTAGGACGTCGGCGACGCGGTCAGGGGGCCGTCGCCGCTGAGCGAGTAGCCGGCGATCAGGATCGAGGTCGTCGCGCTGGGGTCGAGATTGGTCTGGATGAACTGCGGGGCGCCGGTTGCCGGGATCGTCGTGATGAAGATGCCGGTCGTCGAGTTGTAGACGTTGTAGCCGTCGACGCCGCCGATCGCGGTCCAGCCCCACTGCATCGACGATGTGCCCAGGGCGACGCCGGTGACGCCGGTCGGACCGGTGACGGGCTTGGGCGGCCCGGCCTGGATCATCGTGCCGTTGGAGAACACGTCGTTGGCGGCGGTGCGCGCGACGTACCAGCCGTTGGGCAGGCCGTTGGTCGTCAGGGGCAAGGCGACGGTGAGCGAGGTGTCCATCGTGGCCAAGTTCGCGGGGTTCGCGAAGATCGCGGCGGTCAGGTCCGAGACGAAGCCGCCGTTGGACTGCGAGGCGGAGCCGCCGGACCCGTCGACCTGCTGCAGGACGATGTGCGGGTAGCTGAAAGACGAGTTCGCCGAGGCGGCACCGCCGCCCGAGGCCTCGGTCCCTCCCCGGAACTGGGAGCCGTCGATCTTCAGGCTGCCGCCGATGAGAATCGGCTGCGTGGGAGACGACGAGTTGACCGCGCTGGTGATCACGGACTGACGGAAGCTCGGAGGCGCGTTCTTGGTGAAGTTGTCGGGCGTGGCGGTGAAGTAGCCGGACTCGGCCGTGTTGTAGAGCGTGACGCCGTTGCCGCCGATGACCCCGTCGCTGCCGCCGATGGCGTAGAGCTTGTTGTCGAGGCCCAAGGTCATCGTATGGAAGGCGCGCGGGCCGGCGTTGAACCGGACCGGAACTACCCCGACGACCCATGAGCTGCCGTTGACGTGATAGGTCTCCACCGTGGTCGGAACGGAGCCGAACCTCTGGGAGCCGCCCGAGATGGTGACGTTGCCGTTTGGCAGCAAGGTCGCGGTGTGGCTGAAGCGGGGCTCGGCCAACGGCAGGAGATCGGTCACCGACCACGTGTTGCCCGTGGGGTCGTAGATGAAGGAACGGTTGAGCTCGCCGAGGCCGTCGTTGCCGCCCGTGACGAGGACGCGGCCGTCGAAGAGCAAGGTCGCCGTGTGCGAGTGCATCGCCGTGACGCCCGCGGACGTCGCGTTGCCGATCGCGGCCGTGGCGCCGCAGTTCCAAGTGTTCAAGACGGGGTCGTAGCGCGCGGACGTGCTGAGCGGGCCGGTCGCGTTGATGCCGCCGATGAGGAGGATGCGGCCGTTCTTGAGCTGGACTCCCGCGGCGATCGCGCGCTCGCAACCGCCGGGCATCGTCGGGCCGGGCACCCACCGGCCCTGCGTGGAGATGTAGATTTCGGACGTTCCGGTGATCACGTCGCCGGGGCCGAAGCCGCCGGCCACGAAGATGTTCCCGTCCGGGAGCGTGATGGCCGTGTGGTTGCTGCGCGAGCTGATCATCGGCTTCGTCTCGATGAAGAGCCGCGTGTCGGGGTAGTAGATCTCGGTCGTGTTGGTCGAGCCCGTGCTGGCCGCGTTGGTCGTGAAGCCGCCGGCGATCAGGACCCGGCCGTTGGGCAGCAAGCTGGCCGTGTGCAGGTCGCGGACGTAGCGCATCGACCCGGTGATCGGGAGGAACGTCTGCGAGGACGTGCTGAAGATCTCGGCGTTGTTGAGGATGCTGGGGCCGTTGGTGCCGCCGGCGACCAGAATGTCTCCTCCCGGGAGCAAGGTCGAGGTGTGGAACGCGCGCTTCTGCGCGGCCTGGCCCTGCGGGTTCGCGAAGTTCTTCTCGGAATACAGCAGCTCGATGCCGGGCGAGGGGCTCGCCACCTGGGTGGCGCAGCCGGCGCCGCCGACGCAGGCGCGGCCGCCGTAGTAGATCGAATCGTTGTTTTGCAGCAAGGTGGCGGAGTGCCCGTAGCGCTGATTGGTCACGATGTTGCCGGGAAGGGGCTCGAGGGCCCAGGCGTTCGTCTTCGGATTGTAGGTCTCGCGGTCGGCGAAGACCATCTTGCGGATGACGACCGTCGCGATGTCGACGCGGAACTGCTCGTTGCTGAGATCGGCGCCGCTCATCGTGTAGGCCATGGACATCGTGAGGGTGAGGTCGGCGTTCGCGCCCGACTGGGGCACCGTCACGGCGCCGGGCCCGAAGCTCTGAGAGACGTCTCCGAGAAACTCGACGGTACCCTCGAGGCCGGTGAAGGTGATGGGGAAGGTGGCGCTGCCGTTGGCCGCCACGGTGGGGCTGCCGAGGATGGGCCCGCCGCCGCTGCTCATCGCGACCGCGAACGAGGAGATCTGCACGATCGAGCCGCCGGTGATGTTGAGATATCCCCCGGTGATCTGTTTTCCGACGAACGCCTGGCCCATGTCGATGCGGACCGTGGCGCTGAGGCTCGAGCTGCCGGGGTTCAAGGTCGTGTTGAGTGCCCCGCTGTTGATGGCGCCCACCAGGTTGACAGTTGTGGCGGGAGCGGCGATCGGCGAGTTTGTGGCACCGACTCCGCTGCGCCGGTAGAAGACGGCGCTGCCCTGCATCTGCGACAAGGCGGCCGCGGCGCCGACGCCAGTCTTGATGTTCCCGCAGATGCCGTTGGCATTGCAGCCGACGGTCATGCCGGCGAGGTTGATGCGGATGCCCGTTCCCGGAACCGTCTCGCTCGCCGGGACGAAGTCGATCGCCCCCCACGTCGTCTTGACCGTGGGCGACGACAGCCACATCTCGCCGTCCTGGATCACGCCGACGACCGGCTTGCTGAGCAGGTAGTCGAGCGGAATCGAGGCGGCGCCGCCAGAGATCGTCGCCGTCGGCACCGTGACCGGCGCGGCGAAGGTGATCACGCTTCCGGCCAGCATCGGCGCCGTGGGATTGACGTACGTGGTCGTGATGTTGCCCAGGCCGCCGTAGATTTCGACCGAGCCGTTGGCGGAGAGCACGGCCGAGTGCGCGTGACGGCGGGCGCTCATCTGGGCGGCGGGCGTCACGCTGTTGGAGATGGGATCGTAGATCTCGGAGCTTTCGGTGACGCCCTTATTGGCGATGACGTCCCGCTTGTTGTAGCCGCCGACGACGAGGGCCTTGCCGTCGCCCATGAGAGTCGCGGTGTGCTGGGAGCGGGCCTCGATCATCGGCGCGGCGGACTGGAAGGCGTCGCTGGCGGGATTGTAGCGCTCAGTCGTGGTCAGGTAGCCGCCCGTCGCGACGATCGCGGGGTTGGCGCCGCCCGCGAACCAGACCTTGCCGTCCTTCATGAGGAGCGCCGTGTGGTTGTAGCGCGCCTGGAGCATGTTGACGGACGGGTGGATGACCCAGCTGCCCGTGGTGCAGCCCGTCGGCCGGTAGAACTCGCAGGAGAGGATCGCGTTGCCGGCGGCGTCCTGGCCGCCGCAGACCATGACGTCGCCGTTGTTGAGCAAGGTCGCGGTGTGGTTGTAGCGCGCGGTGGCCATCGAGCCAACGGGGTTCCACGTCCCGAGGGACGGGTCGTAGATTTCGTAGGTCGCCGTGGGCACGGGCGCGACCACGTCGCTCGCCGCGGCGTTGCCGCCCGCGGCCAGCACGCAGCCGTTGCTCATCAAAGTCGCGGTGTGGGAGGAGCGCCGGAGCGTGAAGGCGCCGGTCGCCGAGACGCCGATGCCTGTCGAGGCGGTGGCCAGATCGCAGGTGGTCTGCGTGGTGCCGGTCTGGTTCACGCCGCCGGCGATGAGCACGTCCCCCGTCGCCAGCAAGGTCGCCGTGTGGCCGACGCGGCGAACCTGGGCCGAGGAAACGGAAGGCAGCACGGCCAAGAACAAAGCCGCGGATAGTGCCGTTGGAAGGCGTCGCATCGTGAGGCCGGTCATCAAGGTTGCGCTAATCCGCTTCGGGCCCGGGGTTCGCGTTGGAAAGAGTGTAACGATGACCTGTTACGAAATCAATACAGAAGCCTTTACCCAAATGTAACCAAAGTCACTTTGGAGGACCTAGGCCCTATTAAGGCAGGGTGAGGAGGGAGGCGCCCTTTTCCGAATGAGGATTTTCGGGGTCCAGTTGCTTCTTCTTGTCCACGGAGAAGAAATAGCGGTAGGAGCCGGGGTTGAGATACAGCGTGACGGTCCAGGTGCCGTCGTCCTGGCGGCTCATGTCCTTGCGCCCCCCCCGGACGATGAACGCTCCGACGAGCTCGACGGCTTTCGCCTTGGGCGCGCGAACCTTGAACTCGGTCTTCAGGGCCTTGACCGCTCCGCTGGGCGCCGGCGCGGGAGCCGCAGGCTTCGGGGCGGCGGTGGTTTTACCGCCGGCGTCGGCGAGCTTCGGGGTCTCGCGGTGCTTCGGCGCTTCCGCGAGCATCGAGGGCTTCGGCGGGCGCGGCGCATCGGGCGCGGTCCTCGCCGCGGCGGCCGCGGGCTTGGGCGGCTCCGGGGCTTTGACGGGTTCCGGAGCCGGTGCGGGAGCGGTCGACGCGACGGGGGCGGCCGCGGAGGCCGGAGCCGGGAGCGCGGCGCGCCGGCGCGGCGCGGGGAGCAGCGCCGCTTGGGGCGCCTTCCAATGTTGGTACACCTTCGCGGCCACGGCGCCGGCGAACACGATCACGAACACGGAGTCGAGGACGAGCAGGAAGGCCCAAAGTTTGTGCGAGCCGCGAGGCGGCGCCGCCGGCTCGGCCGCTTCCGGAGCGGGCTCGGGGGCGGGAACGGAGCCTTCCGGTTCCTGTGGGTCCTGCTGCTTTCCGAGGCCGAAGAGATCGATCATGGTCGCTCTGCGATTCTAGCCTTGGTCCGGGGTCCGCGTCAACATCAACGGTATTTCGCGAGGATCGCGTCCCAGAGTCCCTGGCTCCGGAGGATGACCTCGACGAGCTCGCGGAACGCGCCGTCGCCGCCGCCCGCCTTCGTGACCCAGTGCGCGGCGGCCTTCACCTCGGGCCGCGCATTGGCGGGCGCCACCGCCAGGCCGACGCGTCCCATCGGTCCGAGGTCGGGGATGTCGTCGCCGACGTAGACGACCTGCTCGGGCGAGACCTTCTCCGCGGCCATGATCTCGGCGAGCACCGCGATCTTGTCGAGACGATGCTGATAGATGTGCTTGACCTTGAGCAGGCGCAGTCGCGCGTCGGTGCCCTTCGAGACCCGGCCGCTGATCACGCCGGTGACGAGCCCGGACTCGGCGAGCCACGCCATCGCGATCGAATCCTGGGCGTGGATGCCCTTGAACTCGACGAGCTCGCCCGCGGTGTCGACGAAGTGATAGATCGTTCCCCCCGTCAGCACGCCGTCGATGTCCGTCAGCACGACGCGCGCCTTCGCGGTCCGCGCCTTGAGCGCTTTAGGCGACAGCTTCAATGCGCGGCCGCCGTTTCAGACAGCGCGTTCGCCAGCGCGCGCAGCCCCTCGATGGTGTTCACGCCGAGGTCGAGGCGCAGAAGCCGGCGTCCCGCCGACAGCATCGCGGCGGCGTCGCCCTTCGCCTGGGCGCGGCACAGCTCGCCGAACGAGAACGGCTTACCGGGCACGGGCAGCTTGGTCTTCTCCCCATCCCCGAGGACCAGGAAGACGCCTTTCGCGGGCCCGCCCTTGTGCAACTGGCCGGTGGAATGCAGGTAGCGCGGGCCCCACGAGACCGTGACCGGCGCGGTCGTGCGCGCGCGCATCTTGTTCCGGACCTCGTCGATCAGGCGGCGGCTTTCGTCGGTTTCGGCGAGGAACGCCAGCACCGACACGTAATCGCCGGGCTTGATCCGCGACAGGTGCGCCGCGAGCACGTCGCGCAGCGGCCGGTCCTGGCCGGCGTCGGCCTTCAGCGCCGACATGAGTCCCGCGTCGGCGAACGCGGCCAAGCCGCCCGCACGCAGGCTCGCCTTTTCGGGCGTCCCGTCCTTGAGGCCGTTGAGGACCTCCTTCGTCTTGTCCTTCGCGGTCTGCACATCGGGCTGGTCGAACGGGTTCACCTTCAGCAGAAAGCCCGCAGCCGCGGTGGCGGCCTCCCACAGCAGGAATTGGGCGCCGAGGTCGAGGTTGTCGGCCAGCTCGAGCCGCAGGACGGGATGCCCCGCCTGCTCGAGCGCCACGAGCGCTGCGTCGACGGCCGGCTCCGGGCGGTTCTTCAGCGACAGGCGCACGAACGCGCGGTCGCGGCCGTACGCGGACGGCGCGCCCAAGGGCTCGCCGCAAACGGGCAGGACGCCGCGGCCCTCCTTGCCCGTCGACTCCGCGACGAGCTGCTCGATCCAGAGGCCGAACGATTCGAGCGACGGCGGCAGGACGAGGGTCAGCTTGTCCCGCCCGTCGCGCGCGTGGCGGCCGATGAACGCGCCGAGGCGCAGGGCCGGGTTGGACCGCGTCGGCGTCTGCGGCGAGAACGTCTCACCGGCGCGCCGCGCACGGGAGAGCAACTCCCCCGCATCGATGCCGCACAGGACGGCGGGCACGATGCCGAACAAGGTCAGCGCCGAGAAGCGGCCGCCGACGTCGGACGGGTTCAGGAAAGTCTTGCGGAAGCCGCGCTCGCGCGACATCTTGTCGAGCGACGTGCCGGTGTCGGTGATCGCGACGAACTGCCGGCCGGGCTTGGCGCCGGGACGCTTCGCGCACAGGGCCCAGAAGTAATCGAAGAACGCGTTCGGCTCGACGGTTCCGCCGGACTTGCTCGCGACGATGAACAAGGTCTTCTCGAGGTCGAGGCGCTTTTCGAGCGCCGATACCGCGTCCGGGTGCGTCGAATCGAGCGTGAGCAGTTCGAGGCGGCCCGGCGCGGACCCGAACACCGAGCGCAGAACCTCCACGCACAGGCTCGAGCCGCCCATGCCGAGCACGACGGCCTGGCGGAAGCCCTCGGCCGCGGCGGCCTCGGCGAACGCCTTGATCGGCGAGAGCGCGGCGCCCGAAGCGACCGGCGCGTCGAGCCAGCCGAGCGAATGCTTGATCAGCTTCTGGTGTTCCTTGTCGTCTTTCCAGATCGACGGGTCCTTGGCCCACAGGCGCTCGGAGAAGCGCGCGGCCTCGAGTTCGTCGAGCCCCGCGTCGACGGCCGCGAACTCCGCCTCGAGCAGCGCCCGCTTGGCGGTCAGCTTGCCCATCAAGGTCTCGAAGGACTTCGAAAACGACGCGAGCCCCTCCTCCTCGAGCTTGACCATGACCGCCTCGCGGTCGACGCCGAACTTGGGGAGAGCGTCCCACTGGGCGTGCGCCTCGGCGAGGTTCTCCTCGATGCTGAAGCGGCCGGCGCCGTGCGAGCGGTACGCGTCGACGGTCGCGGGCGGCATCGTGTTGACGGTGTCGGGCCCGATGAGCTCCTCGACGTAGAGCGTGTCGCGGTACGCGAGATTCTTCGTGCCGGTCGACGCCCACAGGAGGCGCTGCGCCAAGGCGCCCTTCGCCTTGAGAGCGTTGAAGCGCGCTGACGAGAAGACTTTTTTGCCGTGCTGGTAGGCCAGCTTGGCGTTCGCGATGGCGGCCTTGCCCATCAGGGTCTTGGCTTCGGGCTCGGGGCGCTTCTCGAGCGTCGCATCGATCGCGCTGTCCACGCGGCTCACGAAGAAGCTGGCCACGGAGGCGACCTTCGACAGGTCCTTGCCCGCGGCGGCGCGGCGCTCGAGGCCCTTGAGGAACGACTCCGCGACGGCCGCGTAGCGCTCGAGCGAGAACAGCAGCGTGACGTTGACCGCGACGCCCTCGGCGGTCAGGTCCTCGAACGCCTTGAGGCCTTCGACCGTGCCGGGAACCTTGATCATCAGGTTCGGGCGCGCGACGGCGGCCCAGAGGCGCAAGCCCTCGGCGACGGTGCCGGCGGGGTCGCGCGCGAGGATCGGCGAGACCTCGAGCGACACGAAGCCGTCGCCGGCCTTCGTCTCCTCGTACAGCGGGCGGAATAGGTCGCAGGCGGCCTGGATGTCGGCGACGGCGAGCTTCTCGAACAGCTCGGTCGGGCTCACGCCGGGCTTCGCGTGCGCGCGGATCGCGTCGTCGTAGTCGGACGAGCCGCCGATCGCCTTCTCGAAGATAGTCGGGTTGGAGGTGACGCCGCGGACGCCGTCCTCCTCTATCAGGCGCTTGAGCTCGCCAGAGGAGATCAAGGAGCGCGAGACGTAGTCGTACCAGACGGAGACGCCGAAACGGTGCAGATCGCGCAGAGGGTTTTTGTGGGTCATTTCACGGCCTCCTTCGAATAGGTCCGCTCGATGGCGGTGACTTTGTCCTTGCGGCGCTGATGGCGGTCGAGACCGGAGAACTTCGCGTTGAGGAAAGCGTTCAGGACCTCGTACGCGAGCTCCTGGCCGATGATCCGGCCGCCGAGGCACAGCACGTTCATGTCGTCGTCCTCGACGCCTTGACGCGCGGAGAAGGTGTCGTGGCACATGCAGCCGCGTACGCCGGGAACCTTATTCGCCGCGATCGTGGCGCCCACGCCCGAGCCGCACACGATGACGCCGCGCTCCGCCTTGCGCGAAGCGACGGCCTCCGAGACGGCGCGCGCGTAATCGGGATAGTCGGCCGGGACGTCCGCGGTGTCGACGCCGAGGTTCAGGACCTTGTGCCCTTTCTTCTCGAGCCATTCGTGCAGGAGCTTCTTGAGCGGGTAGCCGGCGTGGTCGCAGCCGAGGGCAATGATCATGCGCTTAT
>JBBQVX010000032.1:0-29869 GCA_038211115.1 Elusimicrobiota bacterium | reverse complement strand
GACAGGCCATTGAATTATGGCGGAAGTCCCGCTATCCTAGGCATATGACGACCACGCAGAAGGTTATTCAGGCTGTCCAAGGCCTGCCCGAAAACGCCTCCTATGAGGACGCAATGGAGCGCCTTCTGTTTTTGTCGAAGGTTGAGCGCGGCTTACAGCAGGCTGATGCAGGGCAGACTGTTACGCACAGCAAGGTCAAAGAGAAGATGAAGCGATGGCTGAAGTAAGGTGGATGCTTCAGGCTTCCGATGATCCAGATTCCATAGCGCAATTCATCTCTAAAGACTCTCCGCAGTACGCCGCCACTTCGTTTCTGATATTTTTCAAACGGTTGAACGCCTGAGTGAGCTCCCCAAATCAGGTCGCCTAGTTCCCGAACTGAACGATCCCGCAGTTCGTGAAGTCATCCTCGGGAATTACCGCCTTGTTTATCGATTCAAAGCAAAGCTGATTGAGCTGTTGACCATTTATCATGGCGCACGCCTGCTCGATCCAACAACTCTTGAATAAGAAACAGCTGCGAGCACTCCTGATAGCACTTGCGTGCGTTACCGGCACCGCCGGTTGTCATGCCTCGAATAAATACGAAATTGGCATTTCAAATTTTCAGGAAGTCATTCCGGGAGTATATCGTGGAGGGCAGCCCACACCTGAGGGATGGGCATTCCTAAAATCGAAAGGGATCAAAACTGTTTTGAAGCTTGATTTCGAATCGGAGGGCTCGGACGCCGAAGCGCTGAAATTGGGCATGACTGTCGTTGACGCATCCGGGCCGCCGTCGGATCTCGGGAATGTTCTCGGCGCACCGGAGCCCGAACGCATTCGACTGGCGATTCACACGCTTCAAAACGAGACGCTTTGGCCGATTTATGTTCACTGCCTTCACGGGCAAGATCGAACCGGGCTGATAGTCGGGCTCTTTCGTGTTCTTCATGAACACAAGTCGAAGGCGGCGGCGTACGCGGAAATGAGAAGGCTTGGATTTCATCGCTCTCTTCACGGGCTACGCGAAGTGTGGGAGCGTTTTGACGGAACAAACCTACCGGAACCGAGGACTTCAAAATGAGAGCGAGCCGACGCTTCAAGCACGACGATCCTGCTCCCGGATATCGTTGTTTTAAGGGAGGGCCGCTGGTCGCGGCCATGCTCGCTTTCTTCATCGCTTTTGCGTCGCCGGCGTCGGCCGCGAAGCCCGACTGCGGCAAGAATCCGCTCGGCGCGCTGCCCGCGCTCGTCAAAAGGGCCCTGAAGCACGGCGGCGAGCAGGTGACCAAGGGGCTCGACTCGCAAGTCGTCGGATGGGAGGCCCCGACTAAGGAGCTGCTCTTTCCCGAGGACGGCGGCTCGGCCAGCCTCTTCTCCGTCGTCGTGAAGCCGGGAAAACGCCCCGGCGAACTCACGCCCGTCTCGCTTATATTTCTACGGTCCCTCATTTCGTCGGAAAAGCGCCAAGACCGCACCGTGCTCGCGGCTGACCTCGCCGGCCGGCTTCAGTCGGCGATTTTCGCGTCGAACGGCGTCAACAACGACAGCGCGTCGCCGTCGACGAAGGAGAAGCTCGGCCCGGACGATGCGCGCGCCCAGCAGGCGCTGGCCGAACGGCTCGCCTGGGCCTGCGGCATCGTCTCGCGCGGCAAGCTCTCCTACCAGGAAGAAATTGCGGCCCGAGCAAAAAAGCTCGGGATCAAGCCCGCGAAATAGCGGTCGCGGTCAGCGGCCGGCGCAGGAGTCGAACACGACGTCCTTCGCGTAGGGCGCCATGTCCGAGCAGCTCACCATGTGCGCGGTGATGACGCTCGTGATCGCGCGGGACTGAAGGGCGCACTTGGTGATCTCGGCGCAGATGTCGCAGTCCTCGTGGTAGAAGTACGCGTCGGTCTTGGTGAGGAGGACGAGCGAGAACTCGCGGCTCGAGTAGCCGGTGAGCGGCTTGCCCGCGGAGTCGCGCATGGAGACGCCGAACGCCTTCTTGAGCGCCTCCTCGCAGGGGAGCAGCTGAGGGTAGACGGGGATGGCGGAGTCGCGCAGGACGGCGCTGCCCTTCACGGAGTCCTTGAGCTCGACGGCGCCGACGGCGAGCGAGTCGCCGGAGACGAGCTTCGCGTTGGCGAGCGAGCCGAAGCGGCCCACCCAGTCCTTGCCCTTCGAGAGAAGGACCTCGGAGTCGGTCTTGCCCTCGTCGGTGATCACGGTGAGCGCGTAGCCGTCCTGGGCTTTATAGGAGCGCGTGACGTAAGGCGGCAGGTAGTCGTTGCGGCCCTCCGCCGCGCAGCCGGCGTACTCGAACTTGAGCTCGACCGGCTTGCGGCCGTCGGCGAAGGTCACGGTCATCTCAAAAGAGGTCTCGAGCTCCGCGGCGCCCGCGCAGGCGGCGGCGGCGCGCGCGGCGGCGGTGAGCTGGGACGATCGAGCGAAGGCCGAGTCAAGGTCGGAGACCTGCGCGGCGGCGGAGACGGCGGCGAGAAGGAGGAGTGGAGTGATCATGCCCTTATTCTAACGCGGTCGCGGGTTTCCGGCGTGACGTGTACGTGACAAACGGCCGGACAAGAGGCCTATGCATTTCGAGCCCTTTCGACCTAGAACGGGGTTGAAATCGCGTCTTCCCGGGGCTATCCTTACGGTATGGGCCGCCCCTCCCGCGCGTACCGGGCTTTCCTCCTCCTTGCGCCGCTTCTGTTCGCCTGGGCGGCCCGCGCCGACGAGGCCTCGGATTTCATCAAGCCCGGGAAGAACAACACCCGCATCATCGAGCCCGACGCCAAGCCCGTCGCCCCGACTTCGTGCATGAAGGGGATCAAGCCCGCGAAGGAAGGCCAGTTCTGCGACAACGTGTCGGACTGCCGGACGTTCTGCTCGTGCGCGTGCGTGTTCGACCCGAACAACTGGCCGGCGCCCGTGAAGGGCGTCAACGACGACGGCTCGACGACGTGCGGCGCCGCGATGCCGGACTCGGGCCCGGGCATGCTGGCGCCCGACTCGCCGGAGCTTATTCCGGTGCCCGCGCTGGCCTTCATCGACGTGCGGGCCGGCGCGCGGGCGACCCAGGACGCGATCGACGGCCTGCAGCGGCTGAGCGACGGGCTGCGCGCCTCCAAGAACCGCGAGAAGTACCGGTTCACGATCCGCCTGGCCAGCTGCTACCGGCCGCATCGCTCGGACTCGGTCCCCGAGTGCGGCTACGTGCTCAAGGGGAAGTACATGCTCGCGAAGCCCAATCTCGACGAGGACATGCGCAAGTATTGGGAAGAGAAGCAGAACCCCCTGAACCTCGGCCTGGCCTGGCCCGGCATGACGCCGCACAGCGGCGGCTACGCCTGCGACCTGATCATGGTCGACGCCCAGGGCCAGGAGTGCTTCGATTGGCGGGCGGGCGTCGCCGGCGCCCCGAAATGCTCGATCAAGCCGCGGCTGGCCTCATCGATGATGGACGAGGAGGTGACGAACGCCGGCGGCCTGCGCTTGCGGTACGAGGCCTGGCACTACGAGTGGGGCCCGAACGCGAAAGGGTGCAAGGCTCCCGCCTGCGCGAACGACCACTGGCCGCCCACCGGCAAGCCCTAGCTCCGCGTCAGCCCTTCCCACTCGCGCAGCAGCAGGACCGCGACGGCCGCGAGGCCGGCCACGAGGCCGATCCACAGCCCGGTCGCGCCCCAGTGAAGCCCGAAACCCAGCCAGACGCCGATGGGCAGCCCGATCAGCCAGTGACCGATCACGTTGATCACGAGAGGCCGCCGCGTCGAGCCGAGGCCGCGCAGGGCGCCCGTCAGGACGGCTTGGGCTCCGTCGAACACCTGGAAGGCGGCCCCGCAGTAGAGCAGGGGCTTCGCGCGGGAGACCAAGTCGTCGTCGGCGCCGAAGACGCCGAGGATCAGGCGCGGCAGCAGCGCGAAGGCGAGCCCCGTCGCCGACATGAAGACGACGCTCATGATCAGCGCGGCGCGGCCCGAGTCGGCGGCCGCGCGGCGGTCGCCGCGGCCGAGGGCCTGGCCGACGCGCGTCGACGCGGCGTGAGACAGTCCCATCGGCACCATGAAGGTCAGGCTCGCCAGGTTCAACGTCAGCTGATGGGCGGCCAGTATCTCCGCGCCGAGACGGCCGACGAGCGCCGTGACGAGCGAGAAGACCGCGACCTCGACGGCCATGGCCCCGCCCGCGGGGATGCCGAGCGAGGCCACGTCGACGAACAGGCGTCGGTGCCAGCCGTGGAACTTGAAGGAGATCGCGCGTAGACGGCCCCACGCCGAGGCCGCGACGACGGCGAACATCAGGCCGTTGGCCGCGAGCGTCGCGACCGCCGACCCGCGGACGCCGAGCGCAGGCGCGCCGAATTTACCCAGGACGAGCGCCGCGTCGAGCGCGGCGTTGAGAAGGTTGCCGGCGACGATCGCGGTCAGGAGCGGGGTCGTGACGCTCATCGACTGCAGGAACTGCCGGCACGCGACGAAGCACAACCCGGGGAAGACGCCCCAGCGTAGTATACGCAGGTAGCCGATCGCGCCCTCGGCGGCGCGCGGATCCACGCCGATGAAGCGATACGCCTCCCCGGCGAGGCCGAACAGGAAGAATAAGGGAAGCGCCACCGCGAGCGCCAGGACCAAGGTGTGGACGAGCAGCTGGCCGCACAGGTCGGGCCGGCCCGCGCCGAAGGCCTTCGAGGAGTGGCTGTCGATGCCCATCACGATGCCCATGCCGACGACGAAGCCCGTGAAGTAGGTCATCGAGCCGAGGCCGACGGAGGCGATCGCCACGGGCCCGAGCCGGCCGACGAACACCATGTCGACGGTGCCGTACAGCACCATGCCGATCTGCGTCAGAGCGATGGGCCCCGCGAGCGTCAGCACCGAGCGCGCCTCGGGCCACGGAAACTTCCTGATCTCCACGCCCTATGATACGATTTACTCCATGATCGACCGATACCCTTCCCTCATCGCCGCCGAGCTGTCGCTTCCCGCCGCGGGCGTCAACGCCGTGATCGCCTTGCTCGACCAGGACGCGACGATCCCGTTCATCGCGCGCTACCGCAAGGAGATGACGGGCAACCTCGACGAGGTGGCGATCGCCTCGATCCGCGACCGCCTGGGACAGCTCAAGGAGCTCGACGCGCGCAAGGCGGCGATCCTCAAGTCGCTCGACGAGCGCAAGCTCCTCACGCCCGAGCTGACGGCCAAGGTCGTGGGCGCTTCGACGCTCGTGATCCTCGAGGATCTTTATCTGCCGTTCCGCCCGAAGAAGCGCACGCGCGCGATGATCGCCAAGGAGAAGGGCCTCGAGCCGCTCGCGGACGCGATCTTCGCCCAAGGCCCGGAAATCCCCGAGGCGCTCGCGAAGGCCTACATCGACGCGGAAAAAGGCGTCAAGGACGCGGCCGAGGCGCTGGCCGGCGCGCGCGACATCATCGCCGAGCGCGTCGCCGAGGACGCCCCCGCCCGCGCGCGCCTGCGCGAGGTGTTCTTCGCGAAGGGCGAGTTCCACTCCAAGGTCATCACGGGCAAGGAAGCGGAAGGCGCCAAGTTCAAGGACTACTTCGACTGGAAGGAGGCCGCGACGAAGGCGCCCTCGCACCGCGTGCTCGCGATGCGACGCGGTGAGTCGGAGGGCTTTCTCTACATGCGCGTCGAAGTGAAGGAAGACGACGTGATCCCGATGCTGCAGGGGCTGTTCGCGAAGGGCGCGGGCCCCTGCGCGTCCCAGGTCCGGATCGCGGCCGAGGACGCGTACCGGCGCCTGATGTCCTTCTCGATGGAGACCGAGGTGCGCCTCGCCGCGAAGAAAGAGGCCGACCGGGAGGCGATCAACGTGTTCGCGCGCAACCTGCGCGAGATCCTGATGTCGTCGCCGCTCGGGCAGAAGCGCCTGCTGGCGCTCGACCCGGGTTTTAGAACGGGCTGCAAACTCGTCATCCTCGACGAGCAGGGCAAGCTGCTGCATCACGACGTGATCCACCCCCACACGGGCGCCCACGGCCTGCTCGAGGCCGCGGTCAAGGTGAAGAACCTGGCCGCCAAGTACAAGAGCGAGGTCGTCGCGATCGGCAACGGAACCGCCGGTCGCGAAACCGAGGAGTTCGTGCGGACGATGAAGCTGCCCGGCGTGACCGTCGTGATGGTCAACGAAAGCGGCGCCTCCGTCTACTCAGCGTCCGAAGCGGCGCGCGAGGAGTTCCCGAACGAGGACATCACGGTCCGCGGCGCGGTCTCGATCGGCCGCCGCCTGATGGATCCGCTCGCCGAGCTGGTCAAGATCGATCCCAAGTCCATCGGCGTGGGCCAATATCAGCACGACGTGGAGCAGAACGCCCTAAAGAAGTCGCTCGACGACACCGTGATCTCCTGCGTCAACAGCGTCGGCGTCGAGGTCAACAGCGCCAGCAAGGAGCTCTTGTCCTACGTATCCGGCTTGGGCACGGCGCTCGCGAAGAGCATCGTCGACTACCGCAACGAGAACGGCGCGTTCCCCTCGCGCGCCGCGCTGAAGAAGGTCCCCCGGCTCGGGCCCAAGGCCTTCGAGCAGTCCGCCGGCTTCCTGCGCATCCGCGACGGCCGCAACCCGCTCGACGCGAGCGCCGTCCATCCCGAGCGCTACGAGATCGTCGAGAAGATGGCGGAGGACGCCGGCACGACGGTCAAGGAGCTGATCGGCAGCGCGTCCTTGCGCTCCAAGATCGACATCAAGAAGTACGCGACGGCCGAAGTCGGCGAGCCGACGCTCAAAGACATCCTCACCGAGCTGGCCAAGCCCGGCCGCGACCCGCGCCAGGGCTTCGAGGCGTTCGCCTTCGGCGCGGTGTCGAAGCTCGAGGACGTGAAGCCCGGCATGAAGCTGCCCGGCATCGTGACCAACGTGGCCGCCTTCGGCGCGTTCGTCGACATCGGCGTCCACCAGGACGGCCTCGTGCACGTCAGCGAGGTCTCGGACACCTTCGTCCAACAGCCGTCCGACGTGCTCAAGGTTCAGCAGCGCGTGCACGTGACCGTGCTCGAGGTGGATCTGGCGCGCCGGCGCATCGCGCTCTCCCTGAAGAGCAAGCCCGTGATCGGCAGCCGCGAGGACCGCAATTCCGCGAACGCGTCGAGCCGGGGAGCGTCGCCCCGGCCGCAGATCAAGCCGCAGGAGGCGCCGGTCGGCGCCATGGCCGAGGCCCTGAAGGCGATGATGTCCAAGCGCCGCCTTTGAAAGGTGTCAGGCCTAACGGTTTAACTCTTTCAACGACGTCGTCATGCGTGGAAAGAGTTAAACCGTTAGGCCTGACACCAACTAGGCGGTCAAGCGTTTGACTTCTTCTTCCTTGAGCTGGATGGAGGCCTGGACGGTCTCCATCTCCTCGCCCACCTTCGTCACGCGCTCGAAGTCCTCGTAGAGCTTCGGGTCGGACATCTCGTGGGCGATGCGCTCGAGTTCGACGTGCAGGCGCTCCAGCTCGGCCTCGGCCTTCGCGAGCGCCTTCTCGCGGCGGCGCGCTTCCTTTGAGGCCTCGTACTGGTTCTCGGCCTCCGTCTCGGCCTTTTGAGCGGCGGTGGGCTCGGGGCGATTTTTCGCGGCCTCGGCGTCGAGCTGGCCCTGGCGATGCTGGAAGTACTCGAAGTTGCCGGGGAACACGGTGACCTTGCCCTGCACGACGTGTACGACGTGGTCGGCGACGGCATTCAGGAAGTACACGTCGTGGCTGATCGCGCAGATCGTGCCGTCGAACTTCTTGAGCGCGCCGACCAAGGCCTCGACGCTCGTCAAGTCCAAGTGGGTCGTGGGCTCGTCGAGGAGAAGGACGTTCGGCGGATCGAGAAGGAGCTTGGCCAGCTGCAGGCGGCTCTTCTCTCCTCCCGAGAGCACGTCGACTTTCTTGTGGACGGTGTCGCCGGGGAACAGGAAGGTGCCGAGCACGGTACGCGTGAACAGGTCGCCGTTGGTGCGCGGGACGCTCATCGCCTCCTGCAGCACGGTGCGACGGGGATCGAGCTGTCCCTCGCGGTGCTGGGAGAAGTAGCCGACCTTCACGTTGTGCCCCAGGATGCGCTCGCCCGAGTCGAGCGGGATGATGTCGCCGATGACTTTGAGCAAAGTGGACTTGCCCGCGCCGTTCGGCCCGACGAACGCCATCTTCCAGCCGCGCTCGAGCTCGAAATCGAGGCCTTCATAGACCTTCACGGCGCCGTAGGACTTAAAGGCGTTCTTGAGCTTGAGGACGGTCGTGCCCGTGCGGCCGGGCTGAGGGAACGAGATGCTGACGGCCTTCGTCGAGGGCGGCAGCACGATCTCCTCGATCTTCTCGAGCTTCTTCATGACGCTCTGCACGCGCGACGCGGTCGAGACGCGCGCGCGGTTGCGCATGATGAATTCCTTCATCGCGTCCATCTCGTCCTGCTGCTGCTTATGCGCGGAGACGAGGCGGTCGCGCGCGGCCTCGCGCTCGGCAAGGAAGCCCTCGTAGTTCGTGTTGTACTTCTTGAGCTTCTTCTCCTCGACCGAAACGATGGCCGAGCAGACGTTGTCGATGAACGAGCGGTCGTGCGAGATCATCAGGATCGCGCCCGGGTAGGACTGGAGATATTCCTGGAACCAGACGAGCGTCAGCAGGTCGAGATGGTTCGTGGGCTCGTCGAGCAGCATGAGCTCGGGCTCTTCGACGAGCAACCGGGCAAGAGCGGCGCGCATGGACCAGCCGCCGGAAAGCTCGGTCAGGTGGCGGTCGAAGTCCTTCACCTGGAAACCGAGGCCCATCAGGATCTTCTTGGCCTTGGCGGTCTCGCGACCGTCGGGGTCGTTCTTGTGCGCGAGCGCGGTCTCGAGGACCGTCTCCGGACCGATCGGCGGGTTTTCCTGCGGGAGGTAGCCGGCCTTGGCGCCGCGCTTCCACTCGATCGAGCCGCCCTCGAGCTCTTCCTCGCCCAGGATCATCTTGAAGAGCGTGGTTTTCCCGGCCCCGTTGGGTCCGACCAGGGCGTAGCGGTCCCCCGCGTTGAGCTGGAGCTCCGCGCCGTCGTAGAGAATCTGGTCGCCGAAGGACTTCTTAAGGCCGCGGACTGAGATCATGGGAGGAGATTCTACCTAGGATGAGGGCGGCTTCGCGCGGGCCTTTCGACCCAGACTAGCGGTGGTAGCGGTGATGGTCGCGCTTATCCCTGACGAGCCTACAGGCCGCGTACAGGAGCGCGGCGCCGATCAAGACGAGGATCAGCATCAGCGGCGTCTCGTGAGAGGCGCTGTCGTCCAACGTCGGCGGGCTCACGGCGACCACGGTGTTCATCGTCCTAAATTAGACGACGGCCGGGGCGCTAAAGTGTCGGGGGTTCGAGGCGGCGGCGCAGGCGGTCCTTCGCCTCGGGCGACAGCGCGGGGCCCGTTTCCGGCGCACGGGCGGCGCAGCGGCGCAGCGTCTCGAACTGGGCGAGAACGCGGCGGCAGACCTCGCAGATCGACAGATGCAGGCGCGCGTGCAGGCCGAGCGGGCGTCCGGAGTCGAGGGACTCGGAGAGAAGCTTCGAGACGTCGCGGCACGACGGGAGCAGGCTCACGCCGCCTCCGGAGCGAAGTGATTCTTCTCGAGGCAGCGGCGCAGGCGCATGCGCGCGCGGTACAGCAGGACGGCGAGATGCCCCGGAGGCACGCCGAGAGCCTCGGCCGCTTCTTTCGGCGCGACGCCCTCCATCTCGCGCAGGATGAAGGCGCGCGCGACGTTGGCGCTGAGCGCGTCGAGGCACGTCTTGAGCGCGGCGGAGAATTCGGCGGATTCAGCCTTGGCCTGCGGCCACTCCTTGGGGGCATCGGCGGGGTTCCAGTGGCGGCCGTCGAAGAGCGCGGACTCGCGATCGTCGGCATCGGAGTCGAGAAGAGGGACGTCTTTGGCCTGACGGCGGTAGAATTCGAAGATCTTGTTGCGCAGGATGCCGGTCATCCAGGTGAGCTCGGAGGAGTCCCCTTTGAATTTTTCGCGGGATTTGAGCGCGGCGAGGAAAGTCTCTTGGATCAAGTCCTCGGCGGCGGATTGGTCGCGGACGCGGGAGAGGGCGTAGCGGAAGAGGCGGTCGCCGTGGGAGTCCACCCAGGTCGAGGGGTCGCTGGTGGGCATGCTAACGGACCTCCGTCACGAGCCCGGCGTTCGAGATGAACGTGAACAGGTTCCGCGCCGCCGCCTCGTCGAGAGCGTCCGAGGCGGCAAGCGCTTGGGATAGCGGGAGACCGGACATGAGCGAGGACAACGCTGATGCTTCGGGAGCGGCGATCACGGAGGAGAACACCTGCGTGCCGCCGCCCTTATAGAGGAGGACGTGTTGAGGGTTTTTCCAATCCGCTTCCCTCAGGGGGGTCGAGTCATCGCGGTTGCGTTTCCACAGATCATGGACGGAGTGGTTCAGATTCAACATCCGCACCGTGTTTCCGAAAATAAGCACGGAATCCTTTTTGACGACGGCGGAGAGGGATTTCGGGGTCAGACCGGAATGGGGTACGGCGTGGAAGATTTCCTTGAACGACCACTCCAAGACGGCTAAATCTTTGATGAACGGGGCGTCTTTTTTGAAGCGTTTTTGGAGGAACACGGGGAACGAGCTTCCGTAATCCGACAGATTGTGGGAAACGGATGGAACGGTGCGCGCGTAGATCTTGCATGCCTTAAGGAAGTCCTCGTCGCCGAGAACGCGCCAGCACGCCTCGAATGTTTCCCCTAACGCCTCCGACAAGCGCGCCGGATAGCCGTCGCGATAGACGCCGGCCGCCTCGGCGGCGGTCAGCTTTCCGCCGCCCTCGATCGAGCGGACGAAGGCGGCGTCGACCTTCCCGAACGCGGAGTCGACGAACCTCTTTTGGAGGAGCTCAAGCCGGGACGCCATGAACCTCCTTCGCGAGACGGATCGCCTTGACGGCCTCGGCCTCGAGGCCGTCCCAATCCGGGACGGCCTCGTCCCACTCGATGAGGACGGGGACCCTGGGGACGCGGCGGATCACCCGCTTGTACAGCTCCCACACCGGATCGGTGGGCGCGCGGGAGTGCGTGTCAAACAGGAACGTCCCCATGTCGGAGTAGCCTCCGAGATGGAGCTGAGCAATCAGCGCGTCCGGAATCGCGTCGACGTAGTCCTCGGCCTTGAAGCCGTGGTTCGTCGCGGAGACGTAGACGTTGTTCACGTCGAGCAGGATCTTAGAGCCGGATCGCTTTGCGATCGCGACGAGGAATTCCTCCTCCTTCATCTCGGAGTCCTTGTACGTCAGGTAGCTGGAGACGTTCTCGAGGGCGATGGGGCGGCCGAGCGCGTCTTGCACCCGCGCCACGTTCGAGACCACCGTTTTGACGGCTTCCTCGGTGTACGGCAGCGGCAGCAGATCATGGATATTTTTCTTATGCGCGCCGGTGAAGCACAGGTGGTCGGTCACGAGGAGCGGATCGATCTCGTCGATCAGGCGCTTGAGGTTCTTCAGGTAGCCCGGACGCGGGCCCTCGACGCCCCCGATGGACAAGGACACGCCGTGGAGCGCCACCGGGAAATCCGCCCGGATCTTCTTCAACACCTCCAGCGGACGCCCCGCGGTGTCCATGTAGTTCTCGCTGATCGCCTCGAACCAGCGGACCGGGGTGGAAGGACGCTCAAGGAGGCGCGGGAAGTGGACGGACCGCAGTCCGACTCCCACCATCGCGCCCCGACCGCCTTCGACCGGCTTCATCTTAGCCGGGCTTGAACTTTCCGTTGCGCCCGGCGCACTCGGTCGAGGTCAGCTTGAGCCAGCCCTTGCCTCTGCACTCGTTCTGGCCCGCGCACTCGTGGCCCTCGCCGCCGCACGCGCCCTGGCCTTTGCAGGCGTTGACGCCCCAGCACTCTCCCGGCTTTCCGGCGGCCGGCGCGTTGCCCCGCTCCGGCTCGGTCGCGCCGCCGTGCACCCCGGAGGGTCCGGCGAACCCCACGCCCTTGCAGCCGGCCATCGCCAAGCCCGCGAGAGCCGCGGCGGTCAATTTCGTGATATTCATGATGTCTCCTGTCCGTCTCGAAATGAGTGTCTTAAAAGGGCGCCCGATGTCAGGGCTTCTTGAGGTCGTCGGAGCGGTCGGCGGGCACGCCGTAGCGCGCCAGGATCGCGGGCAGGACCTTCGCGGCGGCCTCGGCGTCGAGGACGATCCGCGAGCCCTTGTTCTCGGCGTAGCCGGAAAAGTGCTCGAGCTCGATGTCGAAGCGGCCGTCGACGGGCGTCTTGAACGCCTCGACGAGATCCGTGAGCTGGCCGATCAGGCGGCCGTTGACGCGCGTGACGGGCGCCATCGACCAGCTGTGATAGCCGCGGTTGAAGTCGTGGGCGAGGACGTGGGAGAGCACGACGACCTCGGTACGGTCCGGCGTCGGCATGCCGTCGGCGGAAAGCGAGCGGACGCGGAAGCCCGCGCCGCGCGCGGCGATAAGCTCGTCGGTCAAAGGCATGAATACGAGGCCGCCGACGATGAAGTAGGAAGGCTTGGCGTCGTAGCGCGGGCCCGGGACGAGGTCGGCGGACGATTTCATCGGAATCTTGACCGTCAGGGGCTTTCCGGCGCGCACGATCGACGCGTCGATCTTCTCGCCGCCCTGCCGCCGGCTGATCAGATCGGAGAAGTCGATGCGCTCATCGTCGCGGAATGGGATGGTCCCGTCCTGGCCGATCTTGACGCCGTCGATCGCGGTCAGCGTGTCTCCCTCTTTCAGCGCGTCCCAGGCCGAGGAGCCATAAGCGACTTTGGTGACGAGCACGCCGCTGTTGTCCGCCGGCAGGCCGAGGGATTTGCGCAGGGAGTCGTTCTCGGTGCTCTGCCACCAAATGCCGAGGTCGGGGATGCCGTCGTAGCGGCCGTCCTTGATGTCCTTGAGGAAGCGCTCGATGATCGGCATCGGCACGACGTAGCCGATGTTCTGCGCGCCGGCGCTGTGCTGGAAGGCGATGCCGATCAGCTTGCCGTCCTGGAATACGGGGCCTCCGGAATTTCCGGGGTTGATCGCCGCGTCCGTCTGGACCGCGAGCAGGGCGCGCGAGGAGTGGGAGTATACGGTCACGCCGACGCGAGAGACGATGCCCTCGGTCACGGAGAGGTCCGTGCCGCCGATCGGGTAGCCGTACACGGCGACCTTGTCGCGCTGATAGGGCAGGCCGCCGAACTTGGCCGCGACCGTGCCCTCGAAGAAGGACTCGTCGTCGACGGTGATCACCGCGGTCTCGCCGTCGTGTCCCACGAACGCGACGCGCGCGGGGTACTTCTTGATGTCGCCCGATTTGCGCACCGACAAGTACGCCGCGTTCGCGACGACGTGCCCGTTGGTCAGGATGCGGTGCCCATCGATCACGACGCCGGAGCCGGTCCCGCCGCCTTGGCGGCCCGGCTGCCAGGGCTGCGCGTAGTCCGGGGCGCTGGCCGTGAAATGGATCTGGACGGTCGCGCGGCGCATGTCGCGGTCGTTCGATGCGGCGGAGGCGGACAGCGCGAGGGTCAGGACGAGGAATGGGAGGAATCGGGTCATCATTGGATCGTAACAATTTTGATCTTGCGGCTCCTCGCTCGGCCTGTTATATCCACGTGACATGGCCACGATCTCGACCGCGCTATTTGCCGCCGTCAACTTCGTGTACGCCGCGATCTTCGGCGGACCCATCGACGGCAGCGCCTGGGACGTGAAGGTCAAGCAGGACGGCTTCTTCCACTGGGGCTCGAAGAAGGAGACGCTCGTGTTCCACGGCGGCAAGCTGCTCGTCGCGGGCGCCGTCAGCCAAGGCTACTCCCCCACGATCTACCAGGCGCGCGACGAGGAAAACGGCACGGTGTTCGCCGCCGTCCTCAACGAACCGAGCCGCGACGCCGTCGAATGGTCGGGCCGCGTCGACGGCGACCGCATCGCGGGCGTCGTGATCGTGCGCGAGAGGGACGGACGTGTGGTACGCTATGCGTTCTCCGGCGAAAGAAAGGCCGGCTGACTAGACGCTACGGGCCTTCCACAGACACGTCTGTGTCGGGTCGCTAGCGACCCGACCGAATGGCAAAAACTCGCATCGTCGCCCTCAATAAACCCTACGGGGTCCTGACCCAGTTCACCGACACGGACGGCAAGCCGACGCTCTCGAAGTTCGGCCTGCCGACCGGCGTCTATCCCGCCGGCCGCCTCGACTTCGACAGCGAGGGCCTGCTGCTCCTCACCGACGACGGCGGTCTCGTCCACCGCCTGACCGACCCCAAGCACGCCCACCCGCGCGTGTACTGGGCGCAGGTCGAGCGCGTGCCCGACGAGGTCACGCTCAAGGAGCTGCGCAAGGGCGTCCAGCTCAGCGACGGGAAGACGCTGTCCTGCGGCGCGCGCCTGCTGGACTTCGAGCCCGAGTTGCCGCCGCGCAATCCCCCGATCCGCTTCCGCCTGAACGTGCCGACCTCGTGGATCGAGCTGACGATGATCGAGGGCCGCAACCGCCAGGTCCGGCGCATGACGGCGGCCGTCGGGCATCCGTGCCTGCGCCTCGTGCGCGCCGCGGTCGGCAAGATCACTCTGAAGGATTTGGCACCGGGGAAGTGGCGCTGGGTCGACCGCCGCGAACTCTAGCTACCGCGGGTCGTAGAGGATCGGGACGCTGAGCTCGTCCCCGAAGAAAGCGTCGCGGTCGGAAAAGCGGCGCATCGCCGCGTACTCGTGCCAATCCGTGATCAGCTTCGCGAAGTCCGCACCATCGGACGGGGCTACGTCGAATTCATGAATCATGGGGGTTATTTTAGCGGGGGACCCGAAGGCGATCCTATGCCCCTCATAATAATATTTTATGACCGGAGCGTGACGGTCAGGAAGCGCCGAGATGCAGCTTGCCGTCCCAGTCCTCGGGCGGCGGGTTCTTACGCAGGCCGTCCAGCAGGCCCAGCAGGATGCTCGAGGGGCGGTCCTCGCCGAGCGCGTCGACCGCCGAGCGCAGCGCGGACGCCGCCTCGTCCCACCTGCGCTCCCGGTACGCGATCAGGCCGTGCTCGTACATGCGGTAGCCGGTGAGGCGCTTGGCCGAGATCTGGCCCGGCAGGCCGAGCAGCTCGTAGACGCGAATCTGCCTCTTCTTGCCGCGCAGCTCGATGAGATCCACCTCGCGCGCCTCGATGGCGCCTCCGGCCGCGTCGCGCGTGGCCTCGCTGATCAGGATGTGCGTGCCGTAAAGCTTGTTGAGCTGTTCGAGGCGGGAGCCCGTGTTGACCGCGTCGCCGAGCACGGTGTACTCCATGCGCGCCGCCGAGCCGACGTTGCCGACGATCATCGTGCCGGTGTTGATTCCGATGCGGATGTCGATCCTCGGCAGGCCGCGTTTCTCCCAGTCGAGGCACAGCTCCTTGAGCCGCGAGCGGTTATCGAGCGCCGCCCAGCAGGCCCGGCGGGCGTGATCGGCCTGCTCCAGCGGCGCACCCCAGAAGGCCATCACCGCGTCGCCCTCGTACTTGTCGAGAGTGCCCTGCTGCAGGAAGATCGACTCGGTCATCGCGCTCAGGTATTCATTGATCAGCTCGACGAGCTTCCTCGGCTCGAGCGACTCGGACATCTGCGTGAAGCCGGACATGTCCGAGAAGAAGACCGTCAGCTCGCGCTCCTCGCCGCCGAGCTTGAGCGACGACGGGTCCTTGATGATCTGGTCGACGACGGAGGCGGACAGGTAGCGCTTGAAGGTGCTCTTGACGAACACGCCCTCTTTGAGACCGCCGATCATCTCATTGACGGCGCGCGAGACTTCGCCGACCTCGTCGGCACCTCCGGCCGGGACGCGCGTCTCGAAGTCCCCCTTGCCGACGCGGCGCACCGCGGCGGCGAGCGCGACGAGCGGCTTCGCGACGCCGCGCGCGCCGAGCGCGGCCGCGCCGAGAGAGACGACCAGCGAAAGGAAGGCGACGAGTACCAGCGCCAATTCCAGCACGCGCGCCTGTTCGCCGATCAAGGCGACGAGCGAGACCTGGAGCCGCTCGAGGGTGGCGCGCGCGTCGCGCGCGGGGCCCATCACGCGGTCGATGGGCGTGCGCACGAGGTAGTACCAGTCCTTGCCCCCCGCGCGAGTCTTGATGTGCACGCGCGCGTAAGACAGCAAGTCGCCACCTTTGACGAGCGTGCCCGATTTCTCCTTGCCGGCCGCTTGGAAGGCCGGCTCGAGCACGCCGCCGAAGTGTGTCTTGACGGACGGCGCCTCCTCGGCGCTCCAAGCCTTCCACTTGAACTTCCCGTCCGGCTGAACCGTCGCGGCGATGCGGACGCCGCCCTGATAGTTCGCGAGCAACGCGGCGGACGCCGGGAGGTCCCTCAGGTCGAACAGCCGGTCGAGAAGGTCGTCGAGCAGGATATCGGCGGCGGCGACGCCCGCGAGCTTCCCGTCGATGAAGAACGGCTCCGCGCACGTGATGACGGGACTCCCGTCTTTATCGGCGTAGATGCTCGTCCAGGTCACGCGGCCTTTTTCGACGGCCTTCTTGTACCAGTCGCCCTTGCGCGGATCGTAAGCCACGGGAAACGGCGAGCCTCCGGGATAGCCCAGAAGGTATCCCTTCGGCGAGCCGATATAGAGGCTCCGGATCCACGGCGTCTCCTTGAGCGACTGGTGGTAAAAGTCGCCAAGATCGGCCAGGCGCGCGGTCTCCGCACGGACCTCCTCGTTCGACGCGCCCGGGGCGCCGTGGTAGACGACGTACGGCGTCACGTTCATGATCGACTCGAATTTCTTGGGGTCGTGGCCCAGCTCTTCTATTTCGTGGTCGGAGTAAGACGGCGGGCCGCCCGTCGAAGGCGGCTGCGTCAGCGCGCGCACGGCGAGCACGGCCTGAAGGCCGACGAGCTTGCGACCCTGCTCGAAGAACTCCTCGAGCTCCAGCGCGCGACTCTCGACGACGCGACGATGCAGGCGGCGCGACTCGGAGAACAGGGCGCGCTCACCCGTGTCCGCGCTGACCTGGCCCGTATGCGCGCTCGCCTGGATGATGTCGTTCTCGAGCGCCCGCGTACGCCACAGCGCCGTGCCGCCAAAAAAAACCAGCGGAAAGACCGCGCAGACGGTCAGCAGCAGGAATAGCTTCGCGAAAAGACGCATGGGACAACGAGGATAACGGTATACCGCCAACGCGTCAAGACTGCAAACGTCTCGGTCCTAGCGTCTAGGAATCGAGCGGCGGCGGACGCGGAAGGAGGACATTAAGGAAGGGCGGTACGTCTTCATGCGCGGCGGCACGCGGTACGGGAAGCCGGGAAGCGCCTTGCGCTCGATCTCTTGGCCGATGAAGGCCTCGATGATCGGCACGAGCTTCTCTTCCTCGAGGGCCACGAGCGTCGCGGCGTCGCCCTCGCTCATCGCGCGGCCGGTGCGGCCGATGCGGTGGACGTAGTCCTCCGGATGCTCCGGCACGTCGTAGTTGATGACGTGCGAGACCTCGGGAACGTCGAGTCCGCGCGCGGCCAGGTCCGTCGCGACGAGGACGGTGTGCCGGCCCTCGCGGAAGTCGGCCATGCCGCGGTCGCGCTCGCTCTGCGAAAGATCGGAGTGGAGCACCACGCACCGGATCGCCTTGCGCTGGAGCCAGCCGGCGACGCGGTCCGCGCGGACCTTCGTGCGCGTGAAGATGATGACGGAGTCCACGCCGTCGACCTTGAGCATCGCCTCGAGCAGGACGGCCTTCTGGTCCTCGGTGACGGGGAATAGCCACTGCTTGATCGTCGTCGAGGTCGCCTGCGGCTTGTCGACGGAGACGCGGACGGGGGCGCGCATGAATTCATTGACCACGCGCTCCACTTCGATCGGGATCGTCGCCGAGAACATCAAGGTCTGACGATCGGCGGGCAGCATCTTCATGATGCGGCGCACATCGGGCATGAAGCCCATGTCGAGCATGCGGTCGGCCTCGTCGAGGACGGCGACGCGCACATTCTGGAGATTAAACGTTCCCGACCTGATGTGGTCGAGCAGGCGTCCGGGAGTCGCGACGACCACCTCGGCGCCGCGCTTGAGCTCCTGCGTCTGCGCGTGGAAGCTGGCGCCGCCGATGACGGTGACGCACTTCACGGGCGAGAACTTGGCGAGCTCGCTGATCGCGCGCTCGACCTGGGTCGCGAGTTCGCGCGTCGGCGTCAGCACGAGGGCGCGCACGCGTAGGCCGGCCTTCGCTCCGCCCTCGGCCTCGCGGTCGGCGAGCAGGCGGGACAGCAGGGGCAAAGTGAAGGCGACGGTCTTACCGCTGCCGGTCTGCGCGGAGCCGATGACGTCCTTGCCGAGAAGGGCCTCGGGGATGGCGGCCGCCTGGACGGGAGTCGGTGCGGCATAGCCGAGGGCTTGGATTCCCTGGATGAGTTCTGGACGAAGATTGAAGGCGCTGAAGGGCATGTGAAGAAGATAAGTGTAGCAAAACAAGGTATGGCTCGGTCGTGCTACACTATAGGTCTAATGGCCCAGGCAAACGCCCCCCTCCGCGTCTACACTCGAGCGATGCCCCGACGTCTTCTCGCGCTGCTAGCACTCCTTCTGTCCGTCCCCCTCCGCTCCCAAACCGTCCGGGTCACGGGCTCCTTCGTTCCGTCCCTCGGCGCTCCGGCGATCACGGGGCTCGGCTCGCCGCTCGCGATTTCCCCTCTTTCCTTTTCGCCGCTGTCGGCGGCGCCTTCGCTCGTCCCGGCCTTGTCCGCACCGGCGCTGACGCCCGCGCTCGTCCTGACTCCCGCGCTCGAGCCGATCTCGCTGACCGCGCTCGACGTGACGATTCCGGCGGCCGCGCAGACGAACCTTCCCAACGGAACGCCCGGAAAGGCGAAGACCCCCGCGAAGTTCGCGACGCCCGCCGACGGCTGGGCGAGCCGCTTCAATTTCCAGCCGGGCGAGGAGTTCTTCGACGGCGGCCGGGCGCTCAAGTCCGAGACGGGCGAGACGTTCGCGGCGGTTCCCAAGAACGACGGCACGGTCCGCGTCCACATCGTCGAGCGCGCGCCGCTCGCGGCGCCGAAAGCCGTTCCCGGAACCGATGGCCTGTCCGGAAAGGCGCTGCTCGACGCGCTCTCCGCGTTCTCCGCGAAGGGACACAAGGAGCACCCCTACAACGAGGCCTCCGACTTCATTTTTTCGAAAGCGGATCACGTGATCATCAACGGCGTGAGCGGCGTCGTCGACGCGTACTCGGGCATCTTCGTGCCGGGCAGCAGCAAGGACGGCGGAGATTACCCCGAGCCCGGCGATCCCAACGGCGACGGCTTCCCGGACAAGGCCGGAATGAACATCGAACACACCTGGCCCCAGTCCCTCTTTCAGAAGGCCCTGCCGATGCGCTCGGACGTGCATCACCTGATGGCGACGTTCATGCACCCGAACTCGGTGCGCGGCAACCTCCCGTTCGGCGAAGTGAAGGGCGAGCCCGATTACGAGAACAAAGCCGGCGCCAAGCGCGGCGGCGGCGTCTTCGAGCCGCCGGACGCGGTCAAAGGACGCGTCGCTCGCGGCCTGCTCTACTTCTTCTCCCGCTACAAGGACTCGCGGATGTTCGGCCGCACCTCGGTCGTGTTCTGGAACCAGCAGATCGAGCTGTTGCTGAAGTGGAACCGCCAGTTCCCGCCGGATGCCTTCGAGGCGCGGCGAAACGATCTCGTCGAGCAGTACCAGGGAAACCGCAACCCGTTCATCGACGATTACCTGCTGGCCGACCGCGTCGGAGCCGACGCTTTCCGCGCCGGCAACCCTTCGCGCGGCGCCGGCGCCGGAAGCTCCGAGAGCTTCCGCTCCTCCGGCCGCGGCGCCGCCCGGCGCTGACCCCGCCTCCCGGAGCATTTCGGGGATGATGTGCTATCATAGGCGCGATTTCATAGGAGAACCGCCATGAAGCTCGCCCTGATTTCCGTGATCCTCGCCGCCTCGCCCGCCTTCGCCGCCGACGCCCCCAAGGCCGAGGCGCCGAAGGTCGCCGCGCCCAAGGCCGCCCCGCCGAAGGCTGCCGCGACGAAGGAGGCCGCGCCCAAGGCCGAGGCGAAGAAGGCCCCCGCCGCCCCGCCCAAGGACCCCTATAAGACCGACGACGAGCGCGCGATCTACACGATCGGCTTCCTGATGGGCCGCAACGTCGCCGCCTTCAACATGACCCCGGCCGAGGCGAAGATCATCCAGGCCGGCCTCGGCGACGCGATCCTTGCGGCGCAGCCGAAATGCGACGTCCGCTTCTACCAGCCCCGCGTCAGCGAACTCCTGAGCAAGCGCATGGAGGCCGGCGCCGCCAAGGAAAAAGAGAAGGGCCGCGCCTTCACGGAAAAGTTCGTCAAGGACATGAAGCCGCAGGCGATCCAGGGCGGCGGCTGGTACCTCGAGACGCAGGCCGGCGCCGGCCCGATGCCGCTGAAAACCGAGACGATCAAGGCCCACTACCGCGGCACCACGACCGACGGCGTCGAGTTCGACTCCTCCTACTCGCGCGGCGCCCCCACCGAGTTCGCGCTCAACGGCGTGATCGCCTGCTGGACCAACGGCATCTCGATGATGAAGGTCGGCGGCAAGGCGAAGCTCGTCTGCCCGTCCGACGTCGCCTACGGCGACCCGGGCCGGCCCGGCATCAAGCCCGGCGCGACCTTGGTCTTCGAGGTCGAGCTCGTCGAAATCGTCAAGCCCGAAGCCCCGAAGAAGTAGCTCAGATTCGCGCGCGGCGGCGCATCATGCAGTCGTTCGACACGACGAGCAGGCCCGCCTCGCGCGCCATGCGCTCGCCTTCGTCGTGGTGGACGCCGTCCTGCAGCCAGACGGCCTTCGCTTTCTTGGCGATCGCCTCCAGGATCGGCCTCAGCGCCTCCTCCGGGCGGCGGAACACGCAGACGACGTCGACCGGAAACGGAATGTCGGCGACGCTCGCGTAGCATTTCACCCCGAGAAGCTCCTTGTGGCCGGGATTGACGGGCACGATCGTATAGCCCTGCTCGCGCATGTATTCCGAGACGTAATGCGAGGGGCGCTCCGGCCTCGGGGAGAGGCCGACGACGGCGATCACGCGCAGCGCGAGGATTTTTCCGACGACGTCGTCTGGCGGGCCGCCTGAAGGCAGCCGGCAGGCGTCAGGCGGCTTCGACGCCGACATGCGCCTCGCCTTCATCGATCTCGACGTGCGCGACGAACGAGCGGCAGCAGACCGTGCAGTCTTGATCGATCGACTGGCCGTCCATGTCCGCGATCACGTGGAGCTCGGTGGCTTCCGCGCAATGCGGGCACTCGAGCGTGACCCACTGATCCAGCCGCTCGACCGAGGCCTCGACGCTCTGCTCCTTGAGCACCGTTTCCATGATCTTCTCGGCGGTTTTGTGCTCGTGCGCGTCGGGATGAGGAGCGGGCTCGACTTTCTTGGGCTTCTTCATCTTCGTGGGGGCTTTGGTCTTCGGCATGCTTTCAGTGTAGAGGGTGAAGCATTGCCCGTCAAGGGGTTGACAGTCGCACGTGCCGAATATCCGTAGGTCCTACGGACCGGCCCGAATGGGACTCCCGCCTCTGGCGCCCTCCGACGGGGCGTGGTACCCTTCGGACATGACCCAGAAGACCCTGTTGAACCGTTTGAGCCTGACCGCGGCGCTGCTCGCGCTGACCGCGACGTCCGGCCGCGCGCAGAACACCGATCTGCAGCTCCTGCGCGAGGCGTTCGGAGGCTTCAACAGCCGCGTCGCGGACGTCGTCATCCCGACGGTCAACGCGGTCGCGATCATCTCGAAGTCGACGCCGACGAAGGAAGGCCCGGCGGCGGCGTTCGCGTTCGAGAAGAGCCACCGCGATCCGAACGGGGAATACTGGAAGGATCGCCCGATCACGTTCGCTGAAACGCCCAGCATCCATCCCCTGACCGCCACGATGTGGTCGCGCCGGGACGTCATCGCCGATTTCAAGAAGCACAAGACGGCCGGCCAGGTCGCCATCGCGGTGATCGTGAAGACCGAGTACTGCTGCGACAACGGCTACCGCGCCTGCGCCGTCACCACGGCCGCCTTTGAGAAGGTCTCGGCGCCGCACATCAAGAAGTTCCGCGTCTACGGGGCCTGGATCAAGAACGACCGCGCGTGCAAAGCGCCGGGCGTGACGCCTCAGGTCCGGACCGCCTGGGACAACCAGGTCATCGCGGAGTACGCCTTCCAGCAGGGGCCGGGCGCTACGATCGAGCTCATCAATCCCGCCGACGCCGCGTCGGTGCACACCGACGCCAAGGTCATGAAGCTCTACCGGCAGGAGTTCGACGCGACGTCGGGCGCCACGCCGGTCCTCGAGGCGAAGCTCATCGAGGTCCTCGCTCAGTTCAAGCTGCAGTAGGCTAAGGCGCGCCCGCCGGCGAGACGGCGATCACGACGCGGCGGTTCGCCGCGCGGCCCTCGGGCGTGTCGTTGGGCTTGGCGGGACGGAACTCCCCGAAGCCGGCCGCCGCGACGCGCGCGGGATCGAGGCCCGCGTGCTCGTGCAGCCAGCGCGCCGCGGCCGTCGCGCGCGCGGCGGTGAGCTCCCAGTGCCCGGCGTAGCCGCCGAGAAGGCCCTTCTTGAACGGGGAGTTGTCGGAGTGCGCCTCGACGCGGATCTCCTTCGACGGCAGGGACTTGAGCGCCGCGCCCAGGCGGCCGAGCAGCGAGGCACCCTGCTCGGTGATCTTCACGGAGCCGTCCTCGAATAGCAGGGCGTCCTCGACCGTGACGACGAAGGCTTCCCCGTTCTGCTCGACGAGCGTCTTGCCCGCCTGCATCTCCTTGAGGACGGCGTCGGCGACGGCGCCCATCTCTTCGCGCGTCTTGAGCAGCGCCGCGGCCCGCGCGTCGCCGGCTTTGCGGGTCTCCGCGTCGGATTTCCTGAGAGTCCCTTCGATCGCCGCCGCCTTCTGGAGAAGCGCGTCGCGCTCCTCCTTGATCTTCACGAGCTCACGGGCGGACTTCTCGCGCGCGGACTGGTAGACGGTCTTCAAGCGCTCGAGGGCCAGCTTCTCCTTCATGGCGTCGGACAGCTTCTTGGCCAGGTCGTCCTTCTCCGACACGACCGCGTTGAGCTTCTCGCCGACCTCGTCCTGGCTCGCGCCGATCGCGTCGGAGAGGGACTTGTTCGACTTCGTCAGCGTCTGGACGCGGCTCTCGGCGGCGGCGGCGCGGCCGTCGAGCTCGACGAGCTTGGCCTCGAGGTCCGCCTTCGACGCCTTGAGCGCCTCGGCCTCGTCGGTCCGCTCCTTGAGCTGCGTGACGAGGGAGCCGGCCTTCATCTCCAGGCCCTCGATTTCCTTCTTCTGTTTCTCGAGCTTCGCGCCCGCGCAGGCGGTCATCGTCAGGACAAGGAGGAAGGGAAGGAATCGTTTCATAATGAGATGATAAAACATACTCCCCCGGCTTTACACGGGCTCGGCCACGCCTTTTAATATCTCCATCTAACCGTTACACCCCGGTCATGGGGATATTCGAGGAGCCGTGTTACCATGTCAAAAGACCGTCAACGGAGGGCTCCATGAACATCATCCTTAACATCCTCGTCAGCGCCATCGCCGTGCTCGTCACGGGCAGGCTCCTTCCCGGCGTAACGGTCAACGGCTTCGGCACGGCGATCGTCGTGTCGGTCGTGCTCGGAATCGTCAACGGCGTGCTCGGCCCGGTGCTCCTGTTCCTGACCATGCCGATCAACTTCCTGACGCTCGGGCTGTTCACGTTCGTCATCATCGGCGCGCTGGTCATGCTGACCGCGTCCGTCGTGCCGGGCTTCAAGGTCGCGAGCTTCTGGTGGGCACTCGGCTTCGCGTTCGTCCTCGCGCTCGTCAACTCGGCGTTCCACGGGCTCACGAAGGTATAGCCATGAACAGAATCGCCTCGCTCGCGCTCCTCGTCTTCGGCATCGTCCTCCTGCTCCTCGGCTGGAACGCCTATCATTCGCTGGGCTCGGGAATCTCGCGCGCCGTCACCGGCTCGCCCACCGACCGCTCCTTGATCCTGCTGGTCAGCGGCGGGCTGCTGACCGTGTCCGGCCTGGGCGGGCTCTCGCGCGGGGCGAAATGATAGAATGAGGGAAGCGTCGTCCCATAGGAGCGCTTCCCAATGAAAACCCCTTCTCTCGACAGCTTCAAGTCCCGCAAAACCCTCACGGTCGGCGCGCAGACGCACGAGTATTTCAGCCTCGCCGCGCTCGCCGGCCACGGCTTCGACCTCGCGAAGATGCCGTTCTCGATGAAGATCTTCCTCGAGAACCTGCTGCGCCACGAGGACGGAATGGTCGTCAAGAAGGCCGACATCGAGGCCGTCGCCCGTACGCTCGGCGTCAAGCCCGCCGAGCGCGAGGTGTTCTTCATGCCCGCGCGCGTCGTGATGCAGGACTTCACCGGCGTGCCCGCCGTCGTCGACCTCGCGGCCATGCGCGACGCGATCAAGAAGCTCGGCGGCGACGCGAACCGCATCAACCCGTTCCAGCCCGTCGACCTCGTCATCGACCACTCCGTCCAGGTCGACTTCTTCGGCGCCTCCGACGCGTTCGACAAGAACTCGGAGATGGAGTTCGCGCGCAACCGGGAGCGCTACACGTTCCTGAAGTGGGGCCAAAAGGCGTTCGCGAACTTCCGCGCCGTCCCGCCCGAGACCGGCATCGTCCACCAGGTGAACCTCGAGTACCTCGCGAAGGTCGTCTGGACGAAGGACGGCTTCGCCTATCCCGACACCGTGATCGGCACCGATTCCCACACCACGATGATCAACGGCCTCGGCGTCGTCGGCTGGGGCGTCGGCGGCATCGAGGCCGAGGCCGCGATGCTCGGCCAGGCCATGCCCATGCTGATCCCCGAGGTCGTCGGCTTCCGCCTGACCGGCGCGCTCGCCGAGGGCGTCACCGCGACCGACGCGGTGCTCACCGTCACCGAGATGCTCCGCAAGAAGGGCGTCGTCGGCAAGTTCGTCGAGTTCTACGGGCCCGGCGTGGCGGGCTTAGCGCTCGCCGACCGCGCGATGATCGCGAACATGGCGCCCGAGTACGGAGCCACCGTCGGCTTCTTCCCGGTGGATTCCCGCACGCTCGACTACCTCCGCGTCTCCGGCCGCCCCGAGGCCGATATCGCCCTCGTCGAGGCCTACTGCAAGGCACAGGGACTTTTCCGCGACGACAACGTCGAGCCCGCGTTCGCGGACTCCATCACGCTGGATTTGTCTTCGATCAGGCCGTGCGTCGCCGGCCCGAAACGCCCGCAGGACCGTATCGAGCTGGGCTCCGTCAAGAAGCAGTGGCTCGCGTCCGACCTCCCGGGCTTTTTAAAGGAGAAGGACAAGAAAGGCAACACGCCGGCGCCCGCCGGGACCATGATCGATGTTCTTAACTACAAACTGGGCCACGGCGCCGTCACGCTCGCCGCGATCACCTCCTGCACGAACACCTCGAATCCCTCGGTCCTCATCGCCGCCGGCCTCGTCGCCCAGAAAGCCGTCGCGAAGGGCCTGACGGTCAAGCCGTGGGTGAAGACCTCGCTGGCCCCGGGCTCCAAGGTCGTCATGGACTACCTCAAGAGCGCGGGCTTGGTCGAGCCGCTCGAGGCGCTCAAGTTCCACCTCGTCGGCTACGGCTGCACGACCTGCATCGGCAACTCCGGCCCCCTCCCCGAGGAGGTCGCGAAGGCCGTCTCGGAGAACAACCTCGTCGTCTCCGCCGTGATCTCGGGCAACCGCAACTTCGAGGGCCGCGTGAACCCGCTCGTGAAGGCGAACTACCTCGCCTCGCCGCCCCTCGTCGTGGCCTACGCCCTCGCCGGAAGCGTGGACATCGATCTCGCGACCGAGCCCCTCGGCACGGGCAAAGACGGCAAGCCCGTCTATCTCAAGGACGTCTGGCCCACGAACGACGAGGTGGCCAAGGCCGTCGAGAAGAACGTCACGCGCCAGACCTTTGTCGCGCGCTACAGCGACGTCTTCGCGGGCGACAAGAACTGGCAGTCGATCGACGTGAAGGCGACCGGGCTGTACGAGTGGGACGCGAAATCCACCTACGTGCGCCTGCCACCGTACTTCGCGGACCTTTCGCTCAAGCCCCGCGCGCTCGCCGACATCACGGGCGCCCGCGCGCTCGCCGTGTTCGGAGACTCGGTCACGACCGACCACATCTCTCCCGCCGGCAACATCGCGAAGGACAGCCCCGCGGGCCGCTATCTCGAATCGCAGGGCGTCAAGGTGGCGGACTTCAACAGCTACGGCGCGCGCCGCGGCAACCACGAGGTCATGATGCGCGGGACGTTCGCCAACATCCGCATCAGGAACCTCATGCTCAAGGACGTGACGGGCGGTTATACGACTCACATCCCGTCCAAGACTCAAATGGCGATCTGGGACGCCGCGGAGAAGTACCAAGCCGAGAAGACCCCGCTGATCGTCGTCGCGGGCAAGGAGTACGGCACCGGCTCCTCGCGGGACTGGGCCGCGAAAGGCCCCGCGCTACAGGGCGTGAAAGCCGCGATCGCGCAGAGCTTCGAGCGCATCCATCGCTCGAACCTCGTCGGCATGGGCATCCTCCCGCTCCAATTCCTCGAGGGCGAGTCGGCGCAGAGCCTCGGCCTCAGCGGCTACGAGACCTTCGACGTCGTCGGCCTCGCCTCGGTCAAGCCGCGCGGCCCGCTCACCGTGCGCGCGACCGCGGAAGACGGCAAGAAGACGGAATTCGCCGTCACGTGCCGCATCGACACCCCGATCGAGCTCGAGTACTACCGCTACGGCGGCGTCCTGCGCTACGTGCTGGGGCAGATGCTGACGGGAACGAGCAAGACGCCCGTCGCGGCCTGATCGCGGGCTAAGGCGGCGTCGGCGTCATACGGACGGTCAAAGTCTCGGCGCCCGGCTTGCCGACGTAGATCAAGGCCAAGGTTCGCCCGCTCTTCGCGTCTTTCCAACTGCGGGCGGCTTTCTTGAAGCCCGGCCCCGAAAAGACGTCCATGGGCGCGCTCTTGCCGTAGAGCTTCGCGAAGGTCTTGTTCAGGCGGCTGTAGTCCTTCGCGCGAGCGAGATCCGTTCGGGCGTTGATCCAGACCGCGTCGACAACGCCGGTCACGCCGCCCGTGAACCGGACGGTCAACTGCGCGTCTTCGGGAAGCTCGACGGCGCCGCCGAGCTGGACGACGGCGTCGCTCTCGTACTCGGCTCCGCCGTTTTCTTTCTGCTTCTTGACCGCGATCCTGCGCTTCTGGACGCAGTCCACGTAGGTCTTTTCCGACTTGGGCGGCAGGCACGCGAGCGGCATCGGGTCGTTCGCCGCGAAATTCCCGGCCGCAGCGCTTGGCGCGGCGGCCAACCCGAGAACGGCGACGAAGATCGGAATCATGACACTCGCGGGCTCAGTGCTTCTGCTGCGACGGCCAGGTTTTCTTGACGGCCTTGAGAATCGAATCGGCGACCGAGCGCGCGGAATCCTCGAACGTGAAGACGCTCGTGACGTCCGAGCCCGACCAGAGGACCTCCTCGGTCGCTACAAAGACGAGGCGAGCGCTCACGCCGAGACGCCCATACTGGGTGACGGCGCGCGGCTCGCGGCGTACGACGCGCGTAGTCCGGTAGCCCTGGATCTCGGTTTCCTCGGTCGTGCCCGGGGTGCCGTCCGCGTTCTGGACGCGACGGGTCCGATGCACGTAGATCGGATCTTCGTGCGAGTCCACGACGTCGACGTGCGTCAAGGTCTCCCGCGCTTCCCGGAAATCGGTGATGCGGCCGAAGAGCAAGGCGTCCACGCCGAGGACGCGCCCGATTTCCTTGGCCGCCCGCGCATCGGTGGGCGACAGCCTCTTCTCGCGCAGGATCTTGTCCACCTGCGCGCGCTCAACGAGATCGTAGCCCGCGGCAAGCAGCCCCTGCTCGAAGGCGCCCGACAGGATCTCACCCGAGCCCGGGTGGCCCGGGTAGTCCGAGAAGCCGACGACCGCCACGCGCTTGACGCGGGTGAAGTCGAAGGTCGCTTTGATCGCGACCGTGGCGGTCGCGCAGGCGCCGAGAATGAGCGTGGCCAAAAGAGCTAGCCGATAGCGGTTCATGTCCCCTATCATACGCCTAACCGACGCGTTCGTTCAACGTCCGACGGGCCTCAGAGAGCCCATTGGCAGACGTTGACGCCCGCGAGCGCGTCGCGACCGTGCTCACGGCGGCTCGCATCGAGCCCGAGCCAGAACAACTCGATCGCATCGAGCGCCTTCTTGCCGCCCCGGAGGAAGCGCTTCGCGTCGAAGCCGGGCTGCGCGAAAGTCTCCTCGAGCTCGCGCCACACGTTGACGCCGTGGCCCGCCTCGATCTCGGCGTGGAACTTAAAGAAGCCCAGCGGAATGAGCTCTTGGCCTTCCGACGCGCGACGGACGTTGACGGTCTCGAGCCCCCGGATCAGCTGACGCCAGAAGTTTCCCGCCTCGAGGCGGGCCCCGCCGCCGAGGCCGGAGGCCGCCCAGCACTCGATCGCGAACGAGGCCCCGGCGCCGACCATCGGGTCGTGCGAGCCGTAAGTCTTGTCGAGCCCGTTCAGGAAGCGGTGCGTCGCGTCGGAGCCCTGCTTCCAGCGCCCGAGCTGCATCGGCTCGAGGCCGATGACGGCGCCGGCCTCGCGCAGCCAGTTCAGGTGCGCGTTGCCCGTCGCGAAGGTCCGGCCCTCGACCGATCCCGATCGAGGATCCAGGCCGACCCCGCACTCGTTCATCAGGATGTTGCGCGCGCAGCGCTCGCCCTCGAGCGTGCCCGCGTTGACCATGCGCTTCACCTGGAGCACGAGGAAGTGGTTTGAGAACACGGAGAACTGGATCAGCAGCTCCGCGACCTGCTCCTCGTCCGCCTCGCCCCGGGCGAACCAGGACGTGAACTGGTTGTCGGTGATGACCGGGTGGGTGAACAGCTGCTCGCGCACGACGCTCTTGAAGGCCTCTAAATCTTTCATGCCCACAGTATATGCCGCCGCCCGGTTTCTAGGAAGTAGCTAATATTGACATAAGTGTTAACCTGTGGTTAACTATGGCATGGACCTCTATCAGTTGCGCTACTTCCTCGAGGTCGCGCGCACGCTAAACTTCACGCGGGCCGCCGAGAACCTCGGCCTCTCGACTCCTGCAGTCAGCAAAAGCGTGGCCCTGCTCGAGCGGTCGATCGGGATGCCGCTCCTGACGAGAACACGGCGCCTGGTGCAGCTGACACAGGCCGGAGAGCGCCTGAAGGCCCACGCGGAGAGGATCTACGACCAGATCGAAACGGCGACGCTCGACCTGCGCGGCGAGGCGGGCTCCCCCGCGATGTTCAAGATCGGCGGCCGGGAGATGATCACCAATTATCTGCTCGGGCCGTCGTTGCTCGCCTTCCGGAGGAAGCACCCTGCGACGCGCTTTGGGATGTACGAACTCGGCCCGCGCGAGATGGCCTCGGCGCTACGCAAGGACCAAATCGACTTCGGCTTCTACTATTCGTCCGAAATCCCCGATCCGGCGCTCGAAATCCGTCCGCTCGGCAAACTGTCCTCCCATGTGTACGCCTCTCCCCTGCTGTGGAAGGGGCGGCGCGCGCCGCGCGATTTCAAGGAGGTGCGCGCGCTGCCGTTCATCGCCCCGCGCTACTTCGGGGCGGACCCATCGGAGCCGAGCCTGGACGGCTTTCCCGACCAGCAAGCCCCCCGAAACATCCAGTACGAGGGCGAGTTCCTGGAGACCCACCGCCGCTACGCGCTCGACGGGATCGCGGCCGCGGTGCTGCCCGACTTCGTGATCAAGCGCGAATGGAAGGAAGGTCTGGTCGCGCGCCTACCCGGCCCGGAGCTCGGGCGCGAGATTTACTTCCTGAAGCGGCGCGGGCGACCGTTGCCGGCGTCAGTGGAAAGCTTCATCGACGTCGTCGCTCGCTCGATCAAGCGCGTCGCCTACTAGCCCTCCCAGATTGGTGGGAGGGCACCCCAGTTTTGAGTAATAAAAAACGAGAGGTAAAAAGGAATAAAGAAAAAA
>JBBQVX010000031.1:0-30144 GCA_038211115.1 Elusimicrobiota bacterium | reverse complement strand
TCTTGATCTCGTCGACCGCGTTGTCGATCTCGCGGTCGCGGACCTTGATCTTCATCTTCGTGCCTTCTTGGATAAGGAGCTCACGGTCGATGAGCTGCTCGAGAGTGCTCTCACGGAGCTTCTTGAGGTTCGCGGGATCGGCCATCGCGGAGGGATTGGTCTTGCTCCAATAGTCCATGGCGGTCGCCGCTTCCTTCTGGTACTCGGACAGCAGGATCGGGGCGCCGTTGACGACGGCGACGGTGTCTTCGAGCAGCTTCGCCGAAACCGGAACGATGGCGCTCATCATCAAGACGAAGAACAGGAGCGTCCTACCTGAATTGTTCATCGACGACCTCCACCGGGAATTGCGCCTGGATCGACTGCAAATGGGCGTCCAGCTTCTGCTTCTCCAGCAGCCGCGCGACGCGCGCGCGGCCGTCCTCGAGCGAGACCTTCTTCTCGCCGTCCTTGCGCAGGACGTGGTAGCCGAACTTGCTCTTCAAGGGGCCGCCGATCTCGCCCGTGCGCATGCGGAAGACGACTTCCTCGAGCTCGGGAATCACCTCGCCGTACAGGGAGGTCGGCAGCTTGCCGCCATCCGAGGCGGTCGCGGCGTCGAGCGACTCCTCCTTGGCGACCTTGGCGAAGTTGGCTCCGGCGCGCAGGCGCTTGGCGACCTCGGCGGCGGCCTCGGGCGAGCCGAGCAGGACGTGGCGCATGTCCACCTCGACGGGATGCTTGGTCAGGTAGTCGCGCACGGCGGTTTCGTCGACCGTCAGCTCGCCGTGGCGGCGCAACTCCTCGATCCACATCGAGGTCAGCAGGTAGTCGCCGCCCTCGCGAACGCGGTCCTCTTCCTCTTTACGTAGCTTCTCGAGCTGGGCGCGGAACTCGGCCGAACGCGGCACCTCGGACTGCTGGGCGGCGGCGAGCACGAGCTTCTCACGGATCAGGACGTCCAGGAACTGACGCCGGCCGCTCGGGGACAGCACGTAGTCCTGATAACCTTGGGAGACCTCTCCGAGCTTGCGCTGAAACTCGCTCTGCGTGATCTTCAGCTTGCCCACGCGCGCGACGACCGGGTCTTTTTCGCCGCGGCAGGCGGTGAAAAGAAGCGCGAGGAGCAACGTAAAATGGGCCCGTTTCATGCGAAGCCCATATTACCATTTACGGCCGGGGACCGTCGCGTGCGGCCGGCTAGGGGCGCTTGACGTCCGGCCAGATCATGCTGACGTCGCCGGCTGCCGTCACGGTGACGACGAGCGCTCCTTTCGTGAACGCGCCGTTCAGGTGGAAAGGCTGGCCGCCCACGGTCTTCGCGACGCGCGCCGGAATCGCGGAAAAGGACACCGAGTCCGCGCTGCCGTCCGTGATGCCCATGTAATGCTTGAGGGCGTCCACGAATGCGGCGGAATCCCCGAATTTAGAGGCGTTGCGATCCGTGACGAAGCCCGAGAGCGCGAAACCCTGGTCCTTGCCCGCGGCGTCCTTCTCCTGCTTGAGCAGGTCCAGATACTGCGTCTGCTTGTCGAACTGGAGGACGAGATAATGGTCGAAGAAGCGCGCGCCCACGAGCTTATATCCGACCACGCCCTGATACATCAGCTGCCGGTTCGGGGCGACGCTCGCCGGCACGAGGACGATCTCCGACAAGCCGTCGATCTGGCTGCTGCAGGAGATGAGGCCGTACTTGCCCTTGAGGCCGGCCGCGAGATCCGACGTGTCGGCGGCGTTCTTCTTGCATTCGGGAGACCTGAGCAGAATCTGCTCCAGCTCGGCGATCGACGGGCCGTCGCCCTGCGCGGCGGGCTTCGACGCCGGATCGGAGGCGCCCGCCTTCGTGGTGTCCGGCTTTTGGCCGCCGCCGGCGTACTTCTTCTTCAGCGCGTCGAGATTCTTGTCGGCGTCGGACGTGGATTGCGCGTGCACGGGCGCGAAGGAGAAGGCGAGAACGGACAGGACCGCAAGGGCGAGGGGTTTCATAGGCCTCCGAACGATGCCCCAGTATGCGCCCGGAGACTGGGGCTGTCAAGACCGCCCCTCGACGCGGCTAGGTCTTGAGGAACGCGCGCACGGCGTCGATCGCCGTCTCCTCGCCGAGCGTCAGGCGCACGGCGTCGCCCTCGTTTGAAGGCACGAAGGAGACCCGCTTGCCGTACGTCTTGAGCCAGCGCGCGGGCGCGTCGGGGTGCGGCGGCGCGTCGGCCCGCCACTTGATCTGCACGGCGCCGTCGTTCTCCACGATCTCAGACACCTTCGCGCGCCGGGCCTCAGCGCGCAGGGTCAGCATCGCGAACAGGTTCTTGACCGGCTGAGGAGGCGGCCCCGACAGGCGCTCGAGCTCCGCCAGGATGTTCTGGGCTTCCTCGGGCGTCGCTCGCAGGGCCCGCTTGTAGATCTTCAAGCGTTCGATCTCACCGGGCAAATAGTCCTGGGGGATGTAGGCCGGCAGGCGCAGGTCCACCTCGACCGGCCGGTCGTCTTCCTCGACGCGCTTGCCGCGCAGGCGCGACACCTCGCTCTCCAACAATTGAGCGTAGTAATCGGCGCCGACCGCGTTCATGAAGCCGTGCTGCTTGGCGCCCAGCAGGTCGCCCGCGCCGCGGATCTCCAGATCGCGAAGCGCCAGTTTAATACCCGCCCCCAGCGCCCCGAACTCCTTGAGCGCGTCCAAGCGCTTGATCGCGTCCTCGGGCAGGTCCTTCATCTCCGCGTCGGGCGGATGGAACAGATAGCAGAACGCGCGGCTCTTCTCGCGGCCGATGCGGCCGCGCAGCTGGTACAGCTGGGCGAGGCCGAAGTCCTGGGAGTCTTCCACTAATAAAGTGTTGACGCTCGGGATGTCGAGGCCGGACTCGATGATCGTCGATGCGACCAGCACGTCGCTCTTGCGCTGGGCCAGGTCCCACATCGCCTTCTCGATGTCGGGCCCCTTCATCTGCCCGTGCACCATCGAGACGCGCGCGCCTCCGGAGAGCTCGCGGATCTGCTTGAGCGTGTCGGCCATCGTGCGCACTCGATTGTGAACGTAATAGACCTGCCCGCCGCGCGCGAGCTCGTCGGCGATCGCGGTCGAGATCACGCGCTCGTCCCACGGGCCCACCCGCGTCACGATCGGCTGCCGCCCCGCCGGCGCGCTCTGGATCAGCGAGATCTGGCGCAGGCCGGTCATCGACTGGTGCAGCGACCGCGGAATGGGCGTGGCCGATAAGGCCAGCACGTCCACGTTCTCACGGATCTTCTTCAGTTTTTCCTTATCGCCGACGCCGAAGCGATGCTCCTCGTCGATGACGATGAGGCCGATGTCGTGAAAGCGCACGTCCTTCTGCAGCAGGCGCGAGGTGCCGATCACCACGTCGACCTTCCCCGCCTTCAGGTCCTCGAGGATCAGCTTCTGCTCGGATTTCGTCTGGAAGCGCGTCATCATCGCCAGGCGCACCGGGTAGCCGGCCATGCGGCGCGAGAACGTGCGGAAGTGCTGGTCGGCGAGCACCGTCGTGGGCGCCAGCACGGCGCACTGCTTGAGGCCCATGGCGCACTTGAACGCGGCGCGCATCGCGACCTCGGTCTTGCCGAAGCCGACATCGCCGACGACGAGGCGGTCCATCGGCCGCGGCGTCATCATATCCTCGAGCGTATCGGCGATCGCCTTGGCCTGGTCCTCGGTCGGCTCGTAGGGGAAGCCGTCGGCGAACTCCCGCTCCATCTCGGACTCGCCCGGGAACGCGTGGCCGGGCTTCGCCGCGCGGCGCGCCTGCATGCGCAGCAGCTCCTGGGCGAGGTCGCGCACGCCCTCGGCGACCTGCTTCTTGACTTCCTCCCACGTCCTGGTATCGAGGGAAGACAGGCGCGGGCGCTTGCCCTCCGCCCCCGCGTACTTCTGCACGCGGTCGAACTCCGTCAGCGGCACGAACAGGCGGTCCGAGCCGCGGTACTCGAGCTTCACGCAATCTTGAGGACCATGCCCGGGCACGGAGATCGGCTCGAGCCCGAGGTAGCGGGCGACGCCGTGGTCCTGGTGGACGACGAAGTCACCGTTTTTGAGCTCCCGCCAGCGCGTGGTTCCGGTGCCCTTCGCCGCGAACCGCTTCCAGCGGCCGACGCCGCGCCAGTCGCGCTCGAAGATCTGCGAGGTCGCGAACACCGACAGCTCGGATTGCGCGTGCCGGAAGCCCTCGCGCAGCGGGCCGATCAGGAATTGGATCGGGACGTTCGGCAGTTCCTCCCCCAGGATCTCCTGCAGGCGCGCGTCCTCGCCGTGGTTGAGGCTGAACAGCACGACCTTCTTGGCGCGCTCCGCGTCCTTCTTCATCTCGGCCCAGGCGTTCTTCGCGTCGCCGCCGAACGGGCCGACCGCACGCGCGCCAAAATCGATCTCCGCCGGATCCGCCGCCGCGCCGCGCCCGAGACGGAAGGCCGGAACACCCTCCGGAGTCTCCGCCTCGACCCCCTCCGCGACGAGCCACAGCGCGTTCTCCGTCAGCCAGTCCGTGATGCGCGCGCCCTCCGCGGGCTCCTCGGCGGGCGTCGCGACCGCCTGCGCGATGACGGCCTCGGGCTCTTGGGAAATCGGGTCGAAGGGACGAATGGAGGCGACTCGGTCCTCGTCGTACAGGACGCGATAGGCGACCGCGGGCTCGAGCGCGTGGAAGTCGAGCACGGCGCCGCGCACCGCGAACTCGCCGGGGCTCTCGACGAACTCGACGCGCTGATAGCCGGCGGCGGCGAGAGCCTCGATCGCGCTGTCGCGCGGACTCAGGTCCCCGGCGCGAAAGCGCACGGTGCGCGCCGAGAAATCCGCGCGGCCCGGCGCGGGGGCGTTCAGGCCCTCGGGCGTCGCGAGCACGAGCCGCGCGCCCGCGCGCAGCAGCTCGAGCGAGGCCAGGCGCTCGCGCGCGTCGTCGCCGAACACCGCGGCCGCGAGGGCGTTCCCGCCGAACAGCGGCGCCAGCGCCTTGACCGCGTCCGCGGCGTCCTCGACCGCGTCGGAATCGGGCAGCACGAGCACGAGCGGGCCCTTCGGCTCCTCCACGCCCTTCGGCGGCTCGCCGGCCAGGATACGCCTCGCGAGAAGCGCGCGCGCCCCGGAGCCGGGCGCGCCGACGATCTTCCTCATTTGCGCTTGGCTTGCGCGGCGAGGTCCATGATGAAGGCCTCGCGCCGGCCGACGTCGCCGCACAGGCCCGCGACGCGCCGGCCGGCCTTAGCGCCTTCGTGCGCGTAGAACGCCTCGAGCAGCACGCCGTCGCCGCGCAGCTGCGCGTACGCGCCGACCGGCGAGCCGCAGCCGCCCCCGACCGCGCCGAGGAACGCGCGCTCGAATTCGACGCAGCGCCGCGTCGCCTGATGGTCGAGCTTCGCGACGACCTTCGCGACGTCGTGGCGGCTCGTCCTCACCTCGAGCGCGAGCGCGCCCTGCGCGGGCGCAGGCAGCATCACCTTGACGTCGAGCGCCTCGTGCGGCACGTCCGTCCGCCCGAGGCGCTTGAGGCCCGCGAGCGCGATGACCATCGCGTCGTACTCGCCCTCCTCGAGCTTGCGCAGGCGCGTGTCCACGTTGCCGCGCAGCGGCAGGATCGTGACACCGGGCTTCGCGGCCGCGAGCATCAGGTGGCGCCGCAGGGAAGACGTCGCGACCTTCATGCCGGCCTTCAACTCCTTCCAGTCGAGGCCCGGCCGCGCGACGAAGGCGTCGCGAGGGTCCTCGCGTTCCGGATAAGCGGCGACGGACAAACCGGCGGCGAGCAAGGCGGGCAGGTCCTTGCCGCTGTGCACGGCGAAGTCGACGCGCCCATCGAGCAGCGCCTCCTCGAGCTCCTTGATCCAGAGCCCCTTGGCGCCCTGCGGCAGGGTCTTCGCGACCTCGGGAGAAGGCGCGCCGAACATGTCGCCGGTCGTCTTGATGACGACCGTCTCGACGCTCAGCCCGGGATTGAGCTTCTCGAGCGCGCGCGCGGCCATGCCGGCCTGCGCGAGCGCCAGAGCCGAGCCGCGGGTGCCCATCTTGAGGATCGCCACGGGGGCATTCTACTTTTTACGGGAGTCTCGGATGGATCTCGCCCTTCTTGTCGATGTAGGTCGAGAAGTCGGACTTGCTCGACAGGGACATCCGCACGCCGTTATCGATCACGAGCTTGATCACCTGCATCATCTCGGAGGGAGGCCTCCCGCCGCCGCCCTCCCGGTAATACCACACGGTCCCGTCGGTCGCCCGCAGGTGCTTGATCATCGGCTCGAGCTGGGCGAACGTGACGTCGTGCCCGTTGATCGAGATCTGCCCCGTGTTGGCGACGCGAATCTTGGCGATCTCGCCTTTACCTTTGACTTCGGGAGGGGTTTCGGGCTTGCCGGAGCAGGCGATGCTGAGAAGTGCTGCGAGTACGAGCAGTGATTTTTTCATTTGATCCTTAACCCGGGTCGGGCGTGACGACTTTCGACGAGCCGTCTCGCATCTTGACGATCAGCGCTTCGCCCTTGAACTCCACCGAGTCGAGCGGCGGGTCGAACCGCAAAGACTCGCTCGATGGATCCCGCTTCGCGCCGAAGGCGTCCGGGCCGAAATGCGCGGCGCGGTTGTCCCGGAACTTCCCGGGACGAAGATACCAGTCTGCGGGATAGACTTCCACATATTCCTCGTACTCGTGAAACCAGGTGACGCAGTAGACCGCGACCGCTTTTTCCCCCTTCCACGTCCCCGAGCCGATTGTGTGGGTGCATTCACCGTTCGGCGAGGGCGACGGCAGGAGCACGACGAAGCCGAGGAACGCCAGGACGAGAGCGCTCCCCGCCAACGTCAGTTTTTTCACGGAGAATGGAGCCCAGCGTCTGCGCTGAAGCGCGAAGTAAAGCGCGGGGAAAACCGCGATCAATCCGAGGATCGGGACGGGGAAGCCGCCGAACGGCGTCGCGCATTTTTCGAGAATGAAGAAGAGGACGGTGAGAAATAGCGAAGCGCCGAGCGCCGCGGGGAAGGTGTCGAAAAAGGCGAGGCGTCGCCGAATGAGGTCAGCCCATGGTCGTGTCATAGCTCTCGCATTCTCAGTCCCGGCTCAGACCACGGATAACTTCGGCGTTATGAGCGTAGGCTTCCCGCGAGGACCTCGCCCGATATTCCAGAAGAGCCCGCGCGACAAGGCCGACTCCCACGGCCGGAGCGATTGCGGCCGGCCAGCCCTTGGGGTGCGCAAAACACTGAAAGAGCCCGGCGGCGCAGGCGGTCAGCACGAAACCGACGGCCCACTGCCCCCTGAAACCGCCGAGGACTCGAGCCGGAATCGCCGCAGGCAGGCTGACGAGCAGCAGCAGAATGTCCGCCTTATGCGGGCCGGGCCGGGTCACCGCGACACCGCCAAGCGCCGCGCAGCGCTTTGAGAATCGACTTGGGTGAAGCAATAACCGTCGTGGATCCGCATCATTTAAAACTCCAATCTAATACTGTCCGGCTAACGCAGACGATCTACGGCGGCGGCTCTATAGATTTCCACGATAGCCGCCTGCCGTTCAAGCCATTGGTTAGGGCAATGGGTGACGAGTCGCGTAGGCATCAATCAACTTCCGGATCATCTTCTGATACGGCGTATGGTATTTATGCGCTGCTTTCTTGAAGTACGCGACGCTCGACTTACTGAGCTTCATAGTCACCTTTACGCTCTCTTCTTTGAAAGCGAGTTCTTCCGGGGGAGGCAGGAAATCCTTTATCACCCGAAGATTACCAAGAGGTTCATCCATGTATTTGATTTTCTTTTTCATAAAGAGCCTTTGCTTTCCTCCAGTATCCCGCTCCGATAATTCGTATCCGGTGCACACGATAGGTGAAGCGCACGGTTAAAATCCCATCCCCGGCGATGCCGAAACAGTAAAAACGCCGCTCATCGCGACTGTGCTCCAGATCTTCCGCAAGAATCCTCTCGGGATCGGCAAATGCTTGCTGAGCCGAGCTGAACGAGACGCCGTGTTTGGTCTGATTCGCGCGATCCTTCCGCTCGTCCCATTCAAAATGAAGCATGTCTCTCAACAGTATACATCGAGTATGTATAATTAGCCATACTTATATATGGCCTTCCGCAACGCCTCCGCGCGGTCTTGCTCCTTCTGAAATTGGCCGAATTGCCCCAACTTGTAATTGTGTTGGTCCGTATAATCTGGCTGGCAATTAGCGGCATTTTCGAATTGAAATTGGAAAACCAGCGTTTCGCCAGGTGCGCCGGATTAGACTGCAGGCGCTGTCAGCCTCATCGCATTCGGGTAGCCCAGGCCTAATCCGCGAGTCCCATTTTTAATAAGATACCCGCGATGGCCGCCCCCTCCTTGATGAAATGGGTCGAGATCGACCTCGACGTGATCGCCGGCAACGCCGCATGGGTCAAGTCCCAGCTGCCGCCGGGCGCCGGCTTCGTCGCCGCCGTGAAGGCCGACGCGTACGGCCACGGCGCGGTCGAGGTCTCGAAGGTCGTCCTGAAGGCCGGCGCCGAGCGCCTCGGCGTCCGCGACCTCGCCGAAGCCGCCGTATTGAGAAAGGCCGGCATCAAGGCCCCGATCCAGATGCTCGCCCCCTTTCTCCCCGAACAGTCCGCCGAGGCGCTCAAGCTCGGCGTGATCCCGGTCATCGATTCCCTCGTCCAGGCCAAAGCGCTCGCCAAAGCGGCCAAAGGCCGGAAGGTCCGCGTGCAGATCGATCTCGACTTCGGCCTCGGCCGCTGGGGCCTGAACCCCAAAGAGCTTCCCGCGCTCATGAAGGACCTAGCGCGGCTCAAAGGCCTGAGCGTCGACGGCCTGTCCGCACACCTCGGCTACATGCCCGGCAAGAACGCCGTCGAGGCCGAGGAGAAGCTCGGCGCGTTCGCGCGGCTGGCCGCCCCGTATCCGGGCCTGCGCCTGCGCGCCGCGAACTCGACCGTGTTCATGGACTTCCCCCATAGGCGATTTAACCAGGCGTGCGTCGGCAACCTGCTGTACGGGATCAACCGCTCGAAGGTGAAGCCGCAGGCGCTCAAGATGCCGTGGCGCTTCTTCGCGCGAGTGATCTCGGTGCGCGAGGCCGCGAAGGGCTCCTCGCTCGGCTACGCGAGCGAGTATATGGTGCCGCGCAGGATGAAGGTCGCGACTTTACCGGTCGGGTACGCGGACGGCCTCACGATGCAGCCGGCCGAGCGGTTGATCGGGCTCGGCGCAAGCCAGTCGTTCTGGGGCAAGAAGGACGGAGTCAACCTCCCGTTCGTCGGACGCTGCGGAATCTCGCATGTGCTCGTCGACGCTACAGGCCTTCCCGGGATCAAGCCCGGCGACGCGGTCGAGCTTCCGGTCCGCCGTACCGCCTCGCGCGCCCCGCGCGTCTACCGCTGACCTACTGCAGCGTGCCCGGATCGTCGCCGGCGCCCGGCGGAAGCTCGAGCTCCCCGTCGCTCGGCAGCGGCGGCGGCGCGTCGGGATCGTCGTTCGCGACGGGCCGCTTCGGCGCGACGACGGCCGCGGTGGACGGCCGGACCTGGCCGTAGCTGTCGGGCGTCGACGTCGTAGTCAAGGTGTCGGTGGAGACCGTGATGACCTCGGGGCCTCTGCGGTTCGGGTCGCAGTAGTCCTTGGGCTCGGTGCCCTGCGCGAACGCCTCCAGGAGTTTGTTCGCCTTCGGGCACGCCGGCTGATAGAGCAGGCCCTGCACCTTGTCGATCGTCGCGAAGACGATGCCCGCCGGCGCCGGGAAGTCGCGCTTCGGATAATCCTTGAGAATTTCACCCATGATCTCGGTCCACCACGGGGCTACGGTGGAGCCGCCGGTCCAATCTTTGCGGCCGAGCGACGCGAAGTCGTCGTAGCCCATCCACGCGCCCGCGACGAGGTCGGGGGTGAAGCCGATGAACCAGAGGTCGCGGTTGTCGTTCGAGGTGCCGGTCTTGCCGCCCAGGGGACGGCCGAGGCGCGCGGCGGTATGGCCGGTGCCGCCCTGCACGACGCCTTTGAGGAGGTTCGTGACGAGATAGGCGAGCTGCGGCGTCATCGCTTCCTTGTCCGACGGGATGTGGCCCTCGAGCGGCTTGCCGCTCGCGTCCTCCGCGCGCTCGAGAGTGTAGGGCGTGACCGCGATGCCGCCGTTGGCGAAGGTGCCGAAAGCGGCCGTCATCTCGAGCGGGGTCACGACGGAGGCGCCGAGGCCCAGCGCGGGCGCGGGCTCGAGCTCGGAGCGGATGCCCGCGCGCTTGGCGAGCTCGACGACGAGCGGCGGGCCGACCTGCGTGATGAGATTGATCGAGGCGATGTTGCGCGAGTCCGCGAGCGCCTTGCGTAAGGTGATGCGGCCGAGAAATTTCCCGTCGTAGTTTCCGGGGACCCAGATTTTGAAGTCGGGGGACTGCGCGAACGGCTGGGTCGCGAGGTTGATCGAGTACTGGTCGGTGGCGCCTTCGAGGAGGCGCCAGTCACGCCCGTCGAAATAAAACGCGAGCGGCGTGTCGTCGACCATCGAGGCCGCCGTCATGCCGGAGCCGAGGGCGGCGGCCCAGACGAAGGGCTTGAAAGTGGAGCCGGGCTGGCGCTTGGCCTGGGTGACGCGGTTGAAGTGGGAGTCGCGGCCTCCGATCATCGCGCGTACGGCGCCGGTCTTGATGTCGATGATGACGAAGGCGCCCTGGACCTTGGAGAGCGGAGAGGTGGAGATATCGGGCGGCAGCGGCTCGCCGGTCGCGAGCAGCTCCTTGAGCTTCTTCTCGTGCTCGGTCTGCGCCTTGACGTCGAACTCGACCAGGGCCTTCTCCATGACGGCCTCGGCCTTCTTCTGCATGTCGAGGTCGAGGGTCGTGTAGACCTTCATGCCGCCGCGCCACACCGCGGCCGTGCCGTATTTCTGCTCGAGGCGTCGGCGCACGTGCTCCACGAAGAACGGGGCCTGCGCGTCGAAACCGAGCGGCTTGACGAGCGGGATCGGCTGGGCGTTGGCGGCGTCGCCCTCGGGCTTGGTGATGTGCTTCTCGTCGAGCATGCGCTGGAGGACGAACGAGCGGCGCTTGCGGGCGTTCTCGGGCTTGAAGAACGGGGAATTGGCGCGAGGGGCGCGGATAAGGCCGGCGAGCAGGGCGCAGTCGGCCAAGGTCAGCTCGGAGATTTCCTTGCCGAAGTAGTTGCGGGCCGCGGCCTGGGCGCCGTAGGCGCCCTCGCCGAAGTAGACCTGGTTCAGGTAGAGCTGGAGAATCTCGGGCTTGGAGAAGTTGCGCTCGATCTCGAGGGCGAGGAGCACCTCGCGGATTTTACGCGTGAACTTGCGCTCGGGCTTGAGGAAGATCTGCTTGGCGAGCTGCTGGGTGATCGTGGAGGCGCCCTGCACGACGCGCCTGGCGATGAGGTTGCGCACGGCCGAGCGGAGCATGCCCTTCGGCGAGATGCCCCAGTGCTTGAAGAAGGCGTCGTCTTCGACGGAGATGACGGCGTTCTGGAGGTCGACCGGAATCTTAGAAAGGGGTAGCAGCGCGCGCTTTTCGATGGATAGCTCGGAGATGACCGTACCCTTGGAGTCGAAGACCCTCGTGGTCAGGGAAGGAGCGTAGTCCTCGAGCGTGTGGATCGGCGGCATCCCCTCGAGGAGCTTGCGCAGGGAGACGGCGCCGACACCGACGACGAGGAAGGCGAGGACCGCGAGCAGGTAAAGACGGGTACGAGTCATGAAACCCGATTCTACCATTTCGGTTCCGAACTGGTGTCAGGCTTACCGGTATTTGCAGTATTGCCGCGGCGCCTCCGATCAAAATACTGCAAATACCGGTAAGCCTGACACCGGGATGCCGGGATGCAACCGGTTTCGGCCATTTCGTACACTACGGCTTATGAAGATAGGCTTCCATGGCGGCGTCGGCGAAGTGACGGGCTCCAGGCATCTGCTCGAGGCCGAGGGCCTCAAGATCCTCCTGGATTGCGGCCTATTCCAAGGCCACCGGAAGGAGGCCGCGGATAAGAACCGGCGGACGCCTTTCGACGCGCGGACCGTGGACGTGCTTCTCCTCTCCCACGCCCACATGGACCACAGCGGGGCCATCCCCCTACTGGTCAAGAACGGGTTCAAAGGGACCATCTTCTGCACGGACGCGACCTTGGATATGACGGCGTTGATGCTCAAGGACTCGGCCCGGCTCCAGGAAAACGACGCGTACTTCTACAACAACCTCCACAAGACCGACGGCCTGGCGATCTCGCCGCTCTATACGGAGCCGGACGTCGAGGCCTCCCTGCGGCTGTTCAAGGCCGCGCCCTACGAGACCTGGATCCCGCTGTCGCCGAAGGTGCGCTTCCGCTTCCACAATGCCGGCCACGTCCTCGGCTCGGCGATGATCGAGGTCGAGGTCCAGACGGCCGCAGGTAAGCGCACGGTGTTCTTCACCGGCGACCTCGGCCGGCGCAAGGCGTTGATGATGGATTCCCCCAACGCGCCGAAGGACGTCGACTACCTGCTCATCGAGAGCACGTACGGCGACCGCGTGCACGAGACCGTCGACGATGTCGAGGGGATCATGCAGGGCGTCGTAGCAAAGGCGGTCAAAGAGAAGGGCAAGATCATCATCCCGAGCTTCGCGCTCGAGCGCACGCAGGAGCTCGTGTTCGTGCTCGAGAAGATGCTGCGCCACAATCAGATCCCGCCCATCCCGGTGTACGTGGACAGCCCGATGGCGCTCAGCCTCACCGAGATCTTCAGCAAGTACCGCAACGGCTTTTCATTCTCCCCTGAGTTCAAGGACTACGTCGCGAAGGAAGGCGACCCGTTCGCGTTCAAGACCGTGAAGTACACGCGCACGACCGAGGAGTCGAAGAAGCTCAACGACGCGCCGGGGCCGATGATCGTGCTGTCGGCGTCGGGCATGTGCGAGGGCGGCCGCGTTCTCCACCACCTGCGCAACGGCATCGAGAAGCCGTCGACGCAGATCCTGATCGTCGGCTATCAGGGCGAGGGCACGCTCGGGCGGCGCCTGCAGGAAGGCGCCAAGACGGCCAAGATCTTCGACGTCACGCACCCGGTCAACGCGACCGTGACGACCCTGCACACGTTCTCCGCGCACGCCGACCGCGACGACCTGCTGTGGTTCATGAAGACCGCGGCGCCGAGCCCGCGCACGATCTTCCTCGTGCACGGCGACCCGAAGGACCGCATCGCTCTCAAGGCGCATCTCGCCGCGGAGGGCCTGACGCGCGTCGAGTGCCCCGAGTACGGGCAGGTATTCGACCTGGCATGAGCGCGTTCGACCTCGTCGTCGTCGGCGGCGGGGTCACCGGCGCGGGCGTGGCGCGCGACGCCGCCCTACGCGGCCTGAAGGTCGCCTTGGTCGAGCGGGCGAGGCCGGGCGGCGGCACGACCGCGGCCTCGACGCACTTGATCCACGGCGGCGTGCGCTACCTGCTCTACGACCGCCTGACCACGCACTCGTCCTGCTGGGACTCCGGCCATATCGTGCGCACCGCCGGGGAACTGCTGACGCGCCTGCCCATCGTCTGGCCGGTGTATAAAGGACATGCGCGCGGCCTCGAGACGGTCGAGACCTTGTTCGAGCAGTACGACCGCTTCCAGCCGATGAAGTACGGACGCCCGCACATGCGCCTGACCGCGGAGGCGGCGCTGCGGGTCGTCCCGGGGCTCGCCCCCGAGGGCCTGCTCGGGGCGCTCGTGTTCGACGAGTGGTGGGTCGACGCCGAGGCGCTGGCGCGGCGCACGCTCGAGGCGGCGAAGGCGGCCGGAGCCGAGGTTCTGCTCGAGACGCCGGTGACGTCGATCCTCAAGGACGGCGCGCGCGTGACGGGCGTCTCCGCCGGAGGACGCGAGCTCAAGGGCCGGATCACGGTCAACGCCGCCGGCCCCTGGATCGACAAGGTCTCGACGCTCGCCGGCGTGCGCATGCCGCTGCGTCTGATGAAGGGAACACACCTGATCTACAAGGACAAGGCGCTGGCGCCGGTCGGGCTCCTTTTGGAAGCGGAGGACCGCACGCGCTACGTGTTCGTGGTGCCGTCCCCCCTCGGCACTTGGGTGGGGCCGACGGATATGCCCGGCCCTGACGACCCGGATTTAACGCGCACGACGGACGAAGAAATCGGATATTTGACGAGATCCGTTAAAAGATATTTCAGATCATGGCCAATCAATCATGATTCCACCATCGTCGGCTCTCGCCCCATCCTCGGGCAGCCCGGAGCCGAGAAATTATTGTCGCGCGACTTCGAGGTGTTCGATCACGAGTCGCGGGACGGGGTCCCGGGCTTCCTCACGATCGGCGGCGGCAAGATGTCGGACTACCGCGTGATGGCCGAGGCCGCCGTGGACGCCGCATGCCGCAAGCTCGGCGTGACGGCGCCGTGCCGCACGGCCGAGCTGACGCTGGACGGGAAGCCCGTGGGCGACATCCCCGATTGGCCGCATCCGAACCCGGAGCTCAAGCGCTTCCTGCGCACGAAGCCGCTCTTGCGCGAGCTGCACGCGCTGTCCTACTTGGGGGCCGGGATGGCCGCGCATCTCGCACGCCGCGCCGCGGGCCTGTCACCGATCGGCGACGAAGCCGAGTTCCGGCGGCGCTATCAGTAAACGCCGCCGCTGGACCTCACGGCGGCCTCAGTAAACGCCCCGTTCCTGGTACCACGGAACGCCGCGCAGCGAGGGCTTGAGGCAGTCCACGAAGATCACGATCCGGTCGTCCGTGAACACGTAGCCCCAATTGCCGGTGCCGCGGATGCGCGAGCCGTCCACCTGGCCGTCGCGCAGGATCTCGGGAGAATACACCTGGACCTTGTTCGACTCGTGGCCGCAGACGGGCAGGTCGAGCGAGGGGATCTCGCCGAGGTATTTCGGAACGAGCTTCTGGAGGGTCGGCGGAATCTTCTTTTCGGTCTTCGTGTAGTCGGCGAGCCGCGTCTCGAGCTGAGCTAAGCTCGAGCGCACCTTCTCTTCCTTGACGGCCAGCTCGTTGGCGCTGGTTTCCTTGTCGAAATCGGCCGTCGCCTCGTCCTTGCCGCCAAACATGCCTGCGCAGCCGGCCGTCAGGAGCACCGCGATCCCCGTCAAAAGGAGTTTTTTCATAAGTCACCTCGCAGTATCGTGCCGCCGCCGACGACCGCGTCGCCTTCGTAAATCACGGCCGCCTGGCCGGGAGCGGGCGCGCGCTGGGGCTCATCAAAACGCACCGTCGCCGTCAAATCCGGCCCCGGTTCGATCGTCGCCGGCGCAGGGGTATGCCGGTGGCGAATCCGCACTTCGGCCCGGAAGGGCCGCTCCATCCGTTCGCCGTTCCAAGTCATCGCCCCGACCCTGATCCCGCGCGACTGCAATTCGTCCGTGCTTCCCACGATGACCGCGTTCTCCGCGGGGTCGAGGCGCACGACGTAGCGCGGCTCCGGCGTCGAGAGGCCCAGGCCCGAGCGCTGCCCGATCGTGTAGGAGGCGAGGCCCGTGTGGCGACCGAGCTCCTTGCCGGACCGGTCGCGGATCGGACCGGGAGCCATGCCGGGGTCGCCGGCGCCCGCATGGGCGGCGACGAAGCCGCGCACGTCGCGGTTGGGCACGAAGCACGTCTCCATGCTCTCGGGCTTGTCGGCGGTCTTGAGGCCGAGCTCGCGGGCCTTCGCGCGGACCGCGTCCTTGGAGAGCGACCCGACGGGGAACTCGGCGCGCGCGAGCGCCTTCGCGCCGAGCGAATAGAGGAAATAGCTCTGATCCTTGCCCGGCTCGAGCGCCTTGAGCAGGCGTCCGTTCTCGACGCGCGCGTAGTGGCCGGTCGCGACGGCGCCGCAGCCCCAGGCCTCGGACAACGCGAGCAGGTGGCCGAACTTCAGCGAGCGGTTGCACTCGACGCACGGGTTCGGCGTCGTGCCGCCGAGGTAGGCGTCGAGGTAGGGGCGGATGACCTTCGACTCGAAGATCTCGGCCATGTCGGAGACATAGTGGACGATGCCGAGCTTCTCGGCGACGCGCTTCGCGTCGTCGACGTCCGCGGGCGAGCCGCAGCAGCCGAAGCCGGTGTCGGCGCGCGCGAGGAGCTTCATCGTGACGCCGACGGCCTCGTCGCCGCGTTCGTGGACGAGCGCGGCCGCCACGGAGCTGTCGACGCCGCCGGACATCGCGACGAGGACGCGCCTCTTCATGAAACGCCCTCGAAGCGGGACGCGGCCGCGCGCAGCTTCTCGACGGCCTTCGGCAGCTCCGCGAGCAGGCGGTCGGCGTCGGCGTCCGTGCTGCCCCAGCCGACCGACACGCGGATCGAGCCGGTCGCGCGCTCCGGCGACACGCCCATCGCGGTCAGCACGTGCGACGGGGTCGAGGCGCCGGACGAGCAGGCGGGCCCGCTCGAGACGCAGATGCCCTCGAGGTCGAGCGCGACCACGAGGTGGTGGCCGTCGACGCCGTCGAAGCTGAAATGGGCGGTGTTCGGCAGCCGGAGTTCGGGATGGCCGTTGAGGCTCGCGCCCTTGATTCGCAGCACGCCCGCTTCGATCTTGCGTCGCAGCGCGAGCGCGTGAGGGGCGGCGGCCGGCAGCTCGCGGCGCGCGAACTCGCAGGCGAGGCCGAAGCCCACGATCGAGGCCACGTTCTCGGTGCCGCCTCGGCGGTTCTTCTCTTGATGGCCGGTGACGAGCGGCGCCAGGCGCACGCCGCGCTTGATCCAGAGGGCGCCGACGCCCTTCGGCGCGTTGACCTTGTGGCCGGAGATCGCGAGCAGATCGACGCCGAGCGCCTTGACGTCGATCTCCGACTTGCCGAGCGACTGCACGGCGTCCGTGTGAAACAGCGCGCCCGCGGCGCGGACCGCGGCGGCGAGCTCGGCGACGGGCTGCAGCGCGCCGGTCTCGTTGTTCGCGTGCATGACGCTGACCACGGAGACCGAGTCGTCGAGCATCGCCGTCAGCGCAGCCGCGTCGACGATGCCGTCGGCGCCGCAGCCCGCCTCGAGGACGTCGAGGCCGCGGCGGCGCAGCTGGCCGTTCAGGACGCGGATCGCGTCGTGCTCGATCTTCGTCGTGACGATCCTGCGGCGCTTGCCCTTGGTCTCGTCGTAGGCCTGCCACGCTCCGCCCGCGATCGCGAGCGCGTCGGATTCGGAGCCGCAGGAGGTGAACACGATCTCGGAGGCGTCGGCGGCGCCGAGGAGCGCTGCGATCTGCTCCCGCGCCCGCTCCACCGCCGCGCGCGCGCGCTGGCCGAGGGAGTACACCGAGTTGGGGTTTCCGTAGGAGTCGCGCAGCCAGGGCAGCATCGCGTCCACGACTTCAGGGCGGACGGGCGTGGTTGCGTTGTGATCGAGGTAGGTGGTCACTGGCCGAAGCCGAATCCTTTGAAGAGATCGTCCGAGCCCGCGGGAGCCGCCTCGCCGGCGGGCTTGGCCTTCTCGACGGGCTTGGGCGATTCGGCGCCGGGAAGCGGCGGCGCTTTCGCCGCGCCCTTCGAGGTCACCGGGGAGACGACGGTCTTGCGCACGCCTTCAGAGAAGATGATGCGGCCGCGTGAGCGGTCATAGTACAGGCGGAACTGGCTCTGCTTGGTCTGCGGCTCGTACGCCTTGCCGAGGTTGTCGCGTTCCTGCTCCCAGCCCGGGTTGTAGAGCATGCGGCCGCGGATGTCCACCTTCTTGCTCAGGATAGGCAGGCTGAAGCGGATGCGGTAGAAGCCGTTCGTGTCGGAGACGCCGGGATCGAAGGAGCTCGTCGCAAATCCCGAGGGCCGCGCCTCGCCTTCCTCCAGGGTGTTCTCGCCGCTGGCGACGGCGCGCACGACGACGCCCTGCACCGGGTTGTCCTGATAGTCGGTCACGATGCCCTGGATGTAGCCGTCGAGAAACTGGGTCTTCTTCGAGGTCGAGAAAAGCAGGAACTCCGAGGTGCCGGTCAGCTTCTCAGTGATGGACAAGTCGACGATGCGCCCCTCGGCGAAGTCTTCGACCACGACGTTCTTATTCGCGGGGCCGCACGCGGAAAAGAGCACGGCGAGGAGAATAGCGGGGGCGAGACGGCGGCTGAGCACGCCATATTCTATCATTGCGCGGCCCCCTGCGCGGGCGGAGCCGCCGACGGAGATTCGGCGTTCTCGAGCGTCGCCGGAGCGATCGGCGGGACCGCCGCCGCGTCCAGCGTCTTCGTCTCGGGGCCGGCCTTGGCGTCCGGCTTCTTGATCGAGGCGCTCTTGACGAAGATCACGATGCGGCGGTTCTTGGCTCGGCCTTCCGGCGTGTCGTTCGTCGCGATCGGACGGTTGCCGCCGTAGCCGACGGCGCCGAGGTTCGCGGCGGGCATCTTGTACTTCTCGATGAGCAGCCGCGCGACGCTCGTCGCGCGCGCCGTCGACAGCTCCCAGTTCGAGTCGAAATAGTCGTTGTGGATGTTCTGCCCGTCGGTGTGGCCCTCGACCAGGATCTCGTGGTCGAGCGCGAGCTTGGCGAGCGCGGGCGTGAGCATCGCCAGCTTCGAGTCGATCTCGGGCGTCGGCTCGGCCGCGCCGGAGCCGAAGAAGGAGGCGCCTCCCTGCTCCTCGATCGAAATCTTGAGCCCCTCCTTGTCCACCTTGACCTCGCCCTTCATCTGGCCCTTGTCCATCATCTCCTTGACCTGCTGGGCCGCGTTCTGGACGTTCTTGTTCAGCGCGGCGGACAGGGCGTAGAGAATGACGAAGAAGCAGACGAGCTCCGTCATCAGGTCGGCGTAGCAGACGACCCATGCGGGCGCGGGATGGCCGACCTTCGCGACCTTCGGGTCGCTGATGTCGATGAAACCCTTCGGCGCGCGCATCGGCATAAATTGATCCTAGGCGGCCGCGGTCGGCGCGCCCGGCGCTCCCGGGGCCGGCGGCCCCTTCACGATCAGACGCTGCGACGGCGGCAGGTAGGCCTTGAGATTGGCCTCGACGACGGACGGCGTGGCGCCGCTCTGCAGCAGCAGGACGCCGCGGATGATGATCTCCTTGATCAGCAACTCCTCTTCGGAGCGCGCGCGCAGCTTGCCGCCCATCGGCAGGAAGATCAGATAGCCGGAGCCAAGGCCGTAGAAGGCCGCGGACAGCGCCAGCGCCATGCGGCGCGGCACCTGCGCCACGTCGTCGATCGACGAAAGCATCATGATCATGCCGAGGACGGTGCCGATGATGCCGAACGCGGGCGAGTACGTGCCGAGCGCGTTCAGGATCTCGGCGCCGCCCTTGTGCCGCTCGCGAATGAAGCCGATCTCGGTTTCGAGCATGTTGCGGATGAACTCATGGTCGGCGCCGTCGACGACGAGCTGGACGCCGCGGCGCAGGAAATCGTTCTTGATGTTCTTGAGGTCGGCCTGCAGGGCGAGAAAGCCTTCCTTCTTCGCCTTCTGCGCGAGGTTCACGAAGGTCACGACGATTTCGGAGGTGTCGTCCTCCCCGTGCGACATCAAGGTCTTGCGGATGATCTTGCCCACGCCGATGACCTGGGCCAGCGGGTAGTTCACGAGCGTCGCACAGAACGTGCCGCCCATGACGATGAACACCGCCTCCATGTTCATGAACGGCTTGAAGCCGGCCACGCCTTCGCTGTGGAAGATCATGAAGACGGCCAGGCCGATGAAGGTGAAGATGCCCGCGATCGTTGCGATGTCCATTAATTGGTCCTTAGCTCTTCTGCCGTTCGTAGCCCGCGATCGGGTTCACGGACTTGCCGGCGGAGTTGACGGCTTTGCGGTATTCCACTACTTTCGCGATGATCTCGTCCGCTTTTTCGCGCACGGTGATCTTATTGCCCGTCGCGAGATGGATCAGCGTGTCCGGACCCGCCTCGAGCGTCTCGATGAGCTCGGCGTTGACGACGACCGGCAAGCCGTTGAGCTTATGCAGGTTTATCACCTTCGCCCTCCTTCTTGAAGAGCTTCTTGGTCCACGATTCGGCGCGGCATTCCTCGAGCTTCGCCGACAGGTCGGTCGCCTCGGCGCGGGCCGCGGCCGCCCGCCGCTCGGCGTCGTCGGCCAGGTCGCGCGCGCGCGCCGCTTCGACGTTCAGGTTCGCGCGCTCGCCGGCCAAGGACTCCATGAGGGCCCCCTTCGCCGCCTCCGACTCGGCTTTGACCGCGTTGACGGCCTCGTCGCGCTCGATCGCCGCCTTCGCGATCGCCTCATCGGCGCGGTCGCGCTCCGACTGCAGGGAGCGCTCGAACTCGGCGCGCTGAGCCGCGAGGCTGCGCGTGAGCTCGGCCCGTTGTGCTGCGAGCATCTTCTCGGCCTGCTCGCGCGCATTCTGGAGGATCTTCCCGGTCTGCGTCTCGCGCGCCAGTTGGAGGCGCGTCGCCTCGATGGCCTCCTGCGTGCCGTGCACCTGCGCCGCCTGGGCGGTCGTCAAGCGCTCGAGCTCGGTCTTCTCCGCGACGAGCTGAGCCTTGTCCGCGTCCGCCTCGGCGAGCCGGTCCTGGAACGCGCGCAGCGACGCCTGCTGGGCGCCGAGCTGCTCGCGCAGGCCCTCGACCTGCTTCTCGAGCTCGAGCTTGTCCCGCAGCGCGGCCGTGCGGCCTTCTTCCTCGCGGGAGAGCCGGCCGGCCATTTCGTCGGCGCGGCTGCGGTGGCTGATGACCTCCGATTCCTTGGCGAGCAGGCGCTCGCCCCAGGAGGCGTCCTTCTGCTGCAGCTCGCGCCGCAGGCGTCCGAGCTCCTGCTCGGCGATGGCCCGCGCTCCGTCGGCCTCGGCGGTCATCGCGGACCTCCGCTCCGCGAGCTCGCGCTCGAGGTCCGCGCGCAGGCGCGACTCGAGGCGCTTCTGTTCGGACTCGTTCTCGAGCCGCAGCTGGTCGGCGATCTTGGCCGCGCGCTGGTTCAGCTCGTCCTGCGCCTGGATGCGCAGCCGCATCTTCTCGGATTCGACCATCTGAAGCGACGCTTGCGTGGCCTCGGCACGGACTTCCTTCTCGCGCTCGACCCACTTGCGCTGGAGGACGACGAACTCGGCCTTGTAGCGCTCCTGGGTCTTCTCCCAATTCGCGGACGCGCGGCGCATTTCATCGAGCTGGGCCCGCGCCGACGCACTCTGGCGCTCGAGCGCCCCGGCGACGGCCCGCAAGCGCTGCGTCTCCGCTGAAGACTTCTCCGCGAGATCCTTGTGCTTGACGAGATCGGCGTCGTGCTCGGCCTTCGCGCGGCGCAGGTCGGCCTCGTGCTCGCCCTCGAACCGCTCCTTCGCGGTCGCGAGGTCGCGCTGGAGGCGCTCCTGGTCGGACATCAAGCGCTCCTCGCGCTCGCGGGAGCTGTGCCGCAAAGTGGCGAGATCGCGCTCGAGGCGCTCCTGGATCAAGGCGCCCTGCTGGCGCGTCAGCGACAGGTCCGCGCGGAGCTGGATCGACTCCTTCTCCCGCTCGGAGGCGCTCTGCAGCCGGGCGACGGCTTCCGCGCGCTCCTGCAGGACCTCGGTCAGGCGCTCGTCGAGCAGCTTGCGCTCGCTGACGGCCTTCGCGAGCTCCGTATCGGCGCCGCGCAGCTTCTCCGCGAGCGAACGGAGCGTCCGCACCTCGTCGTCCTTCGCGAGCGCGGTCTTCTGCCACTGCGCCTTCTCCTCGAGCCAGCGGCGCTCCATCTCCTGTAGGCGCACGGCGAAGTGGGTCTCGACTTCCTTGTCCTGCATCTCGCGGGAGGCGAGTTGGCTCTTGAGCGTGGTCACCCACGTCTCGCGCTCCTGCGCCAAGCGCGCCTCGAGGTCCTGCGACTTGCGCTCGAGCTTGAGCTTGGCTTCCTCGTTCTCCTGGTCGCGGCGGTCACGGCGAAGCTTGTCCTGAAGCTCCTTGAGCGAGACCTCGACCTTGGCCGCGGTCACGGTCTCCTCCTGGCTCTTCAACTGCATGATCAGGGACTTCTCGCGCTCCGCGCCGAGCTTCTTCTCGAGCTCCTCGAGCTTGCTCTCGAACTCGTCCTTCATGCGCTCGATCTTTTCCTCGCGCTCCTTCGTGCGGTCGGGCGGCGTCGCCGGAGCCCCTGAGAAAGCAGGCGGCGCGGGAGGCGCGGACCTCGGGGAGCCGAAGGAGGGCATCGGCGGCAGCGCCGGCGCTCCGGAGCGAGAGGGAAGCGGCGGCGGGACCGCGGGCCGTCCGGCCGAGGGCGGGAGCGGCGGAGGCGTGGGAGCCCCCCCTCTGCCCGGGGGCAGGGGCGGCGGCGGCGGAAACTTATCGTCGATTCCCATCGTATTCTCTCCTTAAGAAGACCGTCAGATCGCCTGCGCCTTCATTCCTTCGACCCACTGGCGCAGCCCTGGATCCGGGTTGGACAGGAGGACCTGCTCGAACTGCGCGATCGCCTCGTTCTGGCGGCCGAGCTGCACGTAGCAGTTGGCCAGATACTGCCTCGCCTGCCACTGCGTGCCGTCCTGGGACAGCGCATACTCCAGATACTGCGACGCTTCCTGGTAGCGGCCGGCGTCGTGATACTGGACGCCCGCGTCGAGGTACGGCTTGGCCGCGGCGGCCTGCGCCGCCGAGACCGCTTGTACGGGTGCCGGCAGCGCCGGAGCCGAGGGCGAGGCCCCCGCCGGCGCGCCCGTCGCCGAGCCGCCGCCCGCGCCGAGCAAGGTCGCGACGGCCTGCTCGGCCGCGCGCGTGCGCGGCGCGTACTTCTCGCCGCGATCGCTCGCCACTTCCTCGTGAAAGCCGGAGAAGGCGTCGCCGCGGCTTTGCCGCACGTTGACCTTGCCTTCCTTTTCCAGGACCTTGACCACGTCCATGATCTTCGAGCGCTCCTCCTCGATCTGGGCGGGCGTCAGCCCGGTCGCGTACTCGATCGACTCCTTGAGCAGGGACGCGGCGCCGGCGGACATGTTGGTCAGGAACTTGTTGACGACGTCGGGCGCGGCGCCTTGGAGCGCCTTGGCCATCGCCTCGGTCTTGAGCTCGCGCACGATCGTCTGCATGTCCCGGTCCGGGAAGGTGACGACGTCCTCGAACGTCAGGATGAACTTGCGCACGCGCTGGTACACGTCGGGCTTCTCGTTCTTCAGGTACTCGAGGATGTTCGCGCGCGTCAGCGTGTCGGCCTCGTCGAGCATCTGCGTCAGGCGCTCCATGCCGCCGACGACGAAATCCACGGACTCCTTCACGTCGGCGTCGATCGCCATCAGCTGCTCACGGGTGACCTGGCGGATCTTGAGAGCCTCGATCGCGATCTTGGCCTGGAGCTCGACCGGAAGCAAAGTCAGGGTCGCGCGCGCGATCTCGGGCTTCAAGTAGCTGAGCACGACGGTCACGAGCCACGGCTCATCCTGGCGGACGAGGAAGAGGTTCGCGAGGCGCTTGAAGTTCTCCTCCGTGATGTAGGTGAAAGGCTCGAATTTCTTCATGGCATCCTCGTCCTCCTCCGGGGGAGCGGGCGGCGGCTCCGGCGGCTTGCGGCCCAGCATGATGTCGAGCTCTCCCTTCGAGAGCTCCTCCAGCGCTTCGTCCTTCTCATCCTCACCGTCGCCCTTGTCCTCGTTCTTGTTGAGGACCTCGTACTCACCCTGCTTGCTCGCGCGCAGCGCGGCGACATACTGCGTGAAGAAGCGGCGAAGCGGGCCGAACAGGAACGACAGGAAGAGCAAGAGGAGCAGAGCATACAGCAAAGGCAGGTAGACGGACGGCTTCTTGAAGTCCTCGCGCCAGTCCACGAGCGGCGGCTTGTCGAACTTCGTGGGCCGGAAGACGACCTGGTCCTGCGCGAGCTTGTACTGGCCCATCGCGTCCACGATGCGGTCGCGCACCATGCTGAGCCGCGCCTTGTCCTTGATCGGGTCGAGGACGGTGTCGTCGTGGATGACAGTGACCTGCAGGTGCTTGAAGACGGGCTTCAGCGCAAACCGCTCCTCCTGCACGCCCTTCATCTGCTGCGCCTGCTGGGCCTGGCTTTGCTCGGGCCGGTCCGGCGACTCGGGGCCCTGGGTGATCGTCTTCGGCTTCGGGATGCCGGGAAGCACGAAGGTCGTCTGCATGCCGCCCTTCGGCCCCGGCGCCTTCTCCTTGTACTTTTCCGAGACGCCCATACCCGAGCGGTTGGACTCCTCGCTCTCGAGCTTCACTTCCATCTCGACGTCGACGAACGGCGAGGCCTTGCCCTTGCCAAGGATCGGATCGAGGACGTCGCGCTGGATCTTCAGCTCCGCGTCGGCCTTGATGTGGTTCTGCTGCTCGAGCAAAGTCAGATTGGGCGACACGACGCCGGCCGCCGCCGGCGATGAAGCCGACGACAGCAGCGCGATCAGCCCTATAGAGAGAGACGCACGCATTCGCATAGGAGTGTAAGGGAGCCGTGTTACGGATTCAAGACATGAAAACCTGGCTTTTTTACTGGCGACGACCTGGTGTCAGGCCTCCCGTTGTTGCAGTATTTCTACGGCGTCTTCGATTGAAATACTGCAACAACGGGAGGCCTGACACCATATTACTGGCGGATGGACTGGAGGAACTCGCGGACGGAGCGGTTGTTCGGATCGATCTCGAGCACGCGCTTCCAGACGGCGACCGCTTTGTCCTTCTGCTCCATCAGGAAGAACGCCGAGCCCATGATCTCGAGCGCCGTCACGTTGTTGGGCTCCAGGTCGAGCACGTCCTGCGAGCGGCGGACGGCGGCGTCGTACTTGCCGTCGTAGATGGACTGGCGGGCGTCGAAGACCTTCTGGTCGATGAACGTGAACTGCTCGGGGCCTTCCATGCGGCGCGTCGGGTCCGCGGCGCCGGCCTCCTTCTCGACCATGTTCAAGAGGCCCAGCAGCTTCTCGTCGCGCGGGTTCTTGTTGAAGGCGTAGCGTAGAGCGTTGACCGAGACCTTCAGGTCGCGGCCGTCCACGTAGGCGATCGCGCCCTTACGGATGAAGGTCACGTACTCCTCGCCGCCGGTCGCCTGGGGCACGAAGGCGGTGACGTTGTTCAGGCGGCCGATCATCGTCGCGACCTGCTTGTTGCCCGGAGCGGCGTCCTGCGCCTGGTTGAACTTCTGCGCCGCGAGCGCGAAGTTGCCTTCCTGGAAGGCCTCCATGCCCTGCTTGATGAAGTTCTTGACCTGCACGGTCGAGCGGTCGCTGCGCGACTGGCCGAAGCGGAAGGTGATCGAGAAGCGCGTCGAGGAGCCCAGGTCGTGGATGCCCTGCGCGACGTCCAGGGCGAAGCTCTTGAAGTTCAGGCCGAAGCCGAAGTCCGTCTCCTGGATCTTAGGAAGGCCGAGCAGGCCGAAGCGAAACGCGAACCAGCGCGACACCCAGTACTCGCCGCCAAAGCGCATGTCGGTGTCGCCGTTGAGGACCTTGTTGATGTCGGCCGCGAGCGTCAGACGATCCTTGAACAGGCGCAGCGAGTTGCCGAGCTTGATGACGACCGGCAGCTTGTCGTCCGTGTCGCCGGTGCGCATCGCGAAGACGTTCTGCATCCCGAAGCCGAGGCGATAGGCGCTGCCCATCGTCTTCATCGCGCCGATGTCGAGCGTCTTGAAGTTGTCCGAGGACCCGCCGAGCTTGCGCGTCACCTGCTTGACGCCCATGCCGAAGCTCACGGTCTCGGTAACGCCCTTGCCCCACGACAGGCCCATCGCCTGCTGCTGGTCGGCGAACGAGCCGCCCGACTTAATCGTGTCCGGCTCGTTCGTCACGGGATTGAGCGTGACGTCCACCTTCTCGAAGCCGGTGTTGGCGAGCTGGGTCATGCTGAGCGCGAACGTCGAGCCGCTCTTAGTCGGATAGGCGAAGCTGAAGTACGTCAGCTTCGTCTGCTGGAACAAGGTCGCCTGCATCGTGGTGACTTCTTTGCGCTGGAGCTGGGAGAGCCCGGCCGGGTTCCAGTAGGCGGCGGACGCGTCATCGGAGATCGCGTAGTAGGCGCCGCCCATCGCGAGCGCCCGGCCGCCGACGCCGTAGCTGAGAAAAGCGCCCGGAGTGCCTCCGGCCTGGCCGAAGGCGGAGGCGGCGAGGCTCATAAAAACGCACGCGCGCGCCATGGTCTGTGCAAGCACCAACGCGCGCGCGCAGCGCACAGGGGTCAAGCCCCTCGCAATATTAGCGGGCATCTTTCATTCGGTAGCCTGACGCTCCCCCAATGACCGGGAGTCATGGCTTTGCGCCCCCGGCTTACGCCGGGTTTGCCGTTATCGCCTGTTGGGCGCCGACGGAAACCGGACCACCCGCTGGATCTCCAACCCCCTGATCCAAAAACGGTCCGGAAGCGCGAAACAGGATGCTACCCGACCAGTGTAACGGAATTATGTCCTTTGTCAAGGCCACCCAATTCGCATACTTACTGTGAGCGAGAAGGTCTGGACAAGTTCAAACGCTCCTGATACACTCCCGGGACATGGACACTCAAGAGCAGGCGGCTCAAGACGCGCGAAGCAAGCGCACCCGCATGCTCCTGGCCGGCGGCGCCGTTTCCCTGGCCCTCCCCCTTCTCGGCGTCCTTTATCTGCGGCTGAGCGAGTCGAAGACCGCCCGCCCGCCCGACGCCTCGGTCACCTTCGACCGGCGCGAGAAAGGCGAGGAAAAGGTCAACGTCTCCCAGAACATCGCGATGCCCAGCCAAGCGGTTCAGGTCGGCCCCGGCCCCTCGTCCTTGCCCGTCGCCGGCGGCATGACGGTGTCCCCGGCTCCGGGAAGCGGGTCCTCGCTCGACTTCGTCAAAGGCGGGGCGAACAACACCTATTATCAGGACAAGCCCGCGGCGCCCGCCGCGTCGACGGCCCCCGCGGTCGCCGCCGCCGCCGCCGCGCCTCCGCCCGAGCCCGCGCCCGCCGTCAAGGTCGCGGCCAAGGGCGGTAAGAAGCCCTTCATGATGCCCAAGCTCAACGGCACGAAGAGCTTCAGCTCTTTTAAAGGAACGACACCGGCCGGCAAGCCGGGCGCGGGCGCGGCCGCTGCCGGCGATCCGCAGGCCGGGGGCGCCAACGTCGCCGACATGCTCAAGAACGTGCCCGGCGCGAATAACAACCCCGACCTCCAGAAGTACCTCAAGAAGTAGCGCTCGGTGCGCCCCCTCCTCCTCGCCGTCGCTCTCCTCTGCCTTTCGCTTCCGGCCCTGCTGATCCGCGGCGCGCAGGCGCCGATCGAGGCCATCGGTTTCTGGCGCCTCTTTCTCGCGTGCGCCGCTCTCGCTCCGTGGGCCTGGAAGCGCCGCGCCGCCTGGACCGGAGTCCCGCCGCGCTCCGTCGCGTTCGCCGGAGCCTTGTTCTTCCTCCATCTCTGGACGTTCACATGGGCCGTGCCGCGCACGAGCGTGGCCAATCTCATGCTCGCCTTCTCGACGCACCCGGTGTGGACGGGCCTCGGCGCCTGGCTTTTGTTCGGGGAGCCTCTCGGGCGGCGCGAGCTGTGGGCGCTCGCCCTCGCCGGAGCGGGCGTGGCCGTCCTGTTCGGAGCGACGGCCCGTCTCGGCGGCACGGGGCTCGCGGGCGACGCGTCGGCGCTGCTGTCCGCGATGTTCTTCTCCGGCTGGGTGCTCGCGGGAAGGCGCGTCCGCCGCCGTCTCGATAACGTCAGCTTCCTGTTCGCCGCCTACGGCTCGGCCGCCGCGCTGTTCCTGGCGCTGGGAACCGTCCGGGGCGCGGCCTGGACGGGCTATCCCGCCTCCACGTGGGCGGCGCTGGCCGGACTTGCGTTCGCGGTCAGCCTCGGCGGCCACGGCCTCTTTACGTACCTGCTCAACGAGTACGGGGTCATGACGCTCAGCTGCGCCAAGCTAATCGAGCCGGTCCTCGCCGGAGCCGCCGCCTGGCGGCTGTTCGGCGAAGAGCCGTCCCCCCGCCTCGGCGCCGCGTTCGTTCTCATCGCGGCGGGCGTCCTCGTCGCCCTACGCGGAGGGTCACGAAACGTAGACGTGGATGTGACGAGGGCTTGATAGGAGACGGACCGGGGCGGGGCTACACTAGGACGCATGAAGCTCTCCATGCTCATGGTTCTGGCCGCCCTCTCGGCGCCCGCCGGGGCCGCCGTCGTCCGCCTCAAGGACGGCGGCAGTATCTCAGGCACGATCGTCAGCGCGACCGCGATCGAGGTCGTCGTCCGGACCGCGTCGGGCCCGCGCAGCGTGGCGGCCGCCCGCGTCCAGAGCATCGAGTACGATGCGGAGCCGGCCCCGGCCGCTAAGCCCGCGCCCGCGGCCCCGAGCGCTCCGCCGCCCGAGGAAAAAAACCTCTTCTCTCTCGGCCTCGGCCTAGCCGCACCGCAGAGCGACGTCGATTTTACGCCGATCGGCGGCGGCTCGGCGAGCAACGGCGACGTCGGTGGGCTGATCGGCGCGCGCTATCTGCGCGAGACGTCGAAGAGCTTTGCGTACGGTTTCGACCTCGATTATTTCCACCGCGGCGCGACGTCGTCTCCCGGACTCATGCGTCTGGCCGACGCGTCGGTGTCCGGGGACAACCTCCTGCTGCTCGCGATCGCGCGCGTCCATCTGATCGATCGCGGGCCCGTCCGGCCGTATCTTCTCGGCGGGCTCGGGGCGGGCCGCTCGTGGACGCGCATCGACGCCGCCCCGCGTCCCGGCTTCGTCTGGACCGACACGGGCACCGATGAGGCGAGGCGCCTCATCGACGACGGCGCCTGGGCCTTCGCGTCCACCGCGAAGGCGGGGCTCGACTTCGACTGGGAGTTCGCCTCGCCGACCGTGTTCAGCCTCGAAGCGGGGTGGACGGGCCTTTCGAACCGCCGCTACCGCGCGACCCCGGCGGGACGAGACCTCGGCCTTCAGGACGTGTCGGGGCGCATCGACGTCTTCACGCTCGCGATGCGCTGGAGCTGGCGATGGTGAAACTCGGAGCACTCCTGCTGGCCGCCTTGGCGGCCTCGTCCTCCGCCGCCGGCATCGAGCGGCGGCACGAGCGCGGTCTAGGCGGAAGCGAGGAGACGAGGCAGCGGAGGCGCTCTCACCCGGCGCAGCCGGCCGCGCCCGCGGAGGCCGCGACGCACGGCGAAACGTCTCAGACCCGGATCGAGACGCGGACCGAACGGCGCGAGGAGCGCCGCGAAGCGTCCCCCGGGCGCGGCGCCGCTCCCGAGCAGAATGCGCCCGCCTCCGCCGGAATCCGGGCGCAGGCCCCCGGAGCGCCCGTCGGCATCCGCCGCCGGGAGGCGACCGAAATGCAGCCGCGCCGCCAGTATTGGCACGAGACCGGCGGCCGCCGCTACTCGCACTACTACGACGGACGCGCGCACTGGTACGGCTGGTACGGCGGCTCACGCTTCTACTGGACGCGGCCTTACGGCGGACGCTGGTGGTGGTACGACGGCGGCTACCGGCGCTGGGCCTACTGGAACGGCGGCTACTGGTGGTGGGCGGGCCCGGGAGGCGCGCTGTACATCTACACCGGCACCGGCTACGAGCCGTACTCGCCCGCTGCGGCGCCCGCGCCGCTCACAACGCTCGCGTCCGACGCGAGCGGCTGGACAAGCCCGGACGGACGTCGCCTCGTCGAGCTCTCGGGCGCCGACCGTGAGGCGCTGCTCTACGACAAGACCGGTGCCACGCCCGTCTATCTCAAGTTCCTCGGCAAGAACGTCCGGAAGATCCGCTTCACGGCCGCCACGGCCGAGTCGCGGCCGACGATCCTCGTGGATTTCGCCGACGGCTCGTTCGCCGTCTTCGACGAGAACGGGGAGCCGCTCAAGGCCGCCGCCACGGCGCCCATCGTGCCCGCCGTGCCGGATGCCGCGCCGGCGAGCCCTTCGGCGCCCGCCGCGGCCGACGTCCCGCCACCCCCGCCCGACGACCTGCCGCCTCTGCCCGACTCCGCGCCGTAGCTGTAACTTAAGTCCCCTGGCGCGCGCCGCTGCGGCGGGCTACAGTATGGGCTCATGCGCGGAAAAAGCGGCTTCACGCTCATCGAGCTGATGATCGTGGTGGCCATCATCGGCATTTTGGCCGCCATCGCGATCCCGAAGTTCGCGAATCTCATCCGCAAATCATCGGAAGGCCAGCTCAAGGGCAACCTCGGCGCGCTGCGCTCGGCGCTGACCATCTACTACGGCGACATGGAGGGGAATTACCCGGGCGACATGTACTCGCTGACCCTCGGCGGGAAATACTTGGGAACGATCATGAACGTGAAGGTTCCCGACTACCACGCGAGCACCTCGATCATCCGGCACAACTTCAACGTCAACATATACGGCTGCGGCGGCGGCTATATGCTGGACACCGGCGAGTGGATCTATTGGAGCGACAACGCCGCCCTGTGCGCCGCCGGCTCCGCTCCGGCTGGACAGCGGGACCGGACGTGGG
>JBBQVX010000030.1:0-30183 GCA_038211115.1 Elusimicrobiota bacterium | reverse complement strand
GCCTTCGTGCCGGGGCGCGCGGCGGGGCGCGCGGGGCCCCCGGCCAGGGCCGGGGTGACAAACCCGGGGTGGGCGCCCCCACCCCACCCCCCCGGCGAAGGCGCCCCCGGGCGCATACTTTCCGTTGGACGAAATAAGGGGATTTTGGTAGAATGTTCGTCCCGCAGCCGTCTGTGGTTCCTCGAAGTACAACCAGAGGGAAAAAAGCCGCTCAACGCTGCTGAATTCGCCAACGGCCTTCGTTTGGCCGCGGGCGGCTTTTTGCCGTTATCCGGGAAATAATGTGAGCACGAAAACCGAAGTTGGAACGATCGAAGTCGCCGCCGTCGCGGCGGCTCTCCTTGCGTTCGGTTATTTCGCGCTCAACTGGGGGCTCGAGGGCGTCATCCACTCGCGCCGCACGCAGACCGTCCCCGACCTCAAGAGCCGCTCGATCGCCGCAGCCCTCGACCAGCTCGCTCCTCTGAACCTCGGGTTGCGCAAGACGGGCGTCGAGTTCGACGCGTCCGTGCCGATCTCCTCCGTGCTGCGCCAGGATCCTCCCGCCGGCACCGTCGTGCGCGAAGGCAAGACCATCCGCGTCATCGTGGCGCAAGGCGGCCAGACCGTGCTGGCGCCCGCTGTCGTCGGCCTGCCCCTGCGCAACGCGGAGATGATGCTGCGCCAGTCCCAGCTCGCCTTGGGCGAGGTCAGCGAGTCCTACTCGCTCAAGCAGGAGAAGGGCATGGTTCTCTCGCAGGACCCGAAGGCCGAGGCGAGCGTCGAGCGCGACGCCCTCATCAATCTCGTCGTCTCCGGCGGCGCGCCCCCCGGCGGCGTCTCGTTGATGCCCGACTTCCTGCGCAAGCAGGTCGATGAGGCTCAGGCGTGGGCCGCCGGCTCCGGCGCCAAGCTCGACATCAAGACCGACGTCGCCTCGCTGTTCCCCCACGGCACCGTGCTCACGCAGGCGCCGGCCGCCGACACGGTGCTTTCCCCCGACGCGAAGGTTCAGCTCCTTGTCAGCGGCCGCAAGGGCGCGTCGCCGACCGTCGCCGCCAAGACCTTCAAGTACGAGCTGCCCCAGAGCGGCTCCGAGAGCCAGGTCCGCATCGTGGTCATCGACAAGTACGGCGAGCGCGAGCTGTTCAACGGCGTGCGCAAGCCCGGCACGAAGATCGAGGTCCCCGTGCAGGAGACCGGCGGCGCGCGCGTGAAGATTTACATGAACGGCATCCTCGTCGAGGAGAGGGATTTGTGATCGTGGCCGCCAAAACCCTCGCCGTGGTTCCTTCCCTCCTCGCGGGAGATCTTTCCCGTTTGGGCGAGCAGCTCGATCAGATCAAGGCCGCGGGCTGCCATTGGATCTCGGTCGACGTCATGGACGGTCATTTTGTTCCGAACCTGAGCTTCGGTCCGGATTTCGTGAAGTTCGCGAAGAAGAAAGGCTTCTACGTGGATACCCATCTCATGGTCACGAATCCCCTCGAGGTCGCGCCTTGGTTCGTCGAGGCGGGCACCGATATTCTCACGGCCCATATCGAGGTCTTGGAGAATCCGCGCGAGGCCATGAAGGCGATCCGCGCGCTCGGCGTGAAATCGGGCTTGGCCGTGAAGCCGAAAACGGCGGTCGATCGCATGGTCGAATGTCTCGACGTATGTGATCTCGCCTTGGTCATGACCGTCGAACCCGGTTTCGGCGGCCAGAAATTCATGGCCGACATGATGCCCAAGGTCGCGGCGCTGCGCGCCGCCATCGACAAGAAGAATTTGAACTGCTGGATCCAGGTGGACGGCGGCGTCAACGCCGCCAACATCGCACAAGCCGCCGCGGCCGGGGCCGACAGCCTCGTCGCCGGGTCGGCCGTGTTCGCGGCGAAGGATCCCGCCGCCGCTTTTCGGGAGCTCGAGCTGAAAGCCCGGGCCGCTTTTAAAACCCAGTAGCAGGAAACGGAGAAAGAAATGGTCGTCATCAGACTGCAGCGCAAAGGCAAGCCGCACCAGCCCTACTACCGCGTCGTCGCCATCGAGAAGGCTCGCGGCGCGACGGGCAAGCCGATCGAAGTGCTCGGCTCGTACAACCCCCGCATCGAGACGCAGGGTAAGAAGGTCGAAGTCGACAAGACGCGCTACGAGTACTGGATCGGCGTCGGCGCTCAGCCGTCGGACACCGTCCGCACCCTCGTCAAAGCCGCGTTCAAGACGGCGGCCGCCAAGTAAGATGCTGATGAAGGACCTGACGCTCTTCATCGTCAAGCGCCTGGCCGACAAGCCCGACGCCGTGTCGATCGAGGAGGAGCAGGACGGGGATACCACCGTCCTGAACCTCATCGTCGATGAGACGGATAAGGGCAAGGTCATCGGCAAGCAAGGCAAGGTCATCAAGGCGATTCGCTCGCTCGTGAGCGTGGCCGCCGTGAAGGCCGGCGTGCGGGCCGCGGTGGAAATCGACTAGTGAGAATCGACTTTGTGACGCTGTTTCCCGGCATGTTCCCGTCCGTCATGGACGCGAGCATGATGGCGCGCGCCAAGGACAAGGGCCTGCTCGAGTGGTCCTGCGTCAACCCGCGCGACTTCACGGAAGACAAGCATCACAAAGTGGACGACCGGCCGTTCGGCGGCGGGCCGGGGATGCTCATGATGGCGGAGCCTTTGGAAAAGGCGATCAAGAGCGTCAAGAAGAAGGGAGCAAAAGTGATTTTCCTGTCCCCCCAAGGGAAGACCTTCAACGCCGAAACGGCGCTGAGGCTGTCCAAGGAAAAGCAGCTGGTTCTCGTATGCGGGCATTATGAAGGCATCGACGAGCGGCTCATGTCCCTCATGGACGAAGAGATCTCGATCGGCGACTTTGTCTTGACGGGAGGCGAACTCCCGGCTATGCTCGTCGCAGACGCCGTGGCGAGGCTGGTGCCCGGCGTGCTCAAAAAGGAAGACGCGGCCGTGTCCGAGTCGTTCACGGGCGGCCTACTCGATTTCCCGCAGTACACGCGCCCGCGAGTCTGGAAAGGGCGCGAGGTCCCGGAGATACTGTTCTCCGGAGACCACGCGAAGATCGCCGAGTGGCGGCGTACCGCCGCCCGCAAGGCGACCAAGCGCAAGCGTCCCGATCTGATCGAACGGGCGTAATAAGAGACGTCAGGAGAGAAGCGTATGATGGCTGCCATGGAAGAGAAGAAGTCGTCGAAGGTTCCGGGTTTCCGGCCCGGCGACACCGTCAAGGTTCACATGAAGGTCAAGGAAGGCGAGAGCGAGCGCGTCCAGGTGTTCGAGGGCGCGGTCATCGTTCGCCGCGGCCGCGGCGCGAGCGAGAACTTCACCGTTCGGAAGATCTCCTTCGGCGTCGGCGTGGAGCGGACGTTCCTCATCACGTCTCCCCACATCGAAAAGATCGAGCTCGTGCGCGAGGGTAAAGTCCGTCGCGCCCGCCTCTACTATCTCCGGGACCTGACCGGTCGCTCCGCCCGCATCGAGGACCGCGAGTCCGCCCAGACGGCGGCCCCGAAGGCCGAAGCTCCGAAGGCCGAGGCCCCCAAGAAGGCCGAAGCTCCGAAGCCCGAAGCCAAGAAAGCGCCCTCAGCCGTCGCCAAGTAATTTGGACGGCCGGGTCTTCGACGACGCCGCGCGCGAGTCCGGACGCATCGACTCGCTCATCGGCGTCGACGAAGCCGGCCGGGGCCCCCTCGCGGGGCCCGTGGTCGTGGCGGCCGTGTCTCTGCCGAAGGTCCCGTCGGAGCAGCTCCGTTTATTGAAGGATTCGAAACTGATGACCCCGAAGAGCCGCCAAGCGCTCTTCGGGGTCATTCGTTCCCAAGCCGTCTCCGTGTCGGTCGCTTGGGCGCATCCGCGCGCGATCGACCGGGACAACATCCTCGCCGCGACCTTGTCCGCGATGGCGCGCGCGTCGCGCCGCGCGGCGGCCAAGACGGGAACGGCGCCCGTTCTGGTCCTCGTCGACGGTCCTCGGGCGATCCGGAATTTCGAGTTGACTCAGCGGACCGTCATCGACGGCGACGCGAAGTCGCTGTGCATCGCCGCGGCGAGCGTGATCGCGAAGGTCGTGCGCGACCGCTGGATGGAGCGCCTTGAGCGCCGGCACCCGGGCTACGGCTTCGCCGTCCATAAAGGCTACGGCACGAAGGCGCATCTGGCCGCGTTGGAACGGCTCGGCCCCTGCAAGGCTCACCGCCTGACCTACGCGCCGGTCGCCGCGCAAGCGGTGCTTCGCCCATGAACCGCGCCGACATCGGCCGGAACGCCGAGGAGGCCGCCGCCGCCCTGCTGGCCTCGAAAGGCATGACGATCGTTGAGAGGAATTTTCGCGCGAAGGTCGGAGAGATCGATCTCGTGGCGAAGGACCGCGACGAGATCGTCTTCGTCGAGGTGCGCGCCCGAGCGTCCGCGTCGTTCGGCGGCGCGGCGGCCTCGGTGAACGGAGCGAAGCGCCGCAAGCTCGTCAAGGCGGCCGGGGTATGGCTCCAGGCGCGCTCATGGGGCGGCCCGTGCCGCTTCGACGTCGTCGCCGTCGACGCGGGCGCGGTCACGCACATCCCTGCGGCGTTCGACGCGAGCGGGCGGTGAGCGTGGAGCTCATTCCGGAGGAGCTGCCCGACGAGAAGCGGCTTCCGCTGTGGGAGCACGTCGGCGAGCTGCGCGACCGCCTGATCAACAGCGCGATCGCCCTGTTCGTCGCGACGGCCTGCGGCTACTTCCTGCGCTTCCAGCTGTGGGAGCTCGCGAAGCGCCCCCTGCAGAGCGCGGCGCCGGGCCTGACCTCCCCGTTCGCGTACACCGATTTGGCCGAGCCGTTCATGTCGATGATGCGCCTGTCGTTCTGGACGTCGGTGTTCGTCATCTCCCCCTTCCTCTTCTATCAGGTCTGGGCCTTCGTCAAGCCGGCCCTGCGTGAGCGCGAGCGGAAGATGGCGGTGACCTTCACGGCCGTGACGAGCGGGTGCTTCATCGCGGGCGCGGTGTTCGCCTACTTCAGCGCATTCCCCATCCTGACGGGCATCCTGATGGACGAGGCCGTGCAGGCGGGACTGCGGCCGAACCTGAAGCCCACCGAGTACCTGAATCTGTTCCTTTGCACGGTGCTGGGCACGGGCGTCTCGTTCGAGGCGCCGGTGCTGTTCTACTTCCTCGCGCGCTTCAAGGTCGTGAGCTCGCGCTCGATGCTGAAGTACTGGCGCGAAGCGACGATCGCGATCCTCTTCGCCTCGGCTTTCCTCACGCCCGGCGACGTGATTGCGACGACGATCCTGTTCGGGATCGTCCTGCTCGGCCTGTACTTCGTCTCGGCCGGCGTCGTGTGGCTCGTCGAGCGGACGTCGCCCCCGGATCTCGCCTCCGAGATCTAGCCGTCGCGAGACCGTGGCGCGGGGCCGTCGAGCCCTAATAAGGTAAAATGACGCCGTGCTGAACCGCCGAGCCTCCCTGCTCCTGCCGGCCGCCCTTTGCCTCCTGACGTTGCGCGTCCAAGCCGCCGTCTTTCCCGTCAACAATACCGCCGATTCCGGCTCGAACTCCTTGCGCGACGCGATCAGCAGCGCGACCGTCGGTGCCAACACGATTTCATGGGGCGCCGGCAGCGGCGGCGATATCGTCCTCCTCACCGACCTGCCCGCGGTCGTCGACAACACCACCCTCGACGTCTCCGCCGCCCCCTCATCCGTAACGATCACCGCAGCCAACCTGTCGCTGTCGGGCGGGGTCACGTTCCAGAACGGAAGCATCGTTCAGCCCTGGACCATCAATACGGCGATCATCGGCGTCGGCTCGATGACGAAGACCGGCGCCGGGACTTTGATCCTGACCGGCGGCAACTCCTACGCGGGCGGGACCTTCCTCAACGCCGGCAAGCTCAACATCAACAACGCCTCCGCCTTGGGCTACGGCGCGCTGACCTTCAACGGCGGCACTTTGCAGACCGCGTCGACGATCACCTACAGCGGCCTCATCACGCTCGCGGCGGGCGGCGGGATGATCGACACGCTGGGAAATAATTCGATATTTTCCGGGGTCATCAGCGGAGTCGGGACGTTGACGAACGCCAGCACCGCCACCTTGACCTTGACCGGCGTCAATACGTATACCGGCGGGACCGTTCTCAATTCCGGCATACTCAACATCAACGGCGATGCCGCCTTGGGTGCTGCGGCGGGCGGTCTGACCTTCAACGGCGGCACTTTGCAGCTCGGCGTCGCCAGCATGGCTTCCGCGCGCGCGATCACCTTGACCGGCGCCGGTACTTTCGACACCAACGGCGGCTATTTGTCCCTCACCGGATCCATCGGCGGGGCCGGAGCTCTGACGAAGACCGGCTTTGGGACCCTGCTGCTGAGCGGGGCCGGCACCTACGGCGGAGCGACGTCGGTCAACGCCGGGACCCTGCTGCTGGGAGCCGACAATGCCCTGCCCGCGACCACCGCGCTCACGATCGCCGCCGGCGCCCTTCTCGACTTGTCGACTTTTCATCCCTCCGTCGCCAGCCTCACGAGCCCCGGGACCGTGAAAACGACCATCATCGGCCACAACCTTTCCTCGCGCCTCGACATGACGGGCGCTCGCAACGTCACGGGCGGCACGCTCATCGTTGGCATCACGCCGGGACAGCTCGTCGGAGCCGGGGACACGTTCACCGTGATCCACTCCGGGTCGGGCGCGACCGACTTCGCCAAAGTCGTCTCCCCCGCAGCACTCCTCTTCACGCAGAACAACACGGCCACGGACGTGATCCTCACCGCGAGCCTCGTGCCGTTCGCCAACATCGCGGCGACCGGCAACCAGAGCGCGATCGGGAGCAGCATGGAGGCCATGCGTGCCGCCCCCGCGGGCGACGCGGCGACCGTGCTCGCCAGCCTGTACTCGCTCGACGCGGGCCAGCTCCAGGCGGCGCTCGACCAGCTGAGCCCCGTCTCGTTGGCCTCGATGCAGGGCGTCGGCCTGGCGGGCTCGGGCGTCCAGTCGGCGGCGGTCGGCCAGCGCTTGGCGGCCTTGGCCGACGGCGGCTCGCATCCCGGTTTCGCTTCCTACAACGTGAGCGGACGCTCGTCCTATCCCGGTACCTTGGTCGCCGCCACCTTGGGCGACGACAACATGAGCCCTCCGAGCGCCGGGGCGGACGCGGGGCCGAGCACTCCTTGGGGCGGCTTCGCCTCGCTCTCCGGGTCCACGGGACGTTTGACGGAAGGCAACAGCCCTTCCGGTTCTCAGCCCGGCTATGCCTTCAACTCCGGCGGGCTGACCATGGGCGCGGACTACCGCGTCGACGAACACTTCACGGCGGGCGGCTCGCTCGGCTATCTCAAAGGCCATGCGTCCATCTACTCGCCCGGCTCGGGCACGGTGGACGACGACAGCCTCCGCTTCGGCGGCTATGCCGGGGCCAATGCCGGGAACTTCCACGCGAACGGCTACCTCGGCGGCGCTTTGGATTTCTTTAGGACCAGTCGCGGCATCCGCATCCCCGGGCTGGACGCCCGCTCGGCGACCGCCTCCCCGCTCGGCAAGGAGCTCAACGCGAACGCGAACATGAGCTACGACCTCCCGACCGTCGAATGGGGCATCTACTCGCCTTTCGCCGGCCTGAGCTACGATCGCCTGATGATGAACTCCTTCACCGAGAGCGGCGCCGGCTCGCTGAACTTGACGGTGGCGCCGCAGACGGCGGAGTCGCTGCAGTCCACCCTCGGGCTGCGCTTCTCCCAGAAGTGGGTATCGGACGCGCGCACGTACACGCCTTATTTCAGCCTGGGCTGGCGTCACGAGTTCGACGATCAGAGCCGGCCGATCAGCGCGCGCTTCGCGACGGGCGTCGGCTCCCCGTTCACCGTGGCGACGGGCCGCTACGCGCGGGACGGTACGGCGGTGGGTCTCGGTTTTTCCGCCGCCCTGAGCAAGACCGTCACGGCGAAGCTCGATTATGCGGGCGACTTCCGGTCCCACTTCGTGTCCACCGTCGTCAACGCCGACGTGCGCCTGCGCTTCTAGGCGCCGATCCGGGGCGCGCTCGCCACCGAGATCTGACCGTCAGGGGCCGAGCAGCTCCTTGAGGTTGCGCTCGAGCAGCTTCACCGGATCGCCGTAGACGCCGTACACGCGGTCGAGCCCCGTGTACTCGAGCGACGGCCGGTCGTCGGTGACCGGGGCCGTTCCGCCCGCGTAGCGGCGGACGCCCGCCGGACTCAGGACGAAGCGCACGCCGAGCTCGCGCTCCGCTTTGCGGCGCCGCGCGGCGTCGAGCGGACCGTTCGAGCAGACGATCAGGCCCGTCTTGTTCACGGGCGCGAGCGCGATCCAGGTCTCCGGGAAGACGGCCAGCGCGGCGGCCGCGGCGGCGCGCGCGCCCTCGGGTGCTACCAGATGCATCGGCAGCCACTGCACGAGCACCCCGCCGGGCGCCAGGCGCCTCTTCGCCAACTCGTAGTACTCGACGGAGTAGAGCGCCGAGACCCCCGCGAAATAGGGCGGCATCGGCTCCTGCGTGATGACGTCGTATTCCGGACCGCCGCGCGCCAGGAAATGCCGGCCGTCCTCGACGTAGACGCTCGCGCGGCGCAGCAGCGCCTCGTTGGCCGGCCCGAACCAGGCGGCGCAGCCGAAGACGTCGGCGTTGACGTCGACCAGGTCGATCGAGGCGCCCTGCGTTTGCGCCACCGCCCGCGCCGTGGAGCCGGTGCCGAAGCAGATCACGAGTGCCCGGCGCGGGGCGCCGTGGAGGAGCATCGGCAGGCTGCCCATCAGAGCCATGTAGTCCGCGGAGATCGCCTCGCCGGCCGCGACGAAGCCGTCGATCACGAGGTCTCGCGCGCCGGTCGCGCGCTCGCGGATGACGGACGTCGTCGCCACGGCGCCCTCGTGGTAGCATAGGACCTCGAACTCGAGCTCGCGGTTGATGGCCTTGTGCGGGATCAGAGTCCCGAACCCGGGAGGAAAGCCGAGCGCGGGCGGAGACGCCCAGACGCCGGCGGAAACGGCGAGGACCGCGGCCGCGAGCCAGCCGAGGCGGCGCCGCCCTGCCGGAAACTCCCGGTCGCGCTGCACGAGGAGTGCGCCGACGACCGCCTGCGCGGCGGTCACGGCCCACAAGGCGCGGCGCAGGCCGAGCCAGGGCAGCAGGCCGAAGGCGGACGCGAGCGCGCCGGCCATGCCCGCGAGCGTGTTGACGAAGAGCAGGCGCCCGGAGGACTCGCCGGGCTTCCCGCCGCGCAGGGCCGCCGCGGCGAGCGGCAGGCACAGCCCCATCGCCGCCGTGACCGGCAGCATCAGCATCGAGACGGCGGCCTCGACCGCCAGGATGGCGCCCCAGCCGTTGTGCGCGCCGCGCAGATAGACGAGCAGGCGCGCGGACTCGGCGAGCGACGGCGCCAGCGCCATGGCGAGGATCGCCGAGGCGAGGAGTGCTGCGCCGAGCAAGCCGGTCCGCGCCTTCGTCTCCTTGGGCAGGCGCGACACCGCGTGCGCGCCCAGAGCGAGCCCGGCGATGAAGGTCGTGAAGATGATGCTCAACGCGTGCGTCGTCGCCGATAAGCCGTGCACGAGCAGGCGCGAGAAGAGCACCTCGCAGGCGAGGCTTCCGGCGCCGCTCGCGGCGGCGCCGGCGAGCACGAGCCCGGCGATCGGCGAAGCGGCTTCCGCCGCCGGCTCCGCGCGGTTCGCGCGGGAGGATGCGCCCTTCCAGCGGTCCCACGCGAGCGCTAGGGCGGCGCCGCCCGCGTTGAGTGCTGCAGCCGCGAACGTCGAGCCGCGCAAGCCGAGATGGCGCACGAGGACGAAGCCCGCCGCCGCCGAGCCTATCACGGCGCCCGTCGTGTTCCAGGCGTAGAGGCGGCCGAGCGTCCTTCCTCCCCCGCCCCGCGATATCGCGGCGGTCAGGCACGGCAACGTGGCGCCCATCAGCGCCATCGGAAGGACCACGACGAGCAGAGCGGCCGCGGCCGCCGCCGCCGGCGGCCAGGCGGGCGGGAACGCCGACGCGCCGCGGAGCAAGGCGCCCGCGGCGAGCGCCGCCAGCGCGATCGCGAGCTCGATGCCCGCGTACAGGCGCAGCGGCCGCGTGCTGCGGTCCGCGGGAGCGCCGGCGAGGCGGCTGCCGGCGGCGAGGCCCAGCATCGTGGCGCCGACGACGACGGCCATGCTGCGCGCGCCGGCGCCCAAGGCCAAGGTCAGCCAGCGCGTCCAAACGAGCTCGTAGACGAGCGCGGCCGCTCCGGAGAGCAGGACGAGGAGCGGGGCCATGCCCGTCGCCGCCTTAGTCCTCGCCCTGGTCCTTCGTGAAGGCGGCCTGGCCGTCGTACTTGTAGAGCTTCTCGACGTGCACCCACGGCGCCTGCGTGCCGACGATCAGCAGCAACTGGGCGATGTCCTTGTCGCTCAAGGTGTCGCCGTGATGGGCGACCTTGAAGCGCAGGCGCGCGCAGTCCACGGGGTCGGACTCGATGTGGAGTTCGTTGGGGTAGACCTTCGTGCCGCGGTTGGAGATCTGGGCGAGGCGCACGGGAAGGCTCTTGATCATCGTCTCGATCGACGGGCCGAGCACCATCGGGTCGATCGCGGTCGCCACGAAGATGTCGACGCCCATCGCGCGCTGCTCCTTCGCGACGACCATCACCGCGTCGTGCGTGACCACGGGCATCTTCACCTTTTTGTACTCCCGCTTCGGGTAGGCCTTGGGCGCGTTGCCGAGGTTCTTGATCACCGCGGCGGTGAACGCCTTCGTCCCGGAGGGCTCGCGGCCTCCGCCGGCCATGTCGGCCGTCAGCACGCGGCCGTCCTCGAGCGTGACGAGCAGCGCATTCTCGACCGAGTCGGCGGCCTTCATCTCGCCCAGGTGGCGGAGCATCAGCACCGAGCTGTGCAGGAGCGCCGTCGGGTTGGCCATGTCTTTGCCCGCGATCTGGGGCGCGGAGCCGTGGACGGCCTCGAAAATGGAGGCGCCGTCGCCGAGGTTCGCCGAGGGCGCGAAGCCGAGGCCGCCGATCAAGGCCGAGGCGAGATCCGACAGGATGTCGCCGTTCATGTTCGTCATCACGAGCACGTCGAACTGCTCGGGGCGCATCACGAGCTGGTGCGCGCAGTTGTCGACGATCTGGTGCTCGGACGCGATCTCGGGATAGTCCTTGGCGACGTCCTCGAACACGCGCTTGAACAGCCCTTCCGTGAGCTTCAGGATGTTGGCCTTCGTCGCGCACGTGACTTTCTTGCGGCCTTCGGCGCGGGCGATCTCAAAAGCCAGCCTGCATATTTTTTCGGATCCCTTGCGCGTCACGATCTTCAGCGCCTGCGCGACGCCCGGCGTCTGCAGGTACTCGATCCCGGCGTACAGGTCCTCGACGTTCTCGCGCACGACGACGAAATCGATGCCGCGGCCGGAGTACGGCGTGCGGATGCCGGGAAGCTCCCGCACGGGCCGGATGTTGCCGTAGGTCTCGAAGTACTTGCGCAAAGTGACGTTCGCGCTCTTCTCTCCGAAGCCGACGGGCGTCTCGAGCGGGCCCTTCAGCGCGCACTTCGTCCGGCGGATGGACTCGACGGTCTCGGGCAGGACTCCGGAGGCGACGCCGGCCTTGAAGACGCGCGCGCCGGCGTGGCGTTCTTCCCAGTCGATCTTGACCTCGGCGGCGGCGAGCACGGCCTGGACGGCCGCCACGACTTCGGGGCCGATGCCGTCTCCGGGTATGAGAGTGACCTGATGATGCGCGCTTTTGGAGGACATTATCCCCCTATTCTACTCGATTCGGAGCGCCGCGCCTTTGGAGGGCGGCAAGAAGGCGGAGACGGCCTCGCCGCGCGAGACGGGCATCACGGACACGACGACGCGTTCGGGTGCCACCACCAGGGACTTCGCGAGGCGCCGCGCAAGCACCTTCGCGCGGGCGGCGGCCGTCTTGGCGCGGACGTCCTTCGCGCTGAGCTCGATCCTGTAGTTCCCGTCGGCGCGCGGCTCGCCGAGACGGAGCCGGCTCGCGAGCGCGTCGACCCACGCCCCGGCCTCCTTCGTCAGGTCCGCTTTGCCGGGCTCGAAGAACAAAGCGGCGTCCGCCTCGAGCCGGGTTTCGCCCGCGTACTCGCGGTGCGTGAAGGATTTCAGCGGCACGGGATCGCTCTCGATGACGAACGAGCGCCCGGCCCTGCGCCCCGTGAAGCGGTAATGGTAGGAGCGCCCCGCGATGACCGAAAGGCGCCCGTCCGGCCCGCCTCCGTCCCAGTCCACCTTCTCGTTGAGCATCCCGACCCCGTCCGACTTCCAGACGATCTCCCCTTCGTCGTCGAGGATCTCGAAGATCCACTCGTCGTAGACCGCGACGATGTTGGCCGGGGACAGCGCTAAGAACGGGGGCTCGGGAAACGGTCGGTCGAAACGCGCGGTATCGGCGCCCGTGCGGATGCGCTCGGCGGCGGGCGCGCTCGCGCCGCGCCCGAGCTTCAGCGAGCGCAGGACCTCGTCGATGACGGGCTTCGAGGCCGTGGGCGGCGCGACCTGCACGCCGGCGGCGACGCCCGCGCGCGCCTTAACGGTGATGTCCTGCGAGAGCTCGGACTTGGACGGGGCGCTCCACGCGCAGGACGCCAGCAGCAGGAGCGGCGCCGCGATCATTTCTTCACCGGCTCGGTCGCGAGCGCGATCTGCGCGGCTCCCGCGGATTTGGCGACCGCGATCAGGCGCTGGATCGTGCGGTACTGTACGGACTTGTCGGCGCGGATCAGGACGATGGAGCCCTGCTTTTTGTCCACTTCGCGGCGCAGATCGGAGACCACGGTGTCCCAGCTCGAGGCCGCGGCGCGCACGGACAGCGCGCCGTCGAGCGCGCACGTGAGCGCGATCGTCAACTCCTGGTTGGGCAGCGCGGACGCGGGAGGCAGCTCGACGGGCAAAGTCGGATATGCGAGAAGCGGAGCCGTGACGAACAGGATGACGAGAAGCACGAGCGAGATGTCGATGACCGGGATGATGTTCACCTCAGTGACGGGCTCGGGCTCCGGGGTGTTGGCGCGCATGCGCAGCAGGGCGTACTTGGCCATGTCAGCGCGCCTCCGGATCCGCGATCTGCACGAGCGCCGCCGTGCCGCCGGCGGCCTGCACGGCCTCGAGTGCTGCGATCACCTGGCCGTGCGGGACCTGGAGCTCGGGCGAGACGAACACCTTGCGGTCGGATCTCGGCTGGAGCTTCAGCTTGAGGTAGCCCGTGAGCTCGGCCGCGGACGGCATGAGCTTGCCGTCCATGACGAAGCCCGCGGCGGAGATCGACAGCACGACCACGGCCTCGGGCTCGCGCTGGGTCAGGACCTCGGTCCGCGTCGGCTGCGCCGCTTCCGCCTTCGCGGCGGCGCTCTGCACCTTGAGCATCGACTGCGCGGCCATCGGCGAGAGCACGAGCAGGATGATCAGCAGGACGAGCGAGACGTCGGCCAGCGGCACGACATTGACGTCGGCGATCGGCGCGGCCTCGTCGTCCTTATGAAACGGGCTTCCCGCCATGGTCCTCCAGCAGCTGCGCGATCTCCAGGACCCACAGGTCCGCGGTGTTCAGGCGGTAGCGCGCGGTCAGCGTGAAGTAGTTGTAGAGCAGCGCCGCGACGACGGCCAAGCCGATGCCGCAGGCGGTGGCGACGAGCGCCTCCGAAATGCCGGCCGCCACGACGGCGGGGCCGCCGGCTCCGGCCGCGGAGAGGTCGTGGAAGGCGCGCATGATGCCGAGCACCGTCCCCATCAAGCCGATCAGCGGCGAAATGAAGCTTGCCGTGCCGAACAGCCCCACCCGGCGGTTGAGGCCGAGGCTCAGGCGCTGGCGATAGAGCTGGAACGCCTCGACGAGCTTTTCCGTGTTCGACGTCTCGAGCCCGAGCAGCCGCGCGATGGCCTCGCCCATCAAGGTCGTGTCGCGGCGGGCGACGGCGATCGCTCCGGCCTTGTCCCCCGCCTCGAGGCGGTCGCGCACGCGCTCCCACATCGCGGTCGGCATCTTCTGGGCGAACCAGTAGGAGTAGAGCCGCTCGAGCGCCTGGGCGAAGATCGCCAGCGACAGGATCAGCAAAATCGGCATCGCGATGCTGATTTTCAGCATGTCGACAAAGGTCATTCCGCTCATGGCCGCAAGTATAGCGGAGCGTCCCGAACCCCGCAAGGCCGGAGCTGTTAAAGGAATGGGCCGTTCAGCGGCCCGCCCCTAGGCCCGAAGGCCCCCGACGCGGCGGCCCTTCCCGGTTATCCTCTTGGCATGAAGAAAACTTCCTTGGCGCTCTTGCTTCTGACCTCGTCCATGACGCTCCGCGCGGAAATGATGGCGGCGCCCACGCCCCTTCCCTCCCCCGCGGCGCAGACCTCCGCCGAGAAGCCCGAGGCGAAGTGCGTGTGCGACCATCCCCATTTCCAGGCGCTGACCGACAAGGCCCGGGCCGTCCAGGCGTATTGGGAGGCCCGGCGCGAGGTGAAGACCTCGGCCGTCATCAGCGGCACTGGCGCGCTCTTCTCCCTGCTGCTCATGAACACGGAAGGCATCCGCGAGTCGACCGAAAGCTACGAGAGGTCCCGCTCCAAGATGTTCGCCGCGAGGGCCAAAGCCGAGGGACTCGGCGCGCTCAAGGTCACCGGCGACGACCGCGACGGCCAAATCGAGTTCAAGATCGAGAAGGGCGTCGACTACGTGCTGACCCCTTGATAGTAGTGTCAGGCGTGCCGGATTCCAGTATTTCGGCTTAGGATTGGAACATCCCACGGAAATACGGGAATCCGGCAAGCCTGACACTGAGCTGACTGAGCTGAAAATCAGCGTTTGATCAGGGATTTGTCGTGAGACAGAGACTCGAGGCGCTTGCGCGCGGTCTCGAAGGACGGGCTCCCGCGCTCCGCGTGGCGGAGGACCTCGGCGTAGAGCGGGCCCGCGGATTGAGGCTTGTCCTCGAGCTCCAGCATGAGGCCCAGGCGCAACAGGCCCGAGAGGCGCGCGCCGTCGTCCTTCGGCGACAAGGCGCGCAGGCGCTCGTAGGCGTTCTTCGCTTCCTTCGTCTTCTTGCGCCGCTCCTGAAGCCGGCCGAGCGAGTAGAGCGCCTTCATGCGCTCGCCGGTTCCGGTCGCGCGCGCGTAGGCGTCGGCCGCGCCCGCGAGGTCCGAGCGGTCCTCGCGTAATTTGGCGATCTGCGACCAGGCCCACGACGCCTTCTCGTGCTTGGGGAATTTCTGCGTGAAGGCGGCCCACGCCTTCTCGGTCTCGCGCTCCTTCCCGGCTTTGGCGAGCGCCAGCGCGCGGTTGTACGCCGCGTCCGCGGCGTCGGCTCCGGTGCCGCCGACCTTCGCGTAGGCCGCGGCCGCGCCGGAGGCGTCGCCGGCCTCGTAGAGCATCGCGCCGAGCGCCATCGCGGCGTCGCGCACGCGCGGATGCTTCGGGTGCGCCGACATGAACTTGCGGTACGCGCCCGCGGCGTCTTCGACGCGGTGAAGCTGGCGCAGGGATTCCGCGCGGTAGTAGCGCGCCTCGCCGACGTTCGCGGCGTGCGGGTTGTCCTCGATGTGCTTCCGGAAAAGCTGCTCGGCCGAGTCCCAGTCCTGCTTTTTATAGGCCTTCGCCGCGAGATCCCAGCGGATCTGAGCCGCGAGCTGGTGATTCGGGTACTTCGCGACGAGCGCGGGCAGGTCGGGGTCTTCCTTGTCGTTTTGCCAAGTGGCGACGAGCAGAAGGCCCTCGACCTCCTTGGTCCTCGCATCGCCGGCGGCGCCCTCGAGATATTTTTTGTACAGCGGGATCGCCTCGGCCCAGCGCTTCTTGTTGTAGTGGACCTGCGCCATCAGGAGCAGCGCTTCGCGGTCGGCGTCCCGGGCCTCGGACGTGCGGCCCATCTGGCGGTAGTGCCCGAGCGCGAGCTCGGACTTCCCGAGCTCGGTGTAGAGCTGTCCCAATTGCAGGTGCGCGTCGGCCGCGTACGCCGAGGCCGGGTGGCGCGCGGCGAGGTCCTCGAACACGGCGGCCGCGTCCTCGGGCCGCTCGAGCTTCTTGAGGCAGAGGCCGCGCTGATACAGCGCCTGCGCGCGCAGCGGGCTGTCGGGGAAGCCGGCGGCGAAGCGCGCGTACGCCTTTTGCGCCTCGTCGAATTTGCGGCCGCGCATGAGCAGGTGCGCCTCGGACAGCGCCGCGGACTCGCGCAGCTCGACGAGTCCCCACTTCGCGGCCTCGTCGCCCGCGCGCTGCAGCGCGTCGCGCGCGCGGTCGGTCTTGCCCTTTCGGTCCCAGTCCGCGGCGATCGCGGCGAGCGCGTACGCCTTCACCGGAGAGTCCTGGCCCGAGGCCGAGACCGCGCGGTAGTGCTCCGCCGCCTCGTCCTTGCGGCCCATGCGCTCCTCGGCCGCCGCGCGCCAGATCTGGGCCAGCGCGAGCCAGCGGTCCCTCGTCGCGGCGGGGTCGACCTCGGGCACGAGCTTGAGCGCCGCCTCGTCGAGGCCGAGCGTTGAAAGCGCGGCACCGATCAGGTGCAGGGCCTTGCTCCTCAACTCCGGATCACGGCCGGCCGCGAGCGGCTTCAGGAAGCGCACGGCCTTGGCCGCCTCGCCGCGGCGCAGATGCAGAGCTCCCGCGGCGAGATCGACTTCGCCGTTTTCGGGGCGCGACGGGTAGCGGCGGTGGAAGTCGTAGGCCTCGGCCAGCGCGGCCTCGACGCGCTTCTCCTCGATGGCCGCGCGCAGGCGCCCGAGCGCCTCCTCGGCCGACGACGACGCCATCGCGGGAACGTAGGGCTCGTCGGCCTCGATCGGAGCCGCGGCGTTGTTGTCCGGCATCTTGGTCAGGAGATTGCGCGCGCGCTCGGCCCACTCGGTCTCCGGATAGCGCTGGACCAGGATCTCGAGATTACGCCGGGCGTCGCCGTATTCGCCTTTCGCGAGCGAGATCTCGGCGCTGCGGTAGTGGCTCTGCGCCGCGACCTCCGCGCGCGGGCCGCGCACCTTCGTGCCGAGGTCGAGCGACCTTTGGAAGGTCGCGCGCGCGCCGCCGACGTCGCCCGACTGCAGTTGGAGCTCCCCCATGACGGCCTGGGCTTCCATGTTCATCGAGTTGAAACCGTCGCGCGACGGTGCCTCCTCGGCCGGCTTGAACTTGGGCGAGGCGGCCCGCGCCGCGGAGGCGGCCAGGCAAAAGAATAGAACGACGCGAGAAACGCGCCTCATGACGTGAAGTGTACGGGCCACCCCCCTAAAAGTCAATCGCCCGCTTATGAAGAAGCGGGCGATCGAATCGACGGACCGGGAGGCGTCTTAGAAGAACTTGGCGTGGGGCAGCGCGAGCTCGCGCTGCGCCTCGCGGCGGCCGTCGAACACCTTGCCGCCGGCGAGCGCCTTGGCCTTGTCGGCGCCGACGCGGATCGGCGTGCGCTGGCTGGTGGCGTCCCGGAGCTCGTTCATCGCGCCGGCCGGCGGCTGGGGCTTCGGGCCCGGATCGGCGGGCACGAGCTCATTGGACGTCTCATCGTCGGACGTGCCGCCGCTCGTGCCGTCGAGCAGGCTCCAGTCGAGCGTGAAATGGTCGCCGGTGCTCGGCGCGGCGTGCTTCACGGCGCTCAGAGCGAGAGGCACGGGCATCGGGAGCGGCGACGGCACGCCGGGGAGGCGGGCCGGGAGGATCGTCGGAATCTGGCGGATGGTCGGCAGGATCGTCGGCGCGCCCAGCGGCATGGACAGGATGTTGAGGGAGGGCGCCGGGATCATGGCGGTGATCGTGACGGAAGGCATGCTCACCGGGAAGCCGGCCGGCATTTTGACCACGGCCGAGGAGGCGGCATGGGCCGAGGCGGCGGAGAGGGCGAGAAGAACCGGAGCGAGTCTCTTGAAGGTCATGCCGACATGATAGCGCGGACGCCGGCCCCGCCTCGAGGACGTCAGTCAAGCGGGCGGCTTGACGGCGGTCAACGATGAGGATCAACTAGGAGGTGAAGCGGAAGGTCACGCGCCCCGAGGCCTCCGCGCCCGACTTGACGGGCTGGAAGCGCCAGCGCGACAGCGCCTTGAGGGCGCGCGCGTCGATGTCGGGGAAGCCGGACGTCTTTTGGATCACGGCGCCGGGCTTCACCGAGCCGTCGGGCAGGACCTGGAAGCGGACGGTGACCGTCAGGTCGAGATTGCGGGTCGCGACCCAGTCCGGGCTCGTCGGCGAGACGCGCGTCAGGATGCGGCGGTCGCCCACGGGGCCGTCGATCGAGAACGAGACTCCGCCGCCCTCGGGCCCGACGCCCCCGCCCTTCGCCTTGGAGTCGATGAGATCGGAGCCGCCGCTCCCGGCCGCGTCGCCGGGGTCCGTCGACTCGGCCAACGCGGCGGCGGCGCCGGCTTTGCGCGCGCCCGCGAGCTCGGCTTCGCCGCCGCCCGTTCCCCCTCCCTCGCCGGATTCGGCTTCGCCGAAGGCGCCGCCATCGCCGCCTTTGCCCGCGACGGGCCCGCCGGCGCGGGGCTTGCCTTTGCGCGCGGAGCCGCGGCCGCTCTTCGACGGCGCCGGCGCGGCCTCGAGCGCCTCGTCGGGGTCGGCCATCGTCGCCAGCGCCGAGGAGAGCTCGGCGCGCTTGGCGGCCTTCGCCGCCTTCGCCTCGGTCACGAGGCGCTTCTTCTCCGCGAGCGCGTCGGCCCTGCGCTCCGCGGCCTCGCGCGCGGCCTCCGCGCGGCGCTCGGCCTCGGCGCGGGCGACGGCGGCGCGGCGCTCGCGCTCGAGCGCCTGCCGGGCCGCGAAGCGGTCGCGCGCGGCCTTCGCCTGCGCGGCGCGCTCGGCGGCGATCTTCTTCTTCTCTGCGGCGAATTCCGCGGCGGCGGCCTTCGCCGCGGCCGCCTTCTCGGCGACGACGGCGCGCGCGGTCCGGTCGCGTTCGGCGTGGAGGCGCTTGGACTCGGCCTGCGCCTCGCGCGCGAACTTCACGGCCTGCGCATCCGGCTTGGGCTTGGCCAGCGGCTTGGGTTTCGCGGCGGCCTTGGCCTTGATCACGGTCGAGCCCGCCTTGTTGACCTTGGATTTGACGGCCGCGGGCTTCGGGACGGGCTTGGGCTTGGACGGCGGATCGACGGCGCCGCGCTTCACCTTCTCCGCCTCGAACTTGCCCTCGCCGTGCTTGGGCGGGGCGTTCGAGCCGTCTCCGCCCGGATTCAGCTCCGGCTTGAGCGGCGGCGCCGGCTGCTCGACCCTGGGCAGCGGGACCTCGGCGACGAACTCGATCGGGATCGCCTTCTCGGGCGCGATCACGCCGCCCCAGTTGATGACCGGATTGAAGCTCAGCAGGGCGCCGTGCGCGATGACCGCCGCGAGGTAGAACGGCGCCTCGTGGAACCAATCGGGCTCGATCTGCTCGCGCCAGGACATTGCCCGAAGGATAGCCCGCGCGCGCCGAACGCGCAATACTCATATAATGTCACGAATTCCATGAGCTCCCCCGAAGCCGAAGGTTCTCCGCTGCGGATCGGTGCGCGCGGCCTCTACCGCGGCGCCGCGTTCAGCGTCGTCGGGCACGCCCGACTCAAAACGCCGCTGGGCTTCTGGCACGATTGGCTCCTGACGTTCGAGGACGGCCGCGCGGGGCGCCTCGGCGAGACGGACGGCGCGTACGCCGTGAGCTTCAAGACGACGCACGCGGCTCCGCCACGGGACGGCCTCAAGCCTCTCGGGACCGTGGAGCTCGGCGGCCGCCCCTACCGCGTGCTGGAAATCCGCGCCGCGACGACCGAGTTGCTCGGCGAGAACGGCTCGTTCGGGCTCCTCGACTACTCGCAGGAGCCGCCGGCCGTATTCCTCGGCGAGTACCAGGACTTCGACGCGCTCGCCTTCACCGGCCTGTGATATCATAACCACATGGCCGAACCGACGACGCGACACCTGACGATCCTGCTGACGGACATCAAGGGCTTCACGGACAAGACGTCTTCGAAGACCCGCGCGGCGATCTCGACGATGCTCGACGAGCACAGGGCGGTCGTGCTGCCGCTGCTCGAGGCCCGCGGCGGGCGGCTGATCAAGACGATCGGCGACGCGTTTTTGATGACCTTCGAGAGCCCGACGAACGCGGTGCTGGCCGGCGTCTCCGTCCAGGAAGCCCTCGCCAAGCGTAACGAAGGCCGCGCCGCCGACGACCGCCTCGAGATCCGCATCGCGATCAACGCCGGCGAAGTGAACCTGATGGAGAACGACGTCTTCGGCGAGGCGGTCAACATCACCGCACGCATCGAGGGCATCGCCGAGGCGGGCCAGGTGTACTTCACCGAGGCCGTCTACCTCGCGATGAATAAAGCCGAGGTCCCCTCGAGCGAGATCGGCCTGATGCAGCTCAAGGGCATTCCCGAGAAGATCCGCGTCTACAAGGTCCGCCGCGAGGAACCGGTCGGCGCCGCGTCTGCGCCCGCCTCACCCACGAGCCTGTTCGGCCTGCTCGCGCGGCCAGCCGCGCCCAAGGGCCCGCTCGTCGGCGGCGCGGTTCCGCTGATGTCGCGCCGCGCGGGCGCCGTCCTGCTCGACTGGATGTTCTGCGCGATGCTGCTTGAGGCGGTCTCGGGCGGAACCCATGCGCTGATCCTGAAGGGCTGGGGGTTCGCCGTCGCGTGGATCGTCTATCAACTCGTATTCCTTTCACGCATGGACGCGACGCCGGGTAAGCGCCTGCTCAAGCTTCGCGTCGTCTCGACGAGGGGCGGCCCGCTCGAGAAGCGGCAACGCGAGATTCGCGCGCTCGTCTCGCTCGTGTCCGGTTACGCGGCCGGGCTCGGCTACCTGTGGGCGTTCTGGGAGCCGCAACAACGCGCCTGGCACGACCTAATGGCGGACACGCGTGTCGTCGTCGTCCCGGACTAGAGCTTTAGAGCGGCCCGCGCGGTGGCGGCGCGCTCGCGGATGACCGAGAGCCTCCCCGATTGGCGCGCGTAGCGCGCGGCGAGGAACGAGCCGTAAATCGGAATCCAGCCCGTTCGCCTCCGTTGCGCTTCCAGGCGCTCGATCGCCGCTCCGACGGCCTCCTCGACGGCGATCAAGGCCGCGGCGCGTCGCTGCGCATCGGGGCGGGCGCGCAGGGACATCAGCGCTCGCGGCACGTCGGCCGCGAGCCCGGGGTGGTCGGACAACATGAGCCCCGTCTGGTCGATGGGCGCGTCGAGCACCTTTCGGCCCGTCGCGGCCAGCTCGCCCGGGACCAGGATATGGTCGATGCGCGGCGTGTGATCGGCGTCCGGGCACTGCTCCCGGCCTTTGCGTTCGCACAGGTCGCGTAGGCCGAGCAGATCGAGGAAGACGTCGTACTCGCGGTCGCCGCGCCCGGAATTCAGGTCGCCGAGGATCACGAACGGGCGATTTCCGGACAACTCGCGCACCCCTTCGGACAGCTCGAAGAGCTCGGTCATGCGGAGGAGGTGATACTGGGCTTCGGGGTAGTCCGCCAAGGTGTGCGCCGCGTACGCGTCGAGCTCCCCCCAAGGCGTCGCGACGCGCGCGAATAGGAAGCCCTTGCTGACCAGGGCTTCGCCCTGGGAGAGATGGCGCAGCGATGGGCGCACCGAGCTGAACGCGCGCTCCTCCTTCATTAGGATGGGCCACCGTGAGAGAATGCTCAGTCCCGAGTGGATGGCGTACCGGCGATGGTTTCGCGCGACGTAGCGCAGGCCGGAGGCCTCGGCGAGCGCGGCGCTGTCTTTGTCGCGCCACATTTCCTGCAGGCCGACGAGGTCGTACCCCCCATCGGCGACGGCGCGTCCGGCGGCGGCGACGCGCTTGGTCATTTCGGGGTGGACGACAGGAATGCCGGCGGCGTTGAACGTCAGGACGCGAATCGTCTTGAGCGCCGGCTCCGCTGCCGTCGCAACGAGCGGGACGCAGAACGCGGCGGCGCACGCCGCCGCGTACAAGGGCGTCCTCAGGGGCGCCATTGGCTCTTGGCCAGCCGCTCGAGCAGGAAGAAGTTGCTCGCGGGGCGCGCGGACCCGATCGCCCACGTCGCGAGGCCGAGAAAGACGTCGGGCTCGAACGGATCGGGCTGAACGAGGTAATCGCGCAGGAGCCGTTCCGGCTTCCAGCGCGGGTTGCGCGGGCTGGTCCCGTAGTTCAATACGAGCGAGTTCGGATAGACGTCGTCGGGCGCGGCCGGCGGGCCGAGGCGGTAGAAGCCGAACGGCGTTCCGGCGCCGGTCCACTCCCGGTCGAAGCCGTCCTGACGCGGCGGGCGGTTGTAGCCCTCCAGGCCGTCGGCGAGGAAGAAGCCCTTCACGAACTTACGGATGCCGAGCAGCGCCAGAACCGGCGGATGGTTCCAGCCGCGGAACTCCCAGCCGGCGAGGCTCTCGGCCGACGGCGGCCGGCCGGCCGCGAGCAGCCCGTAGAGCTCTTTTTCGGTCATGTCCTTCATGCGCGCAAATAGGGGTTTGTGTTCCATCAATTTCTCCGCTCGGCCAGGCGCTCGGCGCACAGGCGCGCGACGGCCATGATCGCGTGCTGGGGATTCACGCCGAGGTTGGTCGGGAACACCGACGAGTCGGCGACGACGAGGTTCGCGATCCCGTGCACGGCGAAATCGTGCCCGACCACGCCCGCCGAGGCGCGCGCGGCCATGCGCGCGGTGCCGAACAGGTGCGACAGAATCCAGGAGTAGCAGCGCGGGTCGTCGGGGCCGGAGTCGAGCAGCGCCTCCTGCCCGGGCTTGAGCGTCTCGGGAAGCCCGAAGATCCCGGGCCACACCTCGCGCGCGCCCGCGGCGAACAGCAGTTCCGCGGCGAAGCGCAGGCCGCGGCGGATCTGCATCATGTCGCGGCGCGTCAGGTCGTAGCGGATGTCGGCGCCGAACGGGCCCTCGCGCACCGTGCCCTCGGCCCAGGCGCGCGTCTGCACGGCGAAGATCGCGGTGCGCGCGGCCAGCGCCATCTTCTCCTTCCACTTCCGGCCCGCGCCGGGCAGGCGCGCGAAGACGACCTCGGGCGGCAGGCCGATCGTCTCGACCTTCACGCGGTAGTCGCGGCGGTGGTGCAGGGAGTCGTAGCCCTGCGTGGCGCCGCGCCAGAGGTTCGCGGGGGCGTCGAACAGCCCGCTGATCGGCGTGCCCGGATGCCCCATGAAGTGCGCGCCGAGGTGCGCGGACCGCACGCCGCTGCGCGCGAGCAGCTGCGGCGTCTGAATCGCCGAGGCCGCGACGACGACGGCCCGGCGAGCCTTCGCGGTGAAGCTCGGCCGCCCCGGCGCCGACAGCCGCCCCTCGACGCCGACGGCGCGGCCGTCCTTGACGAGCACGCGCCGCGCCTCGGCGCCGGTCACGATGACGGCGCCCTTGGCTTCGGCCTGCGGCAGATAAGTCGTCAGCATGCTGCGCTTGGCTCCGCTCGGGCAGCCCGTCAGGCAACGCCCGGTGCCCTTGCAGCCCGAGGCGTAGCGCCGCGTCGGCCCCGCCTGCACGCCCAGCTTTTTCGCGCCCTCGTGCATGAGCCGGTTGAAGCCCCCCCACGTTTCGGGCGCCGTCGGCGCGGCGTCGAGCTCGGTCTCGATCTGGTCCCAGTAGCGGTGCAGCTCGCGCGCGGGAAGAGCGTCGCCGAGGCCGAGGGCCGCCCACTCGGCCAAGACGTCGTCGGGGATGCGCCAGACGATCGCGGAGTTGATGACGGTGCTGCCGCCGAGTACGCGCCCCTGGATGACGGGGATGAAGGCCCGGCCGCGCGCGACCTGGCCGTTCATGTCGCGGAACATCGTCTTGAACGCGCCCCACGAGTCGTCGCCGAAATTCTTCGGGTCGATCGCGGGGCCTTCCTCCAGGATGCACACCGAGCGGCCGGTTCCGGCGAGTGCGCGCGCGGCGGTCGCGCCGGCGGCGCCGGAGCCGACGACGACGTAGTCGAAGACCTCGTCGAAGCGCGCGCCCGCGGCGCCGTCAACGCGCATCGTATTCCACGGCGAGCCTGACGGCGCGCGTGCTCCCGTAGCCGAAACTCGTCACCGCCTTGAGCAGCAGCGAGCACTGGCGCATAAGGTAGAAGCGGCTCTTGCCCATCGCGTCGAGCGCGGCCTCGCGGTCCGGCGGCGGCAAGCGGTCGATCGGCGGCAGGCGGAAGATGAGCAGCGGCGAGATCCAGGCCGCGACGAGGAGCGCGGCGCGCCAGCCGAGGCGCATCGGGGCGGCCGCGTCGGCGGAAAAGCCACGTTCCCAATTCTCGAAGCCGGCTTCGAACACGCCGGGTAGCCCCTCGGGCCCGCCCGGCGGCAGGAGCGCGTCCAGGACCACGCGGTCGCGGGCCGAGATCATTTGCGGAGGAACTTGATCGCGGTCTCGTCGAACAGCGGTGTGTCCTGCCCGGCGGAGACGTAGACGAAGATGCGCGCGTTCTCGAGCGGGTGGAACTCGAAGTAGGAGATGGAGTCGGCCGACTCGCCCTGGTCGCCGCACGGCGGCTCCGGGATGTCCGTGCCCGCCGCTTTCGCGGCCTTCGCCGCGTAGGACTCGTCGGGGGAGATCGTGTAGGCGCCCTGTCCCGCGCGTAGATGCGCGACTTTCGTTTGGACGACGACGCAGTGGCGCTTCTTGTACCAGCTCATGCCTTTGAAGCCGACGCGGCGGACCGCTTCCTCGGGGGTTTCGCCTTCCTTCATCGGGTAGACCGTGATGACGGGATACACCTCTTCCTTCTTGCCGGTGTCCTTCATCGACTGGAACAGCGAGCGCTTGCCGGGCCCGAAGTCGAGGACGCGGTAGCCGAAGTCGCAGCGCTGATACGGGACCTCGATGCCGAGGTCCTCGGAGGAGAATAGATTCCAGGCGCAGCCCTTGCCGGCGGGGCGCGAGCCGAGCGCGGGCGGAGCCGCGGCGAGGGCCGTGAGAGCGGCGAGCGCCGTCAATCCCGCCGCGAGCCTCACGCGGGGTTCTTGAGGCAAGCCTCGGCGATGCTCGGAGCGGTCAGGCCGTACTTCTCGTACAGCTGCTCGGGCGTCGCGGACTCGCCGAACGAGCGCAGGCCGACGCGCACGACGGGGCAGGCGATGCCGTGCTCGGCGATCGCCTCGCACACCGCGGAGCCGAGCCCGCCGTGCACGTTGTGGTCCTCGACCGCGACGATGCGCTGCGAGTCGGCGGCGAGCTTCGCGACGGTCTCGCCGTCGAAAGGCAGAAGCGTGGACGCGTTGGCGACGCGGACCGCGAAGCCCTTGGCCTCGAGCAGCTTGGCCGCCTCGACCGCGTGCGGCACGGGCCCGCCCGACGCGATGATCGTCGCTTGATACTTCGCCGGTTTCTTCGCCGGCTCGTAGATGACGTCGATCTTGTTCGGCTGCCACTTGTAGTCGTTGCCATGGACGTCGGGCATCTTTTGGCGGGTGAGGCGGATATAGACCGGCCCCTTGTGCTCGATCATCCAGCGCACGGCCTGCTGGGTCTCGATGTGGTCGGCGGGCTGGAGAATGGTCATGTGCGGGAGCGCGCGCATCGCGGCCACGTCCTCGAGGCCCATCTGCGACGTGCCGTCCTCGCCGATGCCGATGCCGGCGTGCGTCCCGACGAGCTTCATGTTCGTCTGGTTGTACGCGGCCGACACGCGGATCGACTCGACGCGGCCGATCAGGAAGCACGCGAAGCTGGTCAGGACCGGGATCTTGCCGGAGAGTGCCAAGCCCGCGGCGACGCCGATCATGTTCTGCTCGGCGATGCCCATCTCGAAGTGGCGCGCCGGGTACTTCTTCATGAACGGCTGGGTCATCGTGGACTTCGACAGGTCGGCGTCCAGGACGACGAGATTCTCGTTCGTCGCGGCGATCTCGAGGATCGTCTCGCCGAAGGATTCGCGGGTCGCTTTAGCGGGCATCGGAGATCTCCTTGCAGGCCTTGTCGGCGTCTTCCTTCTTGGGGGCGTTTCCGTGCCAGGCGATGTTGTTCTCCATGAAGGAGACGCCCTTGCCCTTGATCGTCTTCGCGATGATCACCTGCGGGCGGCCGTCTTTAGCGGCCCAAGCCTTCTTAAGGGCATTTTCGATGGCCGCTAAATCATGACCATCGATCGACTGCGTCTCCCAGTTGAAGGAGTTGAATTTATCGGCGAGGGATTCGATCGGCATGACCTCGTTGACCGGCCCGTCGATCTGGCCGTTGTTGTGGTCGACGATCGTGATCAGGTTGTCGAGCTTGAACTTCGGCGCGGACATGAAGGCTTCCCAGCACTGTCCTTCCTGGAGTTCGCCGTCGCCGAGGACGACCACGGTCTTCCAGTCCTTCTTGTCGAGCTTGGCCGCGCAGGCCATGCCGACGCCGACCGAGAGGCCCTGGCCGAGCGAGCCCGTGGAGAACTCGATCCCCGGAAGCCGCAGGCGGTCGGGGTGGCCCTGGAGCGGGCTGCCGAGCTTGCGCAGATTCATGAGATCGGCCTTCGGGAAGTACCCCCGATGCGCCATCACCGCGTAGAGCGCGGGGCACGCGTGGCCCTTCGACAGGATGAAGCGGTCTCGCCCTTCCCAATCGGGCTTCTTCGGATCGTTCTTGAGGAACTTCCAGTAGAGGACGGTTAAGATGTCGATGATCGACAGCGAGCCGCCGGGGTGTCCGTTGCCGGCCGCTTCGATCATGCGGATGATGTCGATGCGCATCTGCTTCGTCAGGGACTTCAGGTCCGTCGGGGCGGTGGTCGCGGTGGGCATGGATCGATTCTACCAAAACGAGAAGCCGCGTCCAGCGGGATTGAGGTAGAATCGGGGCATGAATTCATTATGCATTCCGGCGCTGCCGTGGTCGCACCTTTTGATCCGTGCCGCCGTTTCCTACGTGTTCGTGCTCCTGCTTCTGCGCGTGAGCGGCAAGCGGCAGATCGGGCAGATGGGCGCGGCGGAGTTCGTGGCGCTGCTGCTCGTCAGCAACGCCGTGCAGAACTCGATGAACGGCGGCGACAACTCTCTCACGGGCGGCCTCGTGCTGGCGACCGTGCTCGTCGCGCTCAGCAAGACCGTCAGCTGGGCGTCCTATCGATGGAGGAAGCTCGGCGCGATCATCCAGGGCTCCCCGTGCCTGCTCGTCTACAAGGGCGAGCTCGTCAAGAAGAATCTGGAGAAGAACCTGATCCCGACGCGGGAGCTGCACACCCTGCTGCGCCGCCAGGGCATCCACGACGTCAAGGGCATCCACGAGGCCGTGCTCGAGGCGAACGGCTCGATCAGCGTTCTCAAGACCTCGGACCTCGCCCCGCGGACGATGTGATAGAATCCACTCCATGAAGATCAATCTTTACATCGGCGCGATCCGCAAGGCGGCGGCGTTCATCAAGAAGCGGGCCCCTGGGTTCACGCCCGACGTCGGCTTCGTCCTCGGCTCCGGCCTCGCTAAAGCCGTTCCCCCGCTCGAGAAGACTTTGATGATCCCCTACCGGGACATCCCCGGCTTTCCCCGCACCACGGTCCCCGGCCACGAGGGCAAGCTCATTTTGGGCCGCTCGGCCGGACGCTCGGTCGCCGTCATGCAGGGCCGCTTCCATTATTACGAGGGCCATGCGATGGAGTCGATCGCCCTGCCCGTCCGCGCGCTCGAGTACATGGGCCTCAAGACCCTGATCGTGACCGCGGCCGTCGGCTCGATGCGCGAGAAGGTCAAGCCCGGGCACTTCACCGTCCTCACCGACCACATCAACCTCATGGGCCGAAACCCCCTCCGGGCGTTCCACGAGGAGGAGTTCGGGACGATGTTCCCCGACATGACGCAGGCCTACGACCCGCGCCTGAGCAAGGCGATCCTCGCGATCTGCAAGAAGCGCAAGGTCGCCGCGCACTCGGGCGTCTACGTCGCGGTCGGCGGTCCCTCCTACGAGACGCCGGCCGAGATCCGGGCGTTCCGCTCGATGGGCGCCGACGTCGTCGGCATGTCGGTCGTGCCCGAGGTCGTGCCCGCGCGCCAGATGGGCATCACCACGGCGGGGCTCGTGTGGACCTCGAACATGGCCGCGGGCCTTCCGGGCGCGATTCAGAACCACGGAGACGTGCTGGCGCTCGGCGCCCGTGTGTCCGACGACCTGCGCGGCGTCCTCTCCGACCTGATCAAGGCGATCTAGTGCTGTTCCTCGACCTCATCGCGAAGAAGCGCGACGGGGGCCGCCACACGTCCGGCGAGCTCGCGTTCGTCGCCCGCGGCGCGGCGAAGGGCCTCATCCCCGACTATCAGCTGTCCGCCTGGCTCATGGCCGTGCTGTGCCGTGGGATGGACGAGGATGAGACGGTCGAGCTCACGCGCGCGATGGCCGATTCCGGCGAACGGCTCGGGCTCGGCGCGATCAAGCGCCCGAAGGCCGACAAGCACTCGACCGGCGGCGTCGGCGACGGCGTGTCGTTGGCGCTCGCCCCCCTCGCCGCGGCCTGCGGCCTCGCGGTCCCGATGATGTCGGGGCGCGGCCTCGGCCACACCGGCGGCACGCTCGACAAGCTGGAGTCGATCGAGGGCTTCCGCGTCCGCCTCGACCTGCCGGAGATCCGCGCGCAGGTCGCCAAGCACGGCTTCAGCCTGTTCGGGCAGACCGGCACCTTGGCCCCGGCCGATCGCACGCTCTACGCGCTTCGCGACGCGACCGCGACGGTGCCCGCGCGGCCGCTCATCGTCGCCAGCATCCTATCGAAGAAGGCCGCTGAGGAGCTCGACGCGCTCGTGCTCGACGTGAAGGTCGGCTCCGGCGCGATCTTCCGCGACAAGAAGAGCGCGCGCGACCTCGCTCGCGCGCTCGTGAAGACCTCGCGCGGTTTAGGCATGCCGACCGTCGCCGTGCTCACCGCGATGGAGCAGCCGCTCGGCCGCTACGTCGGCAATGCGCTCGAGGTGCGGCAGGCGGTGGAGATCCTGCGGGGCGATGAGACCGCCGCGGACTACCTCGAATGCCTGCTGGCGCTCGGCGGCTGGATGCTCAAGCTCTCGGGCCTCTCGAAGACGCCCGAGGCCGGCGCCGCGCTGATGCGCGCGAAGATCAAAGACGGCTCCGGCCTTCGCTTGTTCCGCGACTGCGTGAAGGCCCAGGGCGGCCACGTCTCCGTGATCGACGATCTCTCCCTCCTCCCCAAAGCGAAGCTGTCTCGCCCGCTCGCCGCGACCAAGTCCGGCTTCGTCGCGGCGCTCGACGCGCGCAAGGTCGGCCACGCCGCCGTCCTGCTCGGCGCGGGCCGCGCGTTCAAGGACCAGGAGCTGGACTACGGCGCCGGCCTCGAACTCTTGAAGAAAGTCGGCGACCGAGTCGCCAAGGGCGAGACGCTCGCCGTCCTCCACGCCGCCGACAAGGCGAAGCTCGACCTCGGCGAGCGCGAGTACCGCGAGGCGCTCAAAATTTCCGCGAAGGCCGCCCGCCCGAAGTCCATCGTGCTCGAGGTCATCCGCTAGGAGATATCATGCCCAAATTGTTCGTCAGCGATCATCCGCTCGTGCAGGACAAGCTCGCGCGCCTGCGCGACAAGACCACGAATCCCCAGGACTTCCGCCGCCTGATGGCCGAGGTGGCCATGCTGATCGGCTGCGAGGTGCTCAAGGGCGTGCGCACGCGCAAGAGCACGGTGCAGACCCCGCTCAAGGCCGCGGCCGCGACGGTGCTCGATCAGCCGCTGACCTTCGTCGCCGTGCTGCGCGCGGGACTCGGCATGACGCCGGGCCTGCTCGAGCTCGCGCCGAAGGCGTCGATCGGCCACATCGGCCTCTACCGCGACGAGAAGACCCTGAACCCGGTGCGCTACTACGTGCGCCTGCCCAAGCGTCTCTCCGAACACTTCGTCGTGCTCTGCGACCCGATGCTCGCGACCGGCGGCTCCGCCTCCGAGTCGATCCACATCCTCAAGACCGACGGCGCGAAGAACATCGCGCTGCTGACCTTGCTCGCCTCGAAGAAGGGCGTGGCCCGCATCCACAAGGACCACCCCGACGTCCCGGTGTACACCGCCGCGGTGGACCAGGTGCTGAACTCGCACGGCTACATCATCCCGGGCCTCGGCGACGCCGGCGACCGGCTGTTTAACACTTAGCTGCGCTACACCGCGCGCCGGTAAGGGCGAGGAGACGACGTCCTCCGGGGACGGCGGGATTGACCCGCCTCTAACGGGTCGCGACTATGAGGCCGCGTCGCGACCCTCACGCCCCGGAGGACGTCGTCTCCTCGCCCTCTCAAAGCCGCGTAGCGAAATTCAGTGCCGGTGCGTTGCGGCGTTGCGGTGCGTTGCGTTGCGCGCGCGAGGAAGGGGCGGCCGGTCATGGGTCCGCGGGGCGTGAGGGGTCGCTGCTGGTCCGTCGGTCGCGCGA
>JBBQVX010000029.1:0-30431 GCA_038211115.1 Elusimicrobiota bacterium | reverse complement strand
CTTGCCGCTGCCGGTGGGGCCGGTCACGATAAACATCCCCTGGGGGCGCGTGACCACCGTGCGCAGGGCGTCGGTGGTCTTCGTCTCGAGTCCGAGCTCATCGATCCCCGGCACCTTCGAATTGCGCGGAATAAGACGGAGCACGATCTTGTCGCCGTTCGTCGTCGGAAACGTCGACAGCCGCAGGTCCATTTCGGCGCCGTCCTGCGAGATGGACATGCGCGCGTCCTCCGGCTTGCTCGTGCCGATGCCGCGCTCCGGATCGAGGCCGCAGCTCACGCGGATGTGCGAGACCACGCGCAGGTTCAGGGCGCTCGGGATCTGGAGCATCTCCTCGAGAATGCCGTCCAGCCGGAAGCGGACGCGCAGGGAGCTTTCCAGCGGCTCGAGATGCACGTCCGAGGCGCGAAGCTTCGCGGCCTCTTTGAGGATCATTTGGACCGTGTCGGAAACGAGCTTCTCCTCCTCGGGCTTGGCCTTCCCGCCGCCGCCGAATAATCCGCCCTTGGTCGTCTCCTTCGCCTTCCTGACCAGCTCGACGAACTCGGCTTGGAGCGGGCAGCGTTGCGGCTGGGTGGTCGGGGGCGGGGTCTTGACCGGAGGAGGCGGGGGCTCCTTGACGATGACGGGATCGGCCGCGTGGCGGGTGGGGGGCGCCGGGTCGGGGGCGGTCAAATCCTGAAAAAGCTGGCCCGGCGGCGGGCCCGCGTCGGCTTGCGCCGTGCTCGGGCGTCCGGGGAGATTGACCTCGACGGGCAGGGCGTCCGGAATCCGGTTCGCGACCTTCGGCTTCAAGTTCTCGAGGAGCCAGCGCTCCGCGCCGGAGCTGACGACGGGGGCCACCTTGGCCCACGTGACGAGCAGGGACTGATGGCGCAGCGCCATGAGCTCCGGCGACTCGCGGCGCTCGGCGAGCTTCTCTCGGAGCAGCCCGGAACCCACGCAGATCGCGGCGGGCTTATCGCCTCCGAGCCAGACCATGTACACGCCTTCGAGCTTTTCGAAATGGGGATCGTTCAGATTGACGGCGTAGAGCTCGCCCCAGACGTCGCCCGTGCAGCGGTTCCAGTAGACCGGTAATGAAGCCATCCAAACCGTATATAGCCTGTTACCGAGGATATTACAAGTCCTCGCATAGGACCTTCGGCGCCCCTTTTGAGGGCCTTTCGCTCCTGAACGCCGGACGCTTCCGCAGGCATACTGTGCTCATGAAGCTCTCCCGTAAATTCCTGGCTTTGGCCCTGACGGCGGCGTTCGCCGTCCCGGGCCCGGCCATGGCGCAGACGATCCGCGTCGCGATCGAAGCGCCCGTCGGGGGCGTCCCCGCGCTGACGGTTCCCGTTCCTTTCGCGCTGTCCGCGCCGTCCTTGGTCGCCCCGAGCCTATCCCCTCTGACCGCGTCGTTCCCGGTGCTCTCGGCTCCGGCGATCACGCCTGTTCTCGTCGCCGTTCCCGCGGCCCTCGCTCCCGTGGTTCCCGTCGCCGCCAAGCCCGCGGACATGCACCCGACGCACGTGGAGGCGCTCGTCGCCGGGATCAAGCCCGCGCCGTCGGCGCCCGACGCCTCCGCCGAGACGCGGAAAGCCGGCGCGGACACGACGTTCGACGGCTCGATCGCGAAAGAAGAATCCGCCGCGGTTCCGGCCGAGTCCTACGTCGTCGAAAAGGAATCCGACGTCGATCTCAAGCTCTCCAAGCTCGGCCGCGTGCCCCCGCCGCGCCCGTGGATCGAGAAGGGCAAGGTCCTGCTCGCGTACGGCGGCTTGAGCGCCTCCGCCGTCGCGATGCACGCGCCGTTCGACCGGATCGGCCCGCTCGTCATCGGGCTCATCATGGCCGTGCCCCTGACTTTCATGTGGATGATGTTCTACACCGCGAGCCAGTCGGTGGGCGCGGGAACGGCGAACGCCGAAGCGAAAGTCCTGGCCCAGACCGAGGACCCCAAGCCCTCGGCCGAGTCGCTGGCGCTGATCGCCCGCCTCGCCGTGGAGGCGAAAGTCCCGCCGCCCGCGCGCGTGAAGATCATGCCCGGCGACAAGGTCAACGCGCAGGTCGGCCTCAAGGATGACGCCGGCTACGAAATCCGCTTCACGAAATCCTTCGAGGCGCTTCGCCCCGACGTGCAGGAGGCGATCATGCGCCACGAGTTCGCGCACCAGCGCCACCACGACATGTCCTGGCAGGTCGTGAAGATGTTTCTGACCACGATCCCGATCATGGTCGGCCTGCTCGGCATGACGGACAAGCCCGACGTCATGGGCGTGCTTGTCGCCGCGATCACGGCGGCCGCGGTCCTGCTGTTCCCGGTCTCGCTCCAGCACTCCGAATACCTGGCCGACCAGTACGCGGCCTCCCACCCCGAGGGCGCGGGCCCGCTCGCCCGCTTCTTCATCGAGGACTCCGAGAAGCCGGAGCGCGCCGCCTCCGCGCTGTCGGGCCGGGAGTTCTCCTCGGAGACCGGCTGGCGCCGCCGCGCGATCATGTTCTGGGACTCGCTCAAGCGCGTCTTCAGCGCGCATCCTTCGCACGACCGTCGCATCGCGCGCCTGGTCCGCCTCGCCGAAAAGAAGCCCTAGCGCGCGAAGCCGGACGCGGAACGCTGCGCCCACACCTTACGGTACGACTCGGTGCCCTGCTCGATCGCGACCTTGACGAGCTGCGGCGCGAGGTCGACCGGGCCGTCGATCTCCGCCAGCACCGAGCCGTCGTAGGCCGAGCGCACGGTCACCTTGCCCGCGTTGAGCGTCGCCGACTTGACCGTGACGTCGCAGTCGCGCCCGCCGCGCGGCGGGACGGCGACGGCGTCCTTGAAGTGCCGGCGGTAGGCCTCGGCCTGCGCCGCGGTCTCGACGCAGACGCGCAGGTCCACGACCGGAGGGACTTCCCGCGCGGGCGGCGCGCACGCGCCGAGGAGGAAAGCCGCCGCGAGGAGACGGCTCACTTCACCGCTTCGGTGATCTGATAGTCGGGAATCGGCGTCGGATACCGGCGCGTGAAGCAGGCGGTGCACCAGCCCGATTCGTCGCCCTTGCCGACCGCGCGCTGCATGCCCGCGAGGCTCAGGTAGTGCAGGCTGTCGACGCCGAGGTACTTGCGGATCTCCTCGACGGAGTTCTGGTTGGCGATCAGCTCGGAGGCGTAGGGCGTGTCGATGCCGTAGTAGCACGGCGAGACGATCGGCGGGGACGTGATCGCCATGTGAATCTCGCGCGCGCCGGCCTGTCTCAATAACTTGCAGATGCGCTTGCTCGTCGTGCCGCGCACGATCGAGTCGTCGACGAGCACGACGCGCTTGCCGCGGAGCGTCTCGGGGACCGGCGCCAGCTTGAGCATCGCCGCCTTCTCGCGCAGCTCCTGCGTGGGCTTGATGAACGTGCGGCTCACGTAGTGCGAGCGCATGAGGCCGATCTCGAAGGGGACGCCGCTCTCCTCGGAGAAGCCGAGCGCGGCCGGGATGCCGGAGTCGGGCACCGGCACGACGATGTCGGCCTTGAGGCCGTTCATCTCGCGCGCGAGCGCCTTGCCGAGGTCCCGGCGCGCGGCCTGCACGCCGCGGTTGAAGATCATGGAGTCGGGGCGCGCGAAGTAAACCTGCTCGAAGATGCAGCGCGCGGGCGAGGGTACGGGCGCGAACGGCTTGAGCGACTTGATCGTGGTGCCTTCGACGATGACCATCTCGCCGGGCTCGATCTCGCGCACGAGCTCGGCGCCGATGAGATTGAGGGCCGTCGTTTCGGAAGCGAAGATGTGGGCGTCGCCGATCCTGCCGAGCACGAGCGGGCGGAAGCCGTACGGGTCGCGCACCGCGATGACCTTGTCGATCGTGAGCAGTATTAAGGAGTAGGCTCCCTCGACCTGGCGCAGGCTCGCGATGAGGGCGTCCTCGACGGGGCCTTCCTGGCGCGCGAGCAGGTGGACGATGACCTCGGAGTCCGTCGTGGACTGGAAGATCGCGCCGCGGCTCTCGAGCTTGTGCTTGAGCTGGATCGCGTTCGTCAAGTTGCCGTTGTGGCCGATCGCGAGCATGCCGTGGCCGGTCTTGTAGACGAGGGGCTGCGCGTTGCGGATGTGGCTGCCGCCGGTGGTCGCGTAGCGCACGTGGCCGATCGCGACGCGTCCGGGAAGGGCGGCGACGCCGTCGGCGAAGACCTCGGAGACGAGGCCCATGCCGATGCGCGTCTGAAACTCTCCGTTCTTGACGGTCACGATGCCCGCGCTCTCCTGGCCGCGGTGCTGTAAAGAGAAAAGGCCGAGCTGAGTCAGCTCGGCCGCGTCAGGACGTCCGGAGACAGCGAAGATTCCGCACATGGGTATATTATAGCCGTTGTAAAAGACGGCGTCAGGGGGCATACTAGCGCGCATGCGCCTCGTTTTTTCAGCGGCTGTTTTCTTCGCGCTCGTTCCGGCGGCCCGGGCTTCTGACACGAGCGCCTGGCCCTCCGCCGCCGTCCGGAGCTTCGACTCGTCGGAGGCCGGCACGGACATCGGCTGGCTCGTCTCGGCGCCGCCGGACATCCTGAAGAGATTGACCGACGGCGTGACGGTCTCCGACATCGCCGCTCCCGGATTTTCGCATGAGCAATGCTGGCCGTACCTCGAGCTCGTCACGATCCTCGCGTCGAAGGTCGATCCCAAGAACCGCGACGCCTCGATCCAGACGATCCACGAGAAGCCTCGCCGCGTGAAGCCCCAGACGCTCGCGAGCGACGTGGTCAAGCAGACGGTCCACGGCTACCCGGCCGCGATCTTCGCGATGGAGCGGCGCCCCGGTCGCTTCTACAAGGTCGCGACGCGCAGTACCTACGTCGTCGTCGAGGCGGGCAAGCACCTGATCTACCTCGTCTACTCCGTCAATTACGACAAGAAGGAGAACCGCGAGGCCTGCATGAGCTCGTACATGACCTTGTTCCAGGAGATCGGCGACAGCCTGCGGCCCGTCCCGCCGCCCGCGCCGGCCGCGTCGACCGGGACGGTCTCCGTCAGTTCCGGAAGCGCCAGTCCTTAGAGGCGAGCGCGCGCAGGACGGGCTCGTCGAGCGGAGTCATCCCGTCGTCCGCGCGGCAGAACGGCCGGTAGCCGCCCGCGCGCGAGGAGACCTTCTCCCATGCGCTGCGGCGCATCCTGGGCGTGATCTCGCGCGTCGCGACGATGCCCTTGAACAGCGCGTAGCTCGCGCGCGGCGTCCGGCGGAGATTGTGGGCGCGGTCCACGGAGACGAGCCCGAACTTCGGGCAGTAGCCGTCGGCCCACTCGAGGTTGTCCGACAAGGTCCAGAACACGTAGCCCGCGACGGGCGCGCCCTCATCCCGCGCCTTCGCGATCGCCGCCAGGTGCTCGAGCAGGTAGGCGGGGCGCAGGACGTCCGTCGAGTCGGAGATGCCGTTTTCGGTGACGATGATCGGCTGGTCCGGGAACCGCCGGTGGATCTCCTTGAGCAACCGATAGAGCCCCTCGGGGTCGATCGCGCGGCCTGACTCGGAGTACTCCTCGGCGGGGTCGATCGAGATGCCGGCGCCCTTGATCCACTCAGCGCCGTAGTAGTTGAAGCCGAAGTAGTCCATGCGCCCGCGGATGCGCTCCGGGAAGCGCCAGTTCATCAGGCCGTCCGTGAGCCTCGCGGCGATACGGCCCGTCCAGGAGCGGCTCGTGTAATGGGCCGTGTTCTGCGCGATGCCGATCTTGATTCCGGGGTGTTTCGCGTGCGCCCAATCGTACAGCTCGTTGTGCGCGTCGCTCATGCGGTCCATCGCGCGGACGGTCGCGCCGCGCAGCGGCCCGAGCGCGAGCAGGGACCAGGCGCTCCGTTTACCGCCCGGCGGCCAGAAGCCCGTCGTGTAAGCGAGCGGGGCGAACACGTTGGCTTCGTTGAAGGTGACCCAATACTCCACGTCGGAGCCGTATTCTTCGATCATGCGGCGCGCGAACTCGCCGAAGTCGTCCTTCATGCCGTCCTCGAGCCAGCCGCCGCGCTGCTGGGCCCACTTCGGCACGGAGTGATGCATCAACGTCAGCATGACCTTCATCTTCCGCTTCCGGACCATCTTCAGGATCTCGCGGTAGCGGCGGATCGCTTTTTCGTCGAACGTATGGGGGGCGGGCATGATCCGGCCCCAATCGACGCCGAGCCGGTAGACCTGGACGCCCGTCGCGGCGGCGAGATCGAGCTCGACCTCGGGATGGGTCCAGAAGTCGAGCCGGCGCCCGGGCTGGGCGGCGTTCTTGAAGGCGGCCGTCCTCCCTGCCTTGGCCCAGTCCATCCAGACGTCGTCGAGCCCGTCCTCGGCGTGGCCGGGAGCGGAGGCGAGGCCGAAGAAGAAGGGCTTCTCCAAGCGCGACTGGGCGCGGGCGGGGGCGGCGCAGAGGAGAACCAGCAGTAGGGCTTTCACGCGGCGCTAAGGGCGGCGATTCGCGCGCGCCAGGCGCGCGAAGCCCCTGCGCGCCATCATGACGAGGACGGCGACGAGGATCGCGACGAGCGCGAGCTCGGAGCCCGTCGTCGTCCGGCCGAAGACGTGGAAGACCCCGAAGGTCATGCCGAGGAAGGTCGCGCCCTTTTCGCCGCCGGGCAGCGCCGCGTCCAAATTCATGATTCGGTTTCCGAAGAACTGCAGTGAGAAGGCGAACACGGAGCCGCCGATAAAGATCGCCTGCCAGCGGCGCCGGTGTTCGGAGAGGGTGCCCTGGACGATCTCTTTTTCGTATTCCGCCTCGTCCTCGGCGTCGGCCATCTTCTGCAGCTCGGCGTCCTTGATCCAATCGATGAGGCCGCAAAATCGGAGGGCGACGCAAGCCGCCAGCGCTCCGAAGCAGCCCTTGAACCAGGTCCAGTCCACCGCGCGCCAGCCGCCCGCGCCTTCTGAGACCTGGCTCATGCCCACTCCGAACGCGATCGCGCCGAAAAGGACGGCCGCTCCGCCTGCGACGATCAGGATGCTTTCGGGGAGGCGGGGTGTCCGGAAGCCCATTGCGGGCCTACCGAGCGTAGTCGACGGCGTTCTTGAACATCTCGAGCCCGACGGGCGCCTTGCGGTACGTCTGGCGCGTCCAGTTCGGGTGATGATGGAGCGACACGAAGCGCTCGGGGTGCGGCATGAGGCCTAAGACGTTGCCCTCGGGGTTGGTGAGGCCGGCGATGTTGAAGATCGAGCCGTTGGGGTTGTGCGGGTAGCCCATGAGCTTGCCGTCCTCGGTCACGTACTGCAGGGCGATCGACTTCGTCTTCTTCAGGTCCTCGAGATGGCGCGGGCTCTTGAGCACGAGCTTGCCCTCGCCGTGCGCGACGGGCAGCTCGATCATCTCGGGGAGGCCCTTGAAGAACAGGCAGGAGGACTGCGTGTTGATGCGCAGGTGCGTCCAGCGCGTCTCGAACTTGCCCGAGTCGTTGACGGTGAAAGAGGCGCTTTGGTCGCAGGCGTTGCTGTGCGGCAGGATGCCGGCCTTGACCAGGACCTGGAAGCCGTTGCAGATGCCGATGACCGGGCGGCCGAGGCGCACGAACTGGCGCAGGTCGGTGAGCGTGTGGCGGACCTGGTTCGCGAGGACCTTGCCCGCGCCGACGTCGTCGCCGTAGGAGAACCCGCCCGGGATCGAGAGGATCGCGTAGTCCATCAGCTTCTTCTTGCCGCCGCGCAGCTCGGTGATGTGCACGAGCTCGGGGTCCCCGCCGACGGCCTTGAAGGCGTTCGCGGTCTCGAGCTCGCAATTCGTGCCGGCGGCGCGCAGGATCAGGACTTTGGGTTTTTTCATCCGAGAATCCTCGGCAGGGGCGCCTGCCACGCTTCCTTCAATTCCTTGAGCGACTCCTCGAGGCACGTCGAGCCCTCGAGGCCCGTGACCTTCAGGATCGGGTTGGCCGTCGTCTGGCCGACGCGGCGCACCATCGCGGACTTGGCGCTCTTGCCGAAGTGCCGCAGGAACGCGCTTTCGTTCTCGGGCTTGACCTCGACGAGTATTCGGGAAGGGGACTCCGAGAACAGCAGGGTCTCGTTGCTGTAGATACGCGGGTCACGGGGGCATTCATCGAGGTCGAGCAGGCAGCCGAACTCGCCGGTAAATCCCATCTCGGCGGCGCACAGCGCCAGGCCGCCCTCGGAGAGGTCGTGCGCGGACAGGACGTGGCCTCGCGTCATCGCCGCGTGCAGGGCCTTGAAGCCGTCGATCGCCGCGGCGGGGCTGACTTTGGGCACCTCGCCGCCGGTGCGGCCCAGGATCTTGTGGTACAGCGAGCCGCCGAGCTCGTCGTTCGTGCGGCCGATCATGTAGAGCGCGTTGCCCGGGCCCTTGAAGTCCATCGTGACGGCCTTGCGCCCGTCGGGGACGGGGGCCACGGCCGAGATCAGGAGCGTGCCGGGGATCGCGAGATCCTTGCCCTTCTCGTCCTTGGACTGGTTGAACATCGAGTCCTTGCCGGAGATGAAAGGAGCGCCGAAGCCCTTGGCCGCGTCGCGGCAGCCCTCGGCGGCGCGGATGAGGGCGCCGAGCTGCTTCGGGTCCTCGGGGCTGCCCCAGCAGAAATTGTCGAGCAGCGCGGCGCGCGCCGGATCGGCGCCGACGCACGTCAGGTTGCGCAGGGCCTCGTCGACGGCCGCGAGCGCCATCCAGTAGGGGTCGATGCGGCCGTAGTCCGGGTTCAGCCCGTGGCCGACGGCGAAGCAGGAGAAGTCCTCCATGTCGCCGGTCGCGGCGTGGGGCCAGATCACGCAGGCGTCGCCGGGGCCGTCGTGGCGCACGCCCTGCAGCGGCTTGACGATGGCGCCGCCCTGCACTTCGTGGTCGTACTGGCGGATGACCCACTCGCGCGAGCAGACGTTGAGATTGCCGATCATCTCGCGCAGCGCCTCGCCGGCCTTCTTCGGCGTCCCGCCCGCGGGCTTCGCGGCGGGCGCGGGCGTCCACGAGGCCTCGCGCTCGACGCGCGGCAGGCCCTTGTGGAGGAACTTCATGTCGAGATCGACGATCGTCCGCTCGTGGTGGACGACCTCGAGCCTGCCGGTCTTCGTGAACTCGCCGATCACGGCCAGCTCGCAGCCTTCGGCGGCGAACACGGCCTCGAGCGCCTTGAGGGACTTGGGGTGCACCGCGAGGACCATGCGTTCCTGCGACTCGGACAGCCAAATTTCCCAGCTGTCGAGGTCGGAGACTTTGAGGGGCGCCAACTCGAGGCGCACGCGCGCGCCGCAGTCCGCGCCGAGCTCGCCGATCGCCGACGAGAACCCGCCCGCGCCGCAGTCGGTGACGGAGCCGTAGAGCTTCTTGTCGCGCGCGATCAGCAGGGCGTCGAGGGCGCGCTTCTCCTGGATCGCGTGGCCGATCTGGACCGCGGAGGAGGGGGCGTCCGCGCCGAGGTTCGCCGAGGAGAACGTGGCGCCGTGCAGGCCGTCGCGGCCCGTGCGGCCGCCGACCGCGACGATCAGGTCGCCGGGCTTGACCGCCTTCTTGACGGCCCACTGCGGCATGATGCCGACGGTGCCGCAGAACACGAGCGGGTTGAGGCGGTACTCGTCGTCGAACCAGATGCCGCCGCCCGCCGTCGGGATGCCCATGCGGTTGCCGTAGTCGCGCACGCCGGCGACGACGCCGCGCAGGGTCCGCATCGGGTGATGCGCGCCCTCGGGGAGCGGGCCCTTGTGGTCGGGACGGCCGAAGCAGAAGGTGTCGGTGTTGAGTACCGGCTTGGCGCCGAGGCCGACGCCCATGATGTCGCGCACCACGCCGCCGACGCCGGTGGCGGCGCCGCCGTAGGGCTCGAGGGCCGACGGGTGGTTGTGGGTCTCGACCTTGAAGGCGAGCGCCCACTTCTTGCCGAACGCGACGACGCCCGCGTTGTCCGTGAACAGGGAGAGGCACCAGGGCTTCTTGACCGCCTCCGTCGCGGCGACGATCGTCTCCTGGAAGAGGTTCTTGATGGTCCGGGTCTTCTTGCCCTCGGAGTAGCGAATCGGCGAGGTAAAGGTCTTGTGCTTGCAGTGCTCGGACCACGTCTGGGCGATCGTCTCGACCTCGGCCAGGGACGGCTCGCGCTTGAGGGTCTTGAAGTGGAGCTGAATCGCGGCCCACTCGGGGTCGGAGAGCGAGAGATGGCGCGCGTTGCCGATCGCGCGCAGCTCCTTGGGCGACTTCCCGAGGATGGGGAACGTCTCGGCGGAGTTCTCGGTCAGCTGGCTCACGGGTGTGCCTCGGTGACGACCACGCGGTGGATGAGCGGATTGGCCAGCGACTTGGCCACGGCCTTTTCGATCTGCGCCTTGACGGCGCGGCCGTTGAGCAGATAGAGGTGCGCGCAGCGCGCGCCCGTGGGCCGGGGCAGGCCGCCCTCGGCGATCGCCTCGGAGACGGTGGCGCCGACGGGATCGGAGACGGTGGGCTTGAGCCAGACCTCGACGCGCCAGAAATTCATGCCGTTCATCGGCGCGGGGGAGGCCGGGACCAGGCGGAACTCCTGGGTCACGGCGTCGCACAGCAGGTCCTTGCCGGCCTGGTGGGCCTGGTTCGCGGAGAGCGCGCCGGAAATTTCGTAGAGGCGGCCGCAGCGAACCTCCTTGAGATTGGACAGGCCCTGCTCGCGGAGAAGGGCCATCGCGGCCGCGCCCTCGGCGTCGTTGAACTCGTTCCTGAGCTTCACCTCGATGAGGTGCACGTTCGCCGACTGAAGCTTGACGCTCACTGGGTCACCTTCTTGAGAAAGTCGCGATAGCGCGACAAAGTTCCGTCGATGACGGAGGCGGGCAAAACGGGGGCGGGCGGCTGCTTGTTCCAGCCCGACTTCTCGAGCCAGTCGCGGACGAACTGCTTGTCGAAGCCGTCGGGGGTCTTGCCGGGCTTCCAGTCGCGCTTCTCCCAGACGCGGGAGGAGTCGGGCGTGAGGATTTCGTCGATAAGACAAAGTTGATTGTCTATGTATCCGAATTCGAATTTCGTATCCGCCAGAATCAGGCCTCGTTTAGCGAGATGCTCGGATGCCTTCTCGAAGACGCGAAGCGTCAATCCTTCCAGCGTGCCCGCCAGATCCTCGCCTACCATCTCGGCCAGCCGTTCCCGGGAGATATTCTCATCGTGCCCTTCGTCGGCCTTCGTCGCGGGCGTGAAGATGGGCGCCGGCAACTTCGAGGCTTCCTGGAGGCCGGCAGGAAGCTTGTGGCCGACGACGGAGCCGCTCGTCTTATACTCCTTCCAGCCCGAGCCGGCCAGGTAGGCGCGGGCCACGCACTCGACGTCGATCCGCTTGGCCTTGTGCACCAGCATCATCCGGCCGTCGAACCAGTTCTTGTCCAGCTTCACGGGCAGCTGCCCTTGAATCGCGTCGAAATCGGCGGTGATCAGGTGGTTCGGCACGACGTTTTTCGTCAGCTCGAACCAGAACAGCGCGGCCGTCGTCAGGATCTTGCCTTTGTCGGGAATCGGGTTCGGCAGGACGACGTCGAAGGCCGACAGCCGGTCGGAGGCCACGATCAGCAGCTTCTCCCCGAGATCGTACACGTCGCGGACCTTGCCACGGCGCAGGAGCTTCAAGCCGGGGATGTCGACGGAGGAGGGCGCGTTGGTCGTCATTCCCATTCGATCGTCGCCGGGGGCTTGGAGGAGATGTCGTAGGCGACGCGGTTCACGCCTTTGACTTCGCTGACGATGCGGCTCGAAATCTTCTGCAGGAGGTCGTACGGGAGCCGCGACCAGTCGGCGGTCATGCCGTCGCGGCTGTCCACCGAGCGCACGACGACGGTGTTCTCGTACGTGCGGCCGTCGCCCATCACGCCGACGGAGCGCACGGAGGGGAGGATCACGACGAACGACTGCCAAACCTTGTCGTACCAGCCGGACTTCTTGAGCTCCTCGCGCATGATGAGGTCCGCGTTGCGCAGGGTGCTCAGCAGGGCGGGCGTCACGGCGCCGAGCACGCGGATCGCGAGGCCGGGCCCCGGGAACGGGTGCAGGCCGAGCAGGTCCTGGGAGATGCCCATCTCGCGGCCGAGGCGGCGCACTTCGTCCTTGAACAGCATGCGCAGCGGCTCGACGAGACGCAAATTCATCTTCTTGGGCAGACCGCCCACGTTGTGGTGGGATTTGATCACGACGGAGGGGCCGTGCACCGACACGGACTCGATCACGTCGGGGTAGAGCGTTCCCTGCGCCAGGAAGTTCACGCCCTTGATGCGCTTGGCTTCCTTGTCGAAAATCTCGATGAACGTCTTGCCGATGATCTTGCGCTTCTTCTCGGGGTCGGACACGCCCTTGAGCCGTCCCAGGAAAAGCTTCGACGCGTCCACGACCTTCAAATTGAGCTTGAGCTCCTGGCCGAGGACCTTCTCGGCGCGCTCGCGGTCGCCGTGGCGCAGCAGGCCCGTGTCCACGAATACGCAGTACAGGTTCTTGCCGATCGCCTTGGAGATCATGGTCGCGGCCACGGTCGAATCCACTCCGCCGGACAGCGCGCAGACGACCTTGCCGTCGCCGACCTGGGACTTGATCGCCGCGACCTGCGACTCGAGGAGGCCGGCCATCGTGAAGCGCTTGTCGAAGCGGCAAATGCGCCGCGCGAAATTCTCGAGGACCTTCGAGCCGAGCGGCGTGTGCACGACCTCGGGGTGGAACTGGATGCCGTACTGGCGCTTGCCCTCGTCGGAGATCGCGGCGTACGGCGCCGAGCCCGTGCGCGCATCCACGCGGAAGCCGTTGTGCAGGCGTTCGGCGCTGTCGCCGTGGCTCATCCAGACCTGCAGGTGCTTGGGCAGGTCCGCGAAGAGCGGGCTCTCGGCCACGATCTCGAGGTCGGCGTGGCCGTACTCGCGCTTCTTCGACGGGACGACCTTGCCGCCGTGCAGCTCGACGAGCAGCTGCATGCCGTAGCAGATGCCGAGGACGGGGACGCCGGCCTCGTAGACGAACTTGTCGGGGCGCGGCGAGCCCTTCTCGTGGACCGACGCGGGTCCTCCGGACAGGATGATGCCGGCCGGCTTCGCCGCGAGGATCGCTTCCTTCTTCGCGTGAAACGGAAGAATCTCGCAGTACACCTCGAGCTCGCGCAGGCGGCGCGCGATCAGCTGCGTGTACTGGCTCCCGAAGTCGAGGATGAGGATCTTCTCGGCTTCGAGAACGGCGGAGCTCATCCTATTTCCCCATCCCGATGCGCTGGGCCTTCTGGAAGATCTTGCCCTCGGTCTTGATGGCGGGCGCGATGACGATCTCGGTGGTCTGCATCTCCTTGATGGTGGAGGCGCCGACGGTGCCCATGCACGTGCGCAGGGCGCCGACGAGGTTCTGCGAGCCGTCGTCGAGGCGGGACGGTCCGAAGAGGATCTCCTCTAAAGTCCCGGTGATTCCGACCTGAATGCGCGTGCCGCGCGGCAGGTTGGCGTGCGGCGTCGCCATGCCCCAATGGAAGCCCTGGCCGGGCGCTTCCTTGGCGCGGGCGAACGCGGAGCCCACCATGACGCCGTCGGAGCCGGACGCGATAGCCTTGCAGATGTCGCCGCCGGTGGACATGCCGCCGTCGGTGATGATCGGAACGTACCGGCCGGTGCGCTTCCAGAACGTGTCGCGAGCCGCGGCGCAGTCCACGGTGGCGGTCACCTGAGGAACGCCGATGCCGAGCACGCCGCGCGAGGTGCAGGCGGCGCCGGGTCCGACGCCGATCAGCAGGCCTGAGACGCCGGCCTCCATCAGCTCGGTGGCCACGCTGTAGCCCACGCAGTTGCCGGTGATCACGGGAATCTTCATCGTCTTGCAGAACTTCGCCACGTCGAAGATCTTGTACTTGGTGGCCTTATGTCGGACCGTCGTGACGGTCGACTGCACGACGAAGATGTCGGCGCCGGCCTCCATCGCGATCTTGCCGTACTTCTCGGCGTTCTGAGGGATCGTCGAGACGGCGCAGGGGACTCCGGCCTTCTTGATCTGCTTGATGCGCTGAGCGATCAACTCTTCCTTCACGGGGGGGCGATACAGGTCCTGGACGAGGCGCGTGGCGTCGTCCGGCGAGGCGCCCGCGATCTGCATGACGATCTCGCGCGGCTTCTCGTAGCGGGTGTTGATGCCGTCGAGGTTCAGGACCCCGAGGCCGCCGAGCTTGCCCATCGCGATCGCGAACTCGGTGTCTACGACGCCGTCCATCGCGGAGGCGAGGAAGGGGATTTCGAGCTTGACGTTGCCGAGCTGGAGGGTCGTGTCGACCTCGTCGGGGTTGACCGTCACTTCGCCGGGAACCAGCGCGATCTCGTCGAATCCGTAGGCCCTGCGGGCTTCACGGTCGCGTCCGATGAAAAAAGCCATCGTTATCCTCCGTCGGGAATGGGGTTGCGACGAGGATATGGTAACAAATTCGATCTAGAGAGGCTAGCGACGCGCGGCGGGGAGGAATTCCGCGAGCATCCCGCTGAGCGCCTCGAAGTCGATGGGCTTGGCGAGGAAGCGCACGAGCGGATCGGGCGCCAGTCGGCGCGTCGCCCACTCCTTGTCGGCGGCGCTCATCAGGATGATCGGCGTCTGCGCGGTGAGGTCGTTGCCGCGCAGGATCTCGATGACCCGGATGCCGTCCACGGCCGGCATGCGGAGGTCGAGGAGGATCAGGTCGGGGCGCTCCCAGGCGGCGCGCTCGAGCGCGTCCGGGCCGTCCTTCGCGCTGACGACGGCATGCCCCCGGTTCAGCAGATGGATCGACAGCAGCTCGACGCAGTCGGGGTCGTCATCGACGATTAGAATTTTAGTCACGCTAAGTATGGTAATTTAGCGGAGCCATTTCGTCAAGGCCAAAATGGTCACATAACGGTCATATCCCGTTCTAGGTCCTTTGTCGGTCGAATCGGGACCGGTTGGCCCGCCCTCCGCCGTTTGCGGGAGGCTATCCTCCTTTAGATGAGAATGCGCCTGCTGGTTTCCGCGCTTCTGGCCTTCGGTTGGGCGGCTCCCGCCGCGGCTCAGGTCCGCGTCGCCGCTCCCGGCTCCGTTTCCGTCATTCCGGCGTTCACGCCGGCGCTTTCCCCGACTCTCGGGGCGTCGTTCACGCCGTCTCTCACGCTTCCGCTCGCGACGGGCCTTTCGGCGCCGTCGATCACCCCGTCGCTTTCGTTCGCGCCCGTTCCCGCGCTCGCCGTCTCGGTGATCCCCGCGGCCGCGACCTCGGTCCAGTTCCAGCCCGCCCTCGTCCCGGCCGCCCTGCAGCCCGGCTCGGCGCCCTCGAAGCACGCGCACTCCAACCATCACGACGACCGCATCACCGTCACGAGCCTCAAGGACCTCGGCAAGTTCGCCGGCATGGTCGAGAGCGCCGCCGCGGCGAAGGCCTTCGACGGCGCGGCCGCGAAAGCCGCGCTCGAGAGCCTCCCGCCCTCGGAACTGCCGCTTCCTCTCGGCGCGAAGAGCGTCTCGTCCGTCCGCGTCAACGATTCCCGGCAGGCGTCCATGATGTTGCCGCACACGTCGAACACCGAGGCCTTCATCCGCGAGCTCCCGTCGAAATGGGACAAGATCGGCTGGCTCGATCTCCGCATCTACACCGACGTGAACGGCGGCACCTTCGTCGGGATCGACCTCACCGGCCGTCCCGAGCTGGCCCACCGCCTCCCCGAGGTCCAGCAGCACGAGTCCGCGCAGATCCGCAAGATCCAGATGTACGCGAAGGACCTCCAGCTCGTGATCCGCGAGGAGGGCAAGACCCCCGATCTGATCGTCGACGGCGTCGTGACCGAGATGAAGAGCCTCTTTCCCGGCGGCGAGTTCAAGGTTCAGCTCGCGCACGCCAACGAGCAGGTCCTCGAGCACGCGATCCGTCACCACCTCGCTCCGGGCGCCGCGTCGATCGACATGACCTCGCGCGATCACGTGCCCGTCGATGAGATTCTCGCCGAGATCAACGAGTACGCCGCGAGCGGCGTCCAGATCGGCCTCTCGCGCGTGACGGTGTTCGCGGGCAAGGACCGGCAGGTCTTCGTCCGCGCCAAGGACGGCCGCTTCGACCTCCTCTCGAAAGTCGGCGAGCCGTTCGAGAAGACGAACGCCCGCTTCCTCGTCCCCAACACTCTCAGCATGGCGGCCGTCCCCGACCCCGAGACCATCCTCCGCGAGGTCAGCGAGCCCGCGCGCCGCCTGCGCGCCGCCGGCGTAAAGGCCACCGTCACCGTGTACGGCTCCGCCCGGATCCAGACGCCCCAGGACGCCCGCGCCAACCTCGAGGCGCTGATCAAGCGCGTCGGCAAGAAGCCGAAGCGCCCCGAGGACCGCAAGGCTCTGTTCATCGCGCACCAGGCCGTCGAGGTCTCGAAGTACTACGAGATCGCGCGCAATTTCGGCCGCATCGTCGCCGAGAACGGCGGCGGCGAGGTCGCGCTCGTCACCGGCGGCGGCCCCGGCATCATGGAGGCCGCCAACCGCGGCGCCTTCGAGGCGGGCGGGCCGAGCGTCGGCTACAACATCATCCTCGACAAGGAGCAGGGCCTCAACAAATACGCGACGCCCGGCCTCGACTTCGAGTTCGAGCATTTCGCGACGCGTAAGATGGCCCTGCGCCATGGCGCGATGGGCCTCGTCTACTTCCCCGGCGGCTTCGGCACGATGGACGAGCTGTTCGAGGTCCTGACCTTGATCCAGACCCGCAAGATGCCGCGCGTGCCGATCGTACTCATCGGCGAGAAGTCGTACTGGGACAAGGTCGTCGACTTCGACGAGTTCGCGCGCGAGGGCCTGATCTCGGACGGCGACCTGTCGCTGTTCCACTTCGCCGACACCGCCGAAGGCGCCTGGCGCCAGATCGTCACCGCGAAGCGCTGAGCGCCGCTTGACGAGCGGCCCCCGCCCTGGCATACTGGCGTCATGACCACCGACAAGCCGTTGTCGTCCGACCACAAGATCGAGATCGCCACGGGCATCATCCTGTCGCTCGTCACCTGCGGCATCTATAACATCTACTGGAACTACCGGCAGTTCCTCGCGATGAACCAGCTCCTCGGCCGTGAGGAATTTAAATTTGTCCCGTGGCTGCTTCTCTCGCTCGTCAGCTGCGGCCTGTACCACATCTACTACGAGTACAAGATGGGCGCCGAGCTCTACGCGTGGCTCAAGGAGAACGGCCGCCCGGCCGACCAGAACCTGCCGATCATGGGCCTGGTGCTGTCGTGCCTGGGCCTGACCATCATCGCCGACGCCGTGTACCAGCACGAGTTCAACAAGCTCTCATGAAGCGTCCGGTGCCGTTCTCCGTCGTCGCCGGCGCCGCGTGGCTCCTCTGCGCGGCGCAGGCGGCGTCCGGGCTCGGCGAGGGAATCGTTCTCTGTCCGTTCCGGCTCGCGACCGGGCACAACTGCCCCGGTTGCGGCATGGGGCGCGCGGTCGTGGCCGCGATGCGGGGGAATTGGCTCGCGTCCTTCCATCATCATCCCCTCGGGATCCCGCTCCTGGCCGTCTGGACAGCGTGGCTCGCCGGCGAGGGTGTCCGGCTAGCCCGGTCTGGCGCGTCGGTCCGGTCAGTGCTATAATATCAGCACCATTGCGGGATGGTGAAATGGTATCACAGCGGACTCTGAATCCGCTTTTCTAGGTTCGAGTCCTAGTCCCGCAGCCAATTTCGACGAGCCGTCAACAAGAAAGCCCTCCAGCGATGGAGGGCTTTTTTGGGAATGGACGCGTTGTTGCACGGCAGGATTGCCAACTTGCATTCCGGCGGATTGCCTGTTAAACTGACGCTATGAGTCCGGTTGAAGCTGCCGCCGAAGTTTTCTGGACCGCATTCAAAGCCCTCCCTAAAGGGGCTCAGGAGAATTTTCTAGATCGCCTCACGGTGGACCGCCGCGTCCGGCAAGAGTTGGAGGATCGGCTCGACAATGTGGGCGTTGATCGCGCCTTAAAGGAGCGCGGCCGCGTGTCCTGGCAGGCGCTCAAGAAAGGGCTCAAGTCCTAGAGCCCGTGTCCTACCGGATCGAGTTCACCCCGTCCGCCGCCCGCGCCTTCAAGAAGCTGCCTGGCGCTATCCAGGGCCGTATAGCGCCCAAGATTGACGCCTTGACGGTCAATCCTAGACCGCATGGCGTGGAAAAGATGGGAGGGCATGAGAACCGCTACCGCGTCCGTGTGGGTGAGTACCGGGTCATCTATGTCATCAGCGACGGGCTTCGCCTTGTCACGGTGGCCGTCATAGGCCACCGCCGCGAAGTCTACCGCTGACGATCAGCGGCCAGGTATGCCGGGCGGCCGTCGTCGCCAGCGCCGGTGCTTCTGAGTTGGAACTGGCAGCTTAAAGCGGGTCTGGAAGGTTCTTTCTATTAAATGACTCGGGCAGCCAATCTCGTCGAGCCGCAAGCAAGAGAGCCCTCCAGCGATGGAGGGCTTTTTATTCCACCTGTAGGGTTCGCTCCGGCAAGTGCGTCGTGTTAAAGCTACGATAGGGTACTCATGATCAAGGGAATCTTTTTCGGCGCGGCCGGCGTCCTCGCCGTGCTCGCGGCCGGATTCTACGCCGCGATCTCCTCCGGCCTGCTCCCGGCGAACGCGGACGACAAGCCTCCTTTCATCGAGAAGTGGATCGCGACCAAGGCGCTGAAGGCCGCGATCGCGCGCCAGGCGCCGACGATGCCCAATCCCATCCCTCTCAACGACGCGAACCTGATCGAGGGCATTCGCCTCTACGCCGCCGATTGCGCGGTCTGCCACGGCGCGGCCGACGGCAAGGCCTCTGACATCGCGCGCGGCCTCTACCAGAAAGCGCCGCAGCTGGGACGCTACGGCGTCGAGGATGATGAGGACGGCGAGACCTACTGGAAGATTTATCACGGAATCCGGATGACAGGCATGCCCGCGTTCCGCGAGACCCTGAGCGAAGAGCAGATGTGGAAGGTCGTCCTGTTCCTTAAAAATATGGACGCGCTGCCGCCGGGACCGCAGAAGATCTGGCTGGCCGTGCCGAGCGCGGCGCGCCCCGCCGCTCCAATCCGAAACAAGAGAGATAAAGCATGAACAAGACATCGTCATTCGTCGTCATTCTCGCCGCCGCGCTGCTACCGCGCCCGTCCTTCGCCGCCGACGCCAAGACGGTCGGCTTCATCAAGGACGTTCAGCCGATCCTGAAGGAGTCCTGCGTGAAGTGCCACAGCTTGAACCCGAAGAATCCCAAGCGCAAGGGCGCCGGCGAGCTCCGTCTCGACGACAAAGCCGCCGCTCTCAAGGGCGGACGCTCGGGCCAGGCCATCGTCCCCGGCGATTCGAAGAACAGCCTGCTGGTCAAGCTGCTCGCGGGCCCCGTGCCCCGGCCGGTCAAGGGCGAGGACGACAAGGATATCGACGCGATGCCCAAGGCCAAGAAAGGCGAGAAATGGAAGCCGCTCACCAAGGATCAGATCGCGATCATCGCGAAGTGGATCGATCAGGGCGCGGACTGGCCCAATGCGCCCGCGCCGCAAAAGTAACCGCTTATCTTGAACTTCCGAGCCTTCATGCTGCTGGCCGCGCTTTGTCCGGCCATCAGGGCTGCCGAGCCTCCGGCGCCGCCCAAGCCCTTGCTGCCCGACAGCCTCATCGTGACCTATTACGGCAACCCGTTCTCGAAGAAGATGGGCATCCTCGGCGAAATTCCGCCCCAAGAGATGCTGGACCGGCTCCAGAAGGAGGCCGAACTCTGGCGGAAGGCGGATTCGTCTTCGACGGTGCGGCCGGCCCTCGAGCTCGTCGCCGTCGTCTCGGCCGACCACCCGCAGCAGGACAACACTTATCGATACCGCATGCCCAAGGCGATGATCGAGAAGGTCATGGGTTGGGCGCGCTCGCGCGGCTGGCTCATCATCCTCGACGTGCAGGTGGGGCGCAGCTCCACGAAAAAGGAGCTCGACTGGATTCTCCCGTATCTCGAGCAGCCCGACGTGCACCTCGCTCTCGATCCCGAGTTCCAGATGGCCAAAGGCCTCAAGCCGGGACGCCGCATCGGCAGCAGCGATGCCGAAGACGTAAACCTCGCGGTGATCTATCTTTCAAAGCTCGTGCAGGATAAGAAGCTGCCGCCCAAGCTCCTGCTCGTGCATCGATTCACCGACGACATGCTCAAGCGCTATTGGCTGATTCGTCAGGACCCGAACGTGCAGATCGTCGTGGTCATGGACGGCTTCGGCAACCCGTACTCCAAGTCGAAAATATACCGGCGCGAGGTCGCGCGGGAGCCCGTGCAGTTCGGGGGCATCAAGCTGTTCTACAAGAACGACCAGCCGATGTTATCGCGCCGGGAAGTCCTGGAACTGCAGCCCAAGCCGCGCGTCGTGATCTATCAATAGCATGCGAAAATGCGGCGAGTGCCGTCAGTGCTGCAACGTGTTCCCTTTGCCCGTATTGGACAAGCCGGCAGGCATTTGGTGTCGCCTCCTCGGCCCCGGCGGCTGCACGGTCCACGATCTCGGCTTGCCCGAGGTTTGCAGCCGGTATGCTTGCTATTGGCTCGAGCATGAGGGTCTGCCTGAGGAATCCCGGCCCGATCGCGTCGGGCTGGTCGTGACCGAGAGCGGCACGGTTCCCGTCGGCGGCCACCGAATCCCGGTGCTGGTGATCAATCTGGCGAGCCCGGATTCGGACCGCGGTCCCGCCGCCAAGGCCATGCTCGAAGATTTCCTGGCGGCCGGCATGGCGGCCCTATTGCTCCACGGCGCGGATATGCGCATCATCTACGACCGGGCGCGCTACCCCTCGATTGGTCCGGACGACATCGAGGCGGCCTTGAAGCATGAGCGGTCCAGGGACGCCGAGGAGTTGCGGCGGCTGGGTGCTTCAGCCTAACCGGTTCACCGCGCCAGCGGGAGAACGGCACGAAAGTGAAATCGTACTGTCGCTAGCAGTCATAGTGACTAAGTGTCACGGAACAAAAGCCCTCCGAAAGGAGGGCTCTTTGTTTTTTAAGGCCGCGTCTCAGAGACGGGAATGTCTCAGCCGCAGGGCGTTGCCGATGACGGAAACGGAACTGAAGCTCATGGCCGCGGCTGCGATCATGGGATTGAGAAGAAGTCCCGTGAAAGGAAAGAGGACGCCCGCGGCTATGGGCACGCCCGCCGCGTTGTAGGCGAAGGCGAAGAAGAGGTTTTGCTTGATGTTGGCCATGGTTGCGTGGCTCAGGCGCACCGCCTTGAGGATGCCGCGCAGATCGCCTTTGACCAAGGTGACGCCGGCGCTTTCCATGGCGACGTCGGTGCCGGTGCCCATCGCGATGCCGACCTGTGCCTGGGCGAGAGCGGGAGCGTCGTTGATGCCGTCGCCGGCCATTGCGACGACGCGGCCTTCGGCCTGCAGGGCGGCGATGGCGGCGGCCTTCTGGTCGGGAAGGACGTCGGCGATGACGCGCGTAATACCGAGCGTTTTCGCGACGGCTTCGGCCGTCGTCTTGTTGTCGCCGCTGAGCATGACGATCTCCAGGCCTTCCTTTTGGAGCTCGGCAATGGCCTCTTTGGTCGTCGCCTTGACCGGGTCTTCGACCGTCAGCAGTCCGGCCAGCGTTCCATCGATGGCTACGAACAGGGCGGTTCGTCCCTGCGCACGCTCGGCGTCGGCCTTTATCGCCGCGGCCGCAGAGTCGATCCCGAGTTCCTTCATCATCGCCGAATTGCCGAGAACGACCGACTTGTCCGCGACCTTTCCTTGGACGCCTTTGCCGGTCAGGGACTTGAAATCTACGGCAGAGGGCAGGTCGAGTCCGCGCGCTTGGGCCCCGGCGACGATCGTTGCGGCCAGCGGATGCTCACTTCCCTTCTCCAGGCCGGCGGCCAGGCGTAGGACTTCGTTCTCGGCGATGCCGTTGAGCGAAACCACGGAGAGAAGTCGCGGTTTGCCTTCCGTCAGCGTGCCAGTCTTGTCGACGACGAGTGTGTCGACTTTGCGCAGGAGCTCGATGGCCTCGGCGTTGCGAAACAGGATGCCCATCGTGGCACCCCGCCCCGTGGCGACCATGATCGACATGGGTGTGGCCAGGCCCAACGCGCAGGGGCAGGCGATGATCAGTACGGCGATGGCGTTGACGAGAGCGTGCGCCAGCCGCGGCTCCGGGCCGAACCAGGCCCAGACGGCGAAGGTGAGCAGCGAGGCCAGGAAGACCGCCGGAACGAAGTAGGCCGCGACCCGGTCCGCCAGTTTCTGGACGGGAGCGCGGCTGCGCTGGGCGTCGGAGACCATTTGAACGATGCGCGCCAGCAAGGTGTCCTTGCCGACCTTCTCCGCGCGCATGATGAAGGAGCCCGTCCCGTTGACGGTGGCACCCACCACTTTGTCCGCCGCTTTCTTTCCAACGGGAATGGGTTCGCCGCTGATCATCGACTCGTCGACGGAGCTGGAACCTTCCTGCACGACGCCGTCGACCGGGATCTTTTCTCCCGGGCGCACGCGTAGAAGATCCCCCGCGACGATCTCCGAGATCGGCACGTCTTCGTCCTTGCCGTCGCGTACTCGCCGAGCGGTCTTCGGCGCCAAGCCGAGGAGCGCTTTGATCGCCGCGCCGGTTTGAGCGCGCGCGCGCAGTTCTAAAACCTGCCCGAGCAGGACCAAGGCCACGATGACGGCGGCAGCCTCGAAATACACCGCGACATGCCCCGTGTCGTCGCGGAACGCCGGTGGAAAGGCCGCCGGCAGGAGGGTCGCGAGCAGGCTGTAGCCGTAGGCGACCCCGACCCCGACGCCGATCAGGGTGAACATGTTCAAGCTGAGATTGATCACGGAGCGGACGGCGCGCACGAAAAAGGGCCAGGCCGCCCAGAGGCAGACCGGGGTGGCGAGGAGGAACTCGATGATCGGCCGCCAGCGCGAGGTCAGCAGACGCGTCATCGGCATGCCCGGAAGCATGTCGCCCATCGTCACGACGAGCAGCGGCGCGGCAAGCGCGGCGGCGACGATCAGGCGTCGCGTCATGTCGCGGGCCTCTTCGTCGGGCGCATCGCCGGCCGCGGCGACCAGCGGCTCGAGATTCATGCCGCACTTCGGGCACGAGCCGGGGCCCTCCTGGCGGACCTCAGGGTGCATCGGGCACGTGTAGACGGCGCCGGGCGCGGTCGGGGGGACGGAGGCGGATCCTTTCAGGAAGGTCTCCGGTGCAGCGGCGAACTTTTCGCGGCAGTGGGCGCTGCAGAAGGAGTAAGTCTTTCCCTGGTAATCATGACGGCCGCCCTTGGGGCGAGCGGCATCGACGTTCATCCCGCAGACGGGGTCTTTTTGGGTGATAAGGCCTCCTGACAGGGGCAGTGTAGCCCTTAAGCCTGTTGTGGTTCTGTAAACGTCCTGTTCGGGGTGTTGGTGTCCTGGGCCATCAGGTAAGCTGGCTTCCCGTGTCGCCGCAAAATCAAATTAAATGCGAAGCTGTCGACGAGTAACGCCACCGCGTGTTGGTCGGGGTCGAATAGCGTCCAACGACCGCAGCCAAATCTGACTAGCAGTCATAATCGAAAGCCCTCCAGCAATGGAGGGCTTTCCATTTGCGGAACAAAAGCGCACCCTCATTCGTATGATTATTGACGGAATCAGACGAGGGGGCTATACTCATTGAAGATTCGGGATGTAATCGACCGCATCGAAAAGGACGGATGGCAATTGGTAAAAACCAAAGGTAGCCATCGTCAATTCAAGCACCCGACGAAGGCGGGGCGGGTTACGATCGCGGGCCACCCCGGAGATGCTTTGGCGCCCGGAACGCTCAACAGCGTCTATAAGCAGGCAGGACTGAAATGAACAAATATCTAGTCGTCATCGAGGAGGCGGAAAGGAATTTCTCCGCGTTCTGTCCGGATCTGCCCGGCTGCGTCGCGACCGGCAAGACGCGAGCCGAGGCGAACAAGAACCTCCGCGACGCGATCGCTTTGCACCTGGAGGGGCTGGAGGAAGACGGCGTGAAGGCGCCGCGCCCGCATTCTTCCGCTCGCTATATCTATTTCAAGGTTAAGAAGAGCGCCCGGAGAGTCCCGGTTCATTCATAAGCGTCCGAGTTCTGATAGCGTCCACGACGAGCAGCCAATTTCGACTCTGACTCCCAGCGAACACTGGCCCTCCGGAAGGAGGGCTTCGTTTTAGTCTGAGACCATCCCGATCGTACGCAGCCAAGTCTCGACAAGTTCGGGCCAGTGCGTGATCGGATCTTTGGTCGACCGCAATCCGAATGCGTGCCCACCTTCAGCGTAGAGATGCATCTCGACGGGGACCTTGGCCTTCTTGAGCCCCGCGTAGTAGACGAGAGCCTGCTCGACGTGGTCCACGTGATCGTCCTCCGCCATGAGCAGAAAGGTGGGCGGTGTTTGGGCGGGGATGCGCATCTTCGGGTTCAGCCTGCCGTCGATCCACAGGTGTCCCGGGTAGATGGGCACGGCGAAGTCCGGGCGGCAACTCTCCTTATCGGCGGCATCGGCGGGCTTGTAGGCTCGGCGCTCGAACTCCGTGCTGGTCCGCGCGACTAGAAAGCCGCCTGCGGAAAAGCCGAGCACGCCGATCTTCCTTGGATTGACTCCCCACTCTGCGGCTCTGGCGCGAATGAGGCTGATCGTGCGTTGCGCGTCCTGTAGCGCCAGAGGCACCTTGGGCTCGACGGAGCGATGGAGCTTCTTATCCCAGTGATGTTCAGTGTTCGGGACGCGATACTTGGAGACCACGCAGGTCACGCCCTTTGGCGTGAGCCAGTCGCACACTTCAGTGCCTTCGAGATCAATCGCCAGCCCTTGGAAGCCTCCGCCGGGGAATACGATGACGGCTATGCCCGTATTCTTTCCCTTTGCGGGATACACGGTCATCGTGGGCCGGGAGACCTCGGTAATCCATCCCACCTGCTTGCCTGCGATCAACTCCTTTTTGTCGCCTGCGCTGAACGACTCCCGGTCTGGTCCCGCTGGGGCATCGGGAGCGGCCCCAGGCCAAATAGGAATCTGTTTATACTCGGGCAATGCTTCCCAGCCCGCGCTACGCGCCTGGATGGCGACTGACAGGACCATGAAGCAAAGAAGGCGAAGAAGAGTTCTCATGATGCGATTATTCTAAATGCGACTCGTTTAGGCCAGAAAGCGGGCTGCGATCTCGAGTCGGCCGTGATGGACTTTGACTCACCCAATGGCGAACCGATCGAGGATCGCCGCTCTGGGTGTTCGTTGAGCGTCAAAGCCGGGCAGACAATCTCGACGCAACTGTTTGCGGAAACAGTTGAAAGCCCTCCAGCGAGGGAGGGCTTTCAATTGTTCACATCCGGGTATATACTCCACTTCAATGATTATCTTTCTCCTTGTGCTCGTATGTGTCGTTGGAGCGCTCTTTCTTCTGTTGCGCGCGATACGCGCACGGATCGATCCTGGTTACGAGCCCGTTCATCGGGCAGCTTTGGCGGAGGACTGCGACGCATTGAGAGCCTTGCTCGACAAGGATGCGAGCCTCGTTAATCGGCCCGATCGGAAAGGCAATACGCCTCTGCATATGACCGCCGGAGGTCTAGGGGCCGCCATCGAATTGCTCCTGTCCCGCGGAGCGCAGCTCGAGGCGCGCAATAACAGAGGCGAGACGCCGCTTTTCGCGGCTGCCGCCATTGGCAGCTTGGAGGCGCTTAATCGGCTTCTCGCCAAGGGCGCCGATGTGAACGCCTCCGATCATAAACAGAAGGGCCCGCTCTTCGGGGCGATGAGCGACGAGCGCGTCGAAGCGGCGAAGCGGTTGATCGAGATGGGCGCACGCGTCGACGCATGCGACGACGAGGGTGTGACGCCTCTGGGATATGCCGCTCTCGACGAATCGCCGGAGCTTGTGAAATTTCTTTTGTCCAAGGGCGCCAATTCCAACAGCATCGACGCTCAAGGCGGTACACCGCTTCATATTGCGGCGATGCTCGATTCGGGGGAGGTCGTTCGATTATTGATTGAGAAGGGGGCGAACATCGCCATTCGCGATCATAATGGTGAAACTCCCGCCGAAATAGCGCAAGCCCATGGAGGCAAGGAGGTGCGGGCCCTGCTGGGTTGACCATGTTCTTGATCCTATTCTGGACGGCGTACTTCTTCGCGTTCTGTGCGGCGATCGTCATGATGGTGGGGAGTCCTCGGAAGAAGGGCGAACGTCGAAAACGTGATGAACCGTTCCTAAGGAGGCAGAGTGCGGAGCGTGAAGCGCCTTCTCGTCGTCCTCGCCGTTTACGCGATGTTCGCCGCGACGTGGCGTATCATCCCCAAGCCCCGAGTATCCCGCCTTGAGCCGCTTCCCGGCTGGAAGCCGCGCACGGCGAGAGAGCGGATCCTCGAGAGGCTCGATGCGGCTATCAGTGCCAAGACTCCGCCGGAGCCGACCGAGGAGAAGGCGTCGGAGCCCGGCCGATCCGTGGACGCCGAGCCGCAGGCGAGCCATTCGTGGCAGCGGTCGACGAGCGCGATGCTCGAGCAAGCGAAAGCGGACTCCGGGCAGCCGTATTCCGCGGCGCGGCAGGAGCGCGTCATCAAAATGGTCGAAGCCTCGAGAAATAGCCGTGGCTGGGAGCGCGGGCTCGTGGTCGCCAGGAGCGTGGAGTCGGGGCTAACGGACGAGATCGAGGGCTTCATTTGGAGGAAGAAGTTAGGCCGTATCGGTCAGCGCATGATGTTTGCCTCCGCCGGGCAGTTGGTCACGACCGATCTCGATATCCTCTTCAACCTGGAGCTGGTCTGCTTGAAACGTGACGCGGGCGGATGTGCCGCCGCGTCGCCCGCGGAGTTCCGGGAGAAGGTCATCGCGTTGGGCCTTATGGAGCCCGGCGATTGGCCGTCGAACGCGAAAGGTGAGTATGTGGACCCATGGGGACGGCCCTATCAGTTCGTGCTCGACCATAAAAACTTCGGAGTCTACTCCTTTGGTCTCAACGGTCGGGATGAGCGGGGCCTAGGCGACGACGTGCTGGTCGGGACGGCGCCTTGACCCAGTACTCGCGACAGGCCCCACCTCAGGCCCCACCGCTGAGGGCTTTTCTTTTTCCATGTCTTCGACGACGGTCACGCCTGGGTCTGGGGGGCCTTATTTATCGGCGTTTAACTATTTCCGCCCGGATTTGTTCGAGCAGGTCGCGCGCGCCTTTTTTCATGCCGGAACGCATGAGAAACGACGGGACCGTGAAATCCGGTAACGCGCTGAGGCGATAGACGACCTCGCAGCCTTGCGGCCCCGCGATGACCGTCCAGGAGCCGCTGTAATCCCAGAAATTTTCGCGGCCGACATCGACGAACGTCAGCCGTCCGGGTTCGCGGCGAATCTCGAGCACGAGGCGCACGGCGCGGCTGAAGATCAAGACGCCGCCGACGGCCTCCTGCTCGACGATGACGGCGCCGTCCACGCGGCTGGCGACCGTTCTGCTGCGGCGCATCGCTTTGACGAAGCCGCCGATGTGGTCGTAGTCCGTCAGCACCGCCCAGACGGCGGTCGAGGATGCGTTTACGGTGAACGACCCCTCGACCTCGTAGCTCTTGTCCGGCGCGCGCGTGATCTTGACGACGGCGTCCTCGGCGAACGCCGGCGGCGAGGCGAGAGCCAGCGCGGCCAAGATCACGCCGTGCCGGAGCGTATTCATGACCCTAGAACATGAACTGGAACAGCATGCGGCCCTGCACGACGGTCCGTCGTTCCGTGGAGTTTCCGGGCGTCGCAAGCACGGAGTTCTGCGTCGTCGAGGTCGGGTCCGGGAATGCGTAGGCGCCCACCGGCTGGCTGCCGAGAGGAAGGGCCGTGCCCATCCGGTCGTACCACAGCGGGCAATTCAAGAAGATCGGCAGGTCCGCGACGAGCTTCATGTTGTGCCCTTTGAAGTGCCAGGTCAACGCCGGCGTGATTTCATGGATCGGCGCGCCGAGCCCGTTGTTGATGACGCGGTTGACCGGAGCCCCGACGGTCGTGCCGGTGCCCGTCGCCGAGGTCGTGAGGAACCCGGACTTCTTGTCCATGAAGAGCGCTCCGTAGCGCAGGCCGAGCCCGAACCGGCCGTTCTGGTAGTCGCCTTGGGCGCGGGCGTTGGCGGCGTGGATCACGCCGTAGCGGTTCTGATAGCCGCCCCAGTTGCCTTCGATCTCGCCGGAGACGGATTTCTTGTCGCCGAGAGGATGGCGGATCGCGGCGTCGGCGCCGAGCCACCACATGTTGCCGCGTTGGAGGGTCTGCGTGCCGCCGATCGTGCCGAGCCCGGGCCCGCCGCCCTGGTTGATGTACGGGTTGAACCCGGAGTCGATCAGCAGGTTCTTGTCGATCGTCCGGGACTGGAGCGCCGAGGAGTGGCCGATCAAGGTGTCCTGCATGTAGATCGCGTTGAACATGACCGCCTTGACGGTGCGCGTGACGTTGAGGTCCGCGGAGATCACGTGGTAGATGTCCTCATCGAGCCCGTCGTTGTAGCCGAAGCGCGTCACGAGATAAGGCAGGCCGAGGCGCTCGGGAAGGTAGCGCTGCGGCACGTCGCGGCCGCCCGAGGAGAAGGTGCCGATCGTCCCGGTCCAGACGCCCTTCGTGCCCATCAGCGCCAAGCCGTAGTCGCGGCTTTGGTAGGACGCGAGGTTGGCGATGGAGCGTGAGGCGAAGTCCATGTAGCCGGTGTCGGTCAGGCCCTCGCGGCTGTACGGAACCCGGAACTGGCCGATCTTGAACCAGGTGTTCTCGCCGAGCTTGGGCACGGGGACGTCGGCCACGAAGTCGAGGAGGCCGAGGTCGTTGTTGCCGCCGTTCGTGTTCTCGCCGCCCAACGCGAACTGCGCGTCGAACTTGACGTCTTCGTGCATGCCTTTGAAGCCGATGCGGGCCTGCTTGAGGAAAAGGTAGACGCGCATGTGGTCGCGATACGGATCGGGCACGTATTGCCCGACGCCGATCATTTGGGCGCGGCCGTAGATGTCGAGCTTCGTTTTGTCGTTGCGGATGACTTCCATGGCTTGCGCCGGGACGGAGCCGGCGATGAGAGCCGCGGTCATGAGGAGCGTCAGGGCCTGTTTCACCGGGTTTAATCCTTTTTCGAAGGGATGGTCAGATCGAAGCGTATGGTCACGAGGTCGCGAACCTTGATCGTGCCGAGCATCAGCTTGGGCGGCGGGATGCCGTAGTCGGACATCTTCAAGGCATACGCGCCGCGGGCGCGCAGGCCTTCCGGGGAGCGGACGAATTCCATGCCTATCGTCACGACTTGGGTTCGCCCATTGATCGAGAGCTCGCCCTTGGTGTCGACCGTCATGACGCCGCCCTCTTTCGATTTGGCCGGCGTGTAGGAGACGAGCTTGTATAGGACCTCGGGAAACTTTTCGGCGTTCATCGCCCGGCGCATGTTCTTATCGAGGCCGTTGTCGCCGGACTTGAGCGAGGCGGACGGCACACGTGCCTCGGCGCTTTTGACCGAGGACGACTCGACGGCCTCGGCGGGATCCGTGGCCCCTTCGGCGAGCGTGAAGCTCATCTCGACCGCGGTCGAGGTGCTGCTCCAGCGGTGGAGGGTCGAATCGCCCTCGATCCACAACGAGCCTATCGGCTTGAGCGCGATTTGGCTCCAGCTCAGGGACGGCGACAGCGCCGTAACGGCGAGGGCAAACGTTACGGCGCGCATTCCTATCCTGACGGATCGTCGCGCCAATGGTTCCTTCACCAAGAAAATATACAGTTAGGCGCACGAGCGGTCTATTCGGGCTTATACGGAGCCGGGAAAGATACGGAGAGCGCTCCGGCTCATCAACGCAGCTAGATCATTCGATAGTCCGGTTTTCCGTGCCGACGGATGACCTTGCGAAAACCGAATGTGTCGTTTAAACGTGCTGCTGTCGACGAATCAAGGTCGAATAGCGTCCAACGACCGCAGCCCGTCGAGATTGGCGTGGCTTTAATCGGAGACGGGCATTCTTCGGGGGCTCTTCGTCGAGGATCGATCAAGCTCGCGAGCGCGACGGAGCACATCCTCGGTGAGCTTGGGATCTTTCTCGTTGAGCCAGAGCAGCAGCGCTTGCGCGGCCGGCATCTGGGGGGGGATGGGCTGGCCGATGGCGGGGCGCAGCCCCTTCAGCAGGCCCTTGGGATCACTGCCGAGGACATCCTCCACGGCTAAGTCCACGCATTGCTGATAACGGGCGTAGTCGGCGGCCGGCATGAGACCGGCGTGGGTGCGACAGACGTTCTGCAAGTCGCCGCTATAGATGGCAGGATCGAACTTGTCCATGCAGAACGAACAGAAGATGGGGATGCGTTGCTCGTGAGCCACCTCGTCGAAGAGCTCCTCGAGCCGAGTGGAGCCGGTTGGGTTGCCGTTGACGTAAAGGACATTCACCATCTCGCCCCACCAGCGCACACGGCCGGATCGGCTGCCGGCGCGCGCTTTTTCGATCGTCGCCTGGGCGAGCCCCTTGAAAACCTTGGTATCCGGAAGCTTGCCGTTCATGAACTTGGGCAAGGTCTCGTCCGCGTCCAGCAGCATCAGACGACCTTCGCGGCGCAGGGAGGCGACGTTGAATCCCTGGTCGGAGAGTTGGCCTGCGAGGACGTGCCAATGAGGGGAG
>JBBQVX010000028.1:0-30667 GCA_038211115.1 Elusimicrobiota bacterium | reverse complement strand
CACCAGGACCTTGCCGGAGGACAGCTCGAGCCCGGCGCGCGGCCAGGAACGGAAGCCGCGCACGAGATTGTGGATGTCGGCCGCGTCGCGGCCGAGATCGACCTTGGCGTCCTCGCGCTTGATGAGCGGAGCGGCGCTCGGAGCGCCTTCCTGGGGCGCGCGGGCGATCTCGTCCGCCTCGAACCGTTTCAGGGAGGCCTCCAGCATCCCGACGCCGAGAGCGGTCAGGCGCGAGAGCAGGGCGGGGGCGTCCTCGTCGCCGCCGATTTCGGTCTCGCGCATCGATTCGACCGGCCCCGTGTCCATGCCTTCGTCGAGCCAGAACAACGAGACGCCGGTCTGCTTCTCGCCTTTGACGAGCGCCCACTGCACCGGCGCCGCGCCGCGGTACTTGGGAAGCAGGGAGAAGTGCGCGTTGAGCAGGCCCAGCTTCGTCGAAGAGAGCACGTCGGTCTTCAGGATGCGGCCGTAGGCCACGACGACGCCGAAGTCCGCTCCGAGCGCCTTGAGCTCGGCCGCGCTCTCCGACGGCTTCGCCGGCTGAAGAACCTTGAGCCCGAGAGCGAGGGCGGCGGCCTTGACCGGCGTCGGCGAGACCTCAAGCCCCCGTCCCGAAGGCTTGTCCGGCTGGGAAACGACCGCGACGACCTCGGTTTTGGACGCAAGAAGCTTCAGAAAAGGAACGGCGGTTTCCGGCGTGCCGAAAAAAATCGTCTTCACGGCTCAGTCCCAGCCCGGCTTCGCGGTCTTAATCACGTCGAGAACCTTCAGCCGGTCCTCGAAGGGCAGCCGGTCGACGTAGAGCTTGCCGTCCAGATGGTCGATCTCGTGCTGAAGGGCGCGCGCGAGCAGGCCCTCGCCCGAGATCTCGCGGCTGACGCCGTTCTCATCGAGCGCGCGCACGCGCGCGCGCGCTCGGCGATGGAGCTTCGCGTAGACGCCGGGCAGGGAGAGGCAGCCCTCCTCGTCGTTGAGCTCGCCGTCGAGCGACAGGATCTCGGGGTTGATCAGCACGAGGCGGTTCGACTTGCCCTCGGGCCTCACGTCGATCACCGCGACGCGCAGCGACAGCCCGATCTGCGGCGCGGCCAGGCCGACGCCGCGGGCCTTGGCCATCGTGGCCCACATGTCGTTGAGCAGGGCCGGCAGGTCGGGCTTGAACGCCGCGAAATCGAGCGGCGGGCAGGCGGTCTTGAGGACTTTTTCGCCGTGCTTCGTGATTCTGCGGACGGGCATGGCGCGCTCTAGAGATCTACGGCGTGCTCGACGCCGGGACCGAGGATGCGGAAGCGCACGGGCTGCTTGTCGGTCTGCAGCGAGCCCCACGTCATCGCGAGGCGCTCGAGCTGGACGTCGGTGGACAGCTTGGCCGAGACGCCGAACACGACCTCGGTGGCGCCGACGGCCTGCGCGGCCTGCGTGATCGCGTAGAAAGGGTCGTTGGAGACGACGAGCATCGGCGTCACGGTCTTGCCCTGCCTCTCGGCGGCCTCGATGACCTTCGTGAACAGCTTCTCCTCGTCGGCGTCCATCGTCACCGTCTCATCGACGAGGGCCAGGCCCTTGCGGATGCGGGAAGTGAAGACGACGAGGTCGGTGGTCTCCGCGTCGTGCGTCTCGAGCGCCTTGTTGAGGTGGTAGAGGTTGCCCGGGTCGCGCACGGCGACGAGGACGCGGCTCGGCCGCTCGATCTCGTCGCGCATGATCTTGAGGTCGTCGGCCTGGCGCATATTAAACTTCTCGCGATACTCCTCATGGACGTGGCCGCGCTTGTTGAGGCGCTCGGAGATCGTGAACATCGCGAAGAAGAGCGCCGTGAACGCCAAGCCCGAGATCGTCGCCACTTTCTTCGTGGCGAAGTTGACCAGGCCGATGATGAGCAGCGCGATGAAGATCAGCGCGAGGCCGACCGGCCACTCCGTCTTCCCGATCTTGAGGTTCAACGGGACCTTCCATTGCCGCGGCGACGTGTCCTTGAAGCGAAGGACGAAGATCGCGGCCGCCTTGAAGACGAAGCTCCAGATCACGCCGAACGCATAGGCTTCGCCCAGGAGATAAATGTCTCCGCGGCACAGCAGGATCGTGAGCGATTGCAGGATCACCATGAGGTTGATCATGCGGTGCGTCGTGCCGAAGCGCGGATGCAGGTGCCGGAGTTTGTCCGGCATGATCCCGTCCTCGGCGAGTCGGTTCATCACGCCGTTGGCGCCCATGATCGAGGTGTTCACCGCTCCCGACAGGATCAGGACGCCGACGAGCACGACGAAGGCCTGAAGGATGAGGCGGGCCCAATGCGGCCCCGCCATCGACATCGCCAGGCCGGAGAGCAGGTTGTCCGCGTATTTCGCGCGCTCGGCGTCCGGGATCAGACCCACGGCCAGGAAGCACGCGCCGCCGGTGAGGACCAAGGCAAAGCAGAAGATCACGACGGCGGCGCGCTTGAGGTTCTTGAGCTTCGGGGCCTCCATCTCGCGGTAGACCTGCGCGAGCGTCTCGAGCCCGCTCATGCCAAGAAAAGCGTGGCCGAACGCGATCGCGATCCCGAGCCGGCCGACGGTGCGGCCCCATTCGGGGCGCGCGAGCCAGCCGAGGGATTCCCCGGTGAAGCGCAGCTCCAAGGTCGGCCAGGCGAAGCCGCGGACAACGACAGTGTAGGCCGCCCAGGCGAATGTGATCACTCCCATGACCGTCACGAGCGACATGATCTTCATCGCCTTGTCGGAGGACTCCTCGATGCCGCGGATGTTCTGCCGCCAGAAGTAGGCGACGACCGCGAGCGCGAAGACGACGGAGAATATCTTCGGATCGACCGCCCAGTTGATATGCAGGCGCGGGAAGGCGGAGTTGACGAACCCGGCCATGTACTGGCCCGCCGAGACCGCGCTGATCGCGCCGGTCAGCACGTAGTCGAACATCAGGGCGGAGACGGATATCTTGGCGAGCTTGGCACCCATGGACTCGCGCACGACCTTGTACACGCCGCCGCGCACGAACATGCCCGACGCCTCGACGTACATCGCGAGCACCGGCGCGGCACAAAGCAGGACCGCGAGGATGAACCAGGGCGCCGCCGGGCCGATCGCAGTTTCGACGATGCCGCCGATATACCAAGCGGTCGAGGCCATGTCGCACAGCACGATCGCCGCCGCGTGGCCGAAGGGGATGAAGGTCAGCATCGCGGTGTTGAGGACCACCACGTCGGTGACGCGCCGTCCCGGGCGAGGCTCAGGCTTCAAGCTTTTTGACCAGCTCGAGCGCCGCGGCGGCATCGGAGGACGCGGTGAGCTGATCGATGAGAGCCGGCTGGAACAGCGACGAGACTCCGCGCAGGAGCTGCAGGTGCAGCGGGAAGGCGTCCTGCTTGTTCGGCGAGAAAAATAGGAACATGACGCGGATCGACAGGTCGGCCTGCTTCGGGTCGGGAATCGGCTTCTTGAGGATCGCCATGCCCGCCAGGATGTTCGAGATGCCGTCCATGCGCGCATGGGGGAGGCTCAGCCCGGTGTCGAGCGTCGTCGAGATGCCCTGCTCGCGCTCCTGGACCTTGACGAGAAAGGCGTTGCAGTCGGCGATGCCCGCCTTGCCGCAGACCGCGGCGGCCAAAGCCTGCAGGACAGCCGTCTTGTCCAGGCCCTCGGCGGGAAACAGGATCGTGTCCTCGGCGAGGATGGACGAAACCTTGAGGCCCTTGGCCACGCGTGGAGAAGGCGCGGTTTTGGGGCTTTCTCCGGCGGGCTCGGGGGACTTTTTCTGGAACCAGGACATGGGGGGATGCTGGTCTTATTATCGCACAACCCGGGGGGGGTGTCAAATGGGCTAAAATCGGCGCATGCCCGCTTTGGCCGCTCTCGCTCTTCTGGTCGCGGTCCGCAATCCCGGAGTCTGGAGCTACCTGCTGCGCCGTCCGGCGTCCCTCGACGGGAAATCCGTCGAATTATGGCTCGGTTTCGGGATTTGGCCGCTCGCGCTGGCCGTCGCGCTGTGGGCCGCCGCCTACGGCCTGGGGCGACGGGCCCTCGCCTTGGCCCGCGTCCTCCCGGAGCGCGGGCCGGACGCGGCCGTCGCCGCGGCACTAGGCCTGGGACTCCTCGGAGAGACGGCGTTCCTGCTCGGCTGGGCGGGGGGCTTGCGCCCGGTACCTCTAGCACTTCTCGCCGCCGCCGCCGGCGCCGCGGGCTTCACGGCGTTGAAGCGGCCCGCCGGGCTCCGTCTTCCGCGCCTCGCCGCGGGGGAGGCGGCTGCCGCGGCCTTGCTCGCATTCGCCGCCTTCCATTTTTTCGTCGTCTCGCTCGCGCCGCCCTCGGCTTGGGACGTGCGCGCTTATCACCTCGCCTTGCCTGAGCTCTATCTGAGGAACGGGCGGCTCGTGGAGGTCCCGTGGCTGCTGCACTCGCATTGGCCGCACCTGATGGAGGTCCTCTACACCCTGCCGCTGGCCGCCGGGCGCGACTCCGCCGCCGCTTTGCTCCACGCGGGAGCCTGCGCCGTCCTCGTCGCGGGCGTGTTTTTCGCCGGAGGCGGCTGGGCGGGGGCCCTGCTCCTCGCGGGCCAACCCGCGCTCCTGCGCACGGCGCCCACGGCCCACGCCGACGGCGCCTGCGCGCTGTTCTTCTTCGCGGCGGCGCTCGCGTTGTCGCGCTGGGAGGAAAACCGGAAGGACGGCTGGCTCGCGGCCGCCGGGCTCCTCGCGGGATTTTCCGCGTCGGCGAAATTGTTCGGCGGCTGCGGTGCCGCCGCTTGGTGCGCGTGGCTCGCGTGGAAGACGCGTCGAAGCCGCGAAACTCGGATCTTCGCGTCCTGCGCCGCGCTCGCCCTGGCCCCTTGGCTTATACGGACGTGGATCGCGACCGGCGATCCGCTGTGGCCGCTTCTGCGGCTGACGCCGGCCGCGGCCGATCTCGCCGCGCGCAACGCACGCTCGAATTTATGGTCGTGGCCGCCGCCGTCGTGGCTCCTCACGCACGACGGACCCGCGTTCCTGCTGGCTCCGCTGGCAGGACTGCTCCTGCTGATGAAGAATACCGCCAAGCGGCCGACGCGTCTCGAAATCCTGCTGTGGCTCCCGGCTCCGGTCCTCCTTCTCGCCTCGTTCCGGCACCACGAGGCCTGGCGCTACCAGATGCCTTGCTACACCGCGGCCGCGCTGACCGGCGGACGCCTCGCGTCCGCCGCGTTCGCTGCCGGCGGCCGTCGACGGGCCGCCGCCGGGCTGATGATCCTACTCGGGGCGGCGCCGATGATCGGCCTGACGCAGAACAACGAACTGTTCGCGGTCCTCGGCCTGAGCTCGGCCGAGAACCCGGGAGCCAAGCCGCGGACCTTGTACGCCGACCGGACCGTCGACGTCGCGGCCTTCTACCGCGAGGCGGCCGCCGTCCTGCCCGCGGGCTCGCGCGTCCTGCTCTTCCGCGAGGTGCGGGGCTACGGCGCCGGCTTCGACTACCTGTGGGGCGACCCGGTCAACCAGAACGTGATCGACTACCGCCGCCTTCCGGATTTCGACGCGCTCCGCCGGAGGCTCAAGGAGCTGGGCGTCACCCACGTGCTGGATCACGAGGGCTCGCACTTATACGCGGAGGACCCGCTGTACTACGACGCGCGCACGCTGGGACTGATGTCGGTCCTGCTCAAGCGGAGCGCGCGTCCCATCATAGTCCGGGAGGGGCTCTCGCTCCATCAGTTGTTGTAAACTCCGGGGGCCATGGCGAAAAAGCCGCTGACCGGCCGCGTCATCGTCGTCACCCGCCCGCGCTCCAAGGCCGGGGGCGCGGCCGGCGCGTTGACGGCGCTCGGAGCCCGCGTCGTCCTCGCGCCGCTGATCCGGATCGTCCCGCCGAAATCCTGGAAGGCGCTCGACCGCGCCCTCGACGGGCTTAGCCGGTACGACGCCGTCGTCTTCACGAGCGCGAACGCGGTCGAATTCTTCTTCCGGCGCGGACGCGAGCGCCTGCGCCGGATGCCTCGCCCGCCCCGCGTCGTCGCCGCCGTCGGCCGCTCGACGGCGAGCGCCGCCGCCGCCCGCGGGTGGCGCTGCTCCGTAATTCCCGAGGACGCGAGCGCCGCCGGCCTCGCCCGCGCCCTGCGCGTCCCTCGCGGCGCCGGCGTCCTGATCCCGAGGGCCGAGCGCGGCCTCGACACGCTCCCGAACGCGCTGCGCAAATCCGGCGCGCGCGTGACGGTCGCCGCCGCCTATCGAACCGTCGCCGACAAGAAGGGCCTGCTCGCGTTGCGGTTCGCGCTCGCGAAGGGCGCCGACGCCGTCGCCTTCGCCTCGGGCTCCGCCGCGGCGCGCGGCGCCGCCGACTGCTCGCTGTCTGGCGCCGCCGCGATCGCGATAGGCCCGACCACCGCCGCGGTCCTTCGCGCGCGCGGCGTCGTCCCCGCCGCGGTCTCGAAGCGGCCCGATCCGAGGTCGTTTGCCCGCGCGGTCGCCCTCGCATTGCGGGGCCGGCCGTGACCCGCCAAGCGCTCCTGAAGTCGGCCCTGCTCGCCGCGGGAAAAGTCCTGACGCGCCGCTTCGGCAAGGTCTCGTACAAGCAGAAGCGCCGGGCGGATCTCCTGACGATCGCCGACCTCGAGAGCCAGAAGGCCGTCCTGGACGCGATCCGACGCGCGTTTCCCGGCGACGACTACAAGGCGGAGGAGGACGAGGTCAAGCTCACCGGCGCCGATCACCTCTGGATCATCGACCCGCTCGACGGGACGACGAACTACGCGCACGGCTACCCCGCGGCGTGCACGTCGATCGGGGTCTTGAAAAACGGCCGCCCGCTGCTCGGGGGGATCTACGATCCGTTCCGGGACGAGCTGTTCCTCGCGCGGAAGAACAAAGGCGCGACCTTGAACGGCCGGAAGATGCGCGTCTCGAGCGCGAAATGCGTCGCGGACTCGCTCCTGATCACCGGCTTCGCGTACGACCGGGCGGAACGCGCGGACTACTATCTGGCGAGATTCAAAGCCTTCATGGTTAAATGTCACGACGTCCGCCGGTCCGGCTCCGCCGCCCTGGACATGGCGTGGATCGCCGCCGGACGCGCCGACGGTTTTTGGGAGTTCGAGCTGAACCCGTGGGACGTCTGCGCCGGCCTGCTGCTCGTCCAGGAGGCCGGCGGAACCGTCACGGATTTCGACGGCGAGGCGTGGAAGGACTGGCGCGTGATGGGCAAGCGGACGCTCGCCACCAACGGCCGCGTTCATCGTGAAATGCTGTCGATCCTCCGGAGAGTCAAATGAACGAGACCTTGATTATGGCCGGCGCGCGCACTCCGTTCGCCGCATGGAGCTTCGGCACGACGGGGAAAGGGGCGCCGGGCGGCGCCCTCAAGGAGCTCGACCCCCACGACCTCGGCGCCGCGGCCCTCAAAGGCGCTCTCGCCCGCGCGGGGCTGGCGCCGCGTGATCTCGGCTTCGTCTCCTTCGGCAACACGTACCACGCCGGCCCGCATGCGTGCTACGGCGCGCGCTACGTGACGCACCGAGCGGGCTGCCCGCCGGAGACGATCGGCGCCGCCGTCGGGCTCGCGTGCGGCACCGGCCTTCTCGCGCTGACGACCGCCGCGGACGCGATCACGCGCGGCGAGACCGGCACGGCCGGCGCCGTGGGCGCGGACACGCCGAGCCGGCTGCGCCGCGACATCTTCGTGCCGTCGTTCACGGACCTCTCCTGCGGGAAGCACATCGCGAAGACCGCCGAGGAGCGCGCCGGCGACGCGGGGCTCTCGCGCGAATCGATGGACGCCTGGGCGCTGCGCTCGCACGTGCGCGCGCTCGCCGCCGTCAAGCGGCGCGCCGAGGAGATCGTCCCGGTCGCCGGCCTCGCGGACGACGACGCGATCCTGGCCGAGCCGACGCCCGAGCGCTTCGCCGCGGCGAAGCTGCTGTTCAGCGACGGCACGACGGTGATGACGCACGCGAACGTGCACGCGATCGTCGACGGAGGCGCCGCGCTGATCCTGGCTTCGCCCAAAGCGGCGAAGGGCAAGGCGCTCGGCCGCCTCGTGTCGTCCGCCCAGGTCGGGATACCGCCCGAGCGCATGGCCTTCGCCGCCGTGCCCGCGATATATAAAGCCCTCGAGCTCGCCCGCTGGCGCGCCGGCGAGGTCGACGTGTGGGAAGTCAACGAGACCTTCGCGGCCCAGGTGTTGCTCGACCGCGCCGAGCTCGGCCTCGATGAGGAGCGCGTCAATCCGAACGGCGGCGCGCTCGCGCTCGGCCATCCTTTCGGCGCGACCGGCGTGCGGCTCGTCCACACTTTGCTGCTCGAGCTCCGCCGCCGCGGAAAGCGCCGCGGCGTGGCCGCGATCAGCGTCGGCGGCGGCATCGGCATCGCCGTCTGCGTCGAGGCGGTCTAGAAGCAGAGTGTCAGGCTTGCCGGATTCCAGTATTTCCGGTCGGATGAGTTTTCGTGGAAATACTGGAATCCGGCAAGCCTGACACCGTCTCCTTAGAAGCGGAAAGCCACGGTGAGGCGGTTGACGGAGCCGAGGTCCCCGAAGGGGATCCATGCGTAGTCGAGGCGCAGGGCGGAGAAGTCGAAGCCGACCCCGGCCGAGAAGCCGGTGAACCCGTCGACGCCGCGCGTGCGGTTCTGATCGTAGCCGGCTCTCACGGCGATGGTCCAGGGCTTCGTCGACTTGAGCTTCGCGGCGGGGATGCGGGCCTCCACGCCGAGCGAGGCGTAGGGATCCTGGTCGACGGGCAGGTTGATGTCGAGCGCCGCGTCGAAAGTCGGCGAGATGCGCCACAACGCTCCGCCCCGGATACGCGCGGGCAAAGGGTCCGAGGAGCCGCCGAGCTTGAGAGGGGGGCCGACGTTGAGCAGCGCGATGCCGGCGTCGAGCGGGCCGTCGCCGATGTCGGCGATGTGCGACGCGATCAAGCCGAGATCGACGGCGGCGGTCGTGCCGCTGCGGTCGTCGATCTGCGAGCGGATGAGCTTGAGCCCGCCCGCGAGCGCGATCGCGGCGCCGAGACGGCGCGAGTACCACGCGCCGAGCGCCAGATCCGTCGGCGCGAACTTGCCGGTCGCGTCGCCGAGCGAGTTGTACGCGGTCTGCGCGCCCTGCGAGGCGTAGACGAGCCCCGCCGCGAAGGCGCCGTCGCGGCCGAGCGGCCGGGCGTAGGCGGCCGAGCCGGAATAGGACGACTCGAGCAAAGCATCGTAGCCCAGCGCGACCTCGTTCGGGGACTCGGGATCCATCCGCGAGAGCGAGGCGGGGTTGAGGAACACGGCCTCGGCGCCGGCGCCTCCGGCGGCGGAAACGCCGCCCATCGCCGAGGCGCGCGCGCCCCCGGGCGATTTCAGGAACGCGGCGCTCGTCGTTCCGGCCGCGCGCGAGGAAAACGCCCCGCTCGGGAAGAGACCGGCGCGGGCGGGCGTCGCGGCGAGGACTGCGGCCGCGAGAAGGAAATGTTCTAGACGGGCCAGACCGGCCCCCGCCGCGGCTTTTCCTCGGGCGAGGCCTCGAGCTTCGGAGTCTCCGCGGGGGCGGGCTCGGCCGGTAGCGGCGCGACGAGCGCGCTCAAATCCATGCGGATCGTTTCCTCGGAAGAGACGATCGGCTCGGTGATCGGGGCGGGGCGGGGCGCCGGCGCGGGTTCGGGTTCGGGTTCGGCCGCGGGAAGCGGCGAGGCTTCGACGACGGCATCGACGGCCGGCTCCGCGACCACAGGCTCGGGAGATTTCTCAGCCTTGCGCGCTTTCTTGGGAGCGGGGCTCGGCGCGGCCGCATCCGGGGCGGCGACGGCCGCCGCGGCCTTCAAGCTTTCGACGGCGCGGGTCAACTCGCCGAGCCGGTCGATCAGCGCCTCGTCGCGAGCGGCAACCGAGGAAAGCTCGTCGTCGACGCGCTTGACCAAGCCCCGAAGATCCTTGTGTAGGTCGGCCAGCTCGATCTTGATGTTCTGGAGATAGACGACGGCGGGGCTGATGCCTCCGGTCGTGTTCGCCGGATCCCTTCGGCGCTCGGCCGGGGCTTCCGTCTCGGCCTTCGGCTTGGCCTCGGGCTTCGGCGCGGCTTCCGGCTCGCGCGGCGAGTGCGAGACGACCTGCTGCTGCGCCGGCTCCTCGTCAGGGATGTACACCGGGCGAATCGGCGAGGCGTCCCGAGCCTCGGCCTCCGGGGCCTCGGCCGCCTCGGTGACGTCGGCGGCCTCGGAAGCGACGCGGTACTGGCCGAGCAGGAAGAAAAAGAGGATGCCGCTGACGAGCAGCCCCGCCGAGGAGATGTAGAACCAGCCGTCCGCCCAGAGTCCCATCATATAGAAGGAATGGTATCCGTACAGGGGGGCGATGTCAACCGAACTGATGAGCGGCCGCGCCGTTAGAAGAAGTATAATACGCCATGGTGACGAGCCGGCCGCCGTATCGTCTCGCGTTTTGCCCGCGCCTGGAGGCCGAGAGAACGCTCGGCGACCTCGAGGCGCTAGCCAAGCGCTTCAGCCCCTCGGAGCTCGCCGAGCTCGAGGCACTACCGGAGCGGCGCAAGCTCGACCGCGTCGCGGGCCGCCTCGCCGCGAAGCGGGCGCTCGCCGCCCACTTCCTCGACGAATACGGTTGGGAAGCCGACCCCGCCGAGCTCGCCGTGTACAACGACGCCGCCGGACGCCCGCGCCTTTCCCTGCCGGAAGGCGCTCCGGCCCCGGAGCCGTCGTTCTCGATCTCGCACTGCGCGCAAGGCGGCGCCGCGGCCGTGGCCTCGCCCGGGCGGCGCGTCGGCGTGGACATCGAGACGATCGTGCCGCGCCCGGCCGAGGTCATCGCGTTCGTCGCCGCGGCGTCGGAGCTCGCGGCGGGCCCCTCGGACCCGGAAGCGCAGGCCCGTCTCTGGACGGGGAAGGAAGCCGCATTGAAGATGCTGGGCCTCGGGCTCGACGCCGACGCGAAGGCGGTCCGCCCCGAGGCGGACGGCGTGACGCTGACGGGCGCGCCCGCGAAGGCGTGGGCCGCGCTCGGCTCGCCGCGCGTGCGGCTCGATTACGACGGCGCGGACGGCGCGCGTATCGCCGTCGCTTACACGGGAGACTGACGACCATGGACAAAGAAGCGGTGAAGAATACGAAGACGCCCCGGCCCGTGGCCGCGAGCGTCGTCAAGCTGCGCCAGGCCGTCGAGAAGGCGTCCGCCGGCGGCGGCTCCGCTCGCGTCGAGGCTCAAAAGTCCCGCGGCAAGTTCACGGCGCGCGAGCGCATCCATTATCTTCTCGATGAAGGTACTTTCCAGGAGCTCGACCTTCTCGTCTCCACGCGCGCGACGGACTTCGGCCTCAAGGACAAGGAGATCCCCGGCGACGGCGTGATCACCGGTTTCGGCCAGATCAACGGCCGCGAAGTCTGCGTGTACGCGCAGGACTTCACGGTGCTCGGCGGCTCGCTCGGCCTCGCGCACGCAAAAAAAATAGCCAAAGTGATGGACTTGGCGTTCGAGAATAGGGTTCCTGTCATCGGTCTTCTGGATTCGGGCGGCGCCCGCATCCAAGAAGGCGTCGATTCGCTGGACGGCTATGCGGAAATCTTCCAGCGCAACGTCAAATGCTCGGGCGTGATCCCGCAGATCTCGGTGATCCTCGGGCCGTGCGCCGGCGGCGCCGTCTACTCGCCCGCGCTGACCGACTACATCTTCATGGTCGAGGGCATCTCGCAGATGTTCGTGACCGGCCCCGACGTCGTGAAGGCGGCGACGGGGGAAGAAGTCACGTTCGACGGCCTCGGCGGCTCCGACGCCCACACCTCCAAGTCCGGCGTCTGCCATTTCGTCGCGAAGTCCGAGCCCGACTGCTTCCGCCAGGTCCGCGAGCTGCTGAGCTACCTGCCGCAGAACCGCTGGGAGAAGGCGCCGCGCGTCGCGAACCCCGATCCGATACGCCGTCAGGTTCCCCTGCTCGAAAAGATGTGCGATCTGGACCCGCGCAAGTCCTACCGCGTGCACCACATCATCTGGCAGATCGCCGACGAGCACAAGTTCTTCGAGGTCCAGGCCGGCTACGCGAAGAACATGGTGACGGGCTTCTGCCGCATGGGCGGAGAGGTCGTCGGCGTCATCGCCAACAACCCGGCGCACGTCGCGGGCGCGCTCGACATCAACGCGTCCGACAAGGCCGCACGCTTCATCCGCTTCCTCAACTGCTTCAACATCCCGGTGCTGACCTTGGTCGACGTGCCCGGCTACTGGCCCGGCCTTCAGCAGGAGCACGGCGGCATCATCCGCCATGGCGCCAAGATCCTGTTCGCGTACGCCGAGGCGACGATCCCGAAGATCACGGTGATCCTGCGCAAGGCGTACGGCGGCGCGTACATCGCGATGAGCAGCAAGCACCTGAAGGGGGACTTCAACTTCGCCCTGCCGTGCGCCGAGATCGCGGTCATGGGACCGGCGGGTGCCATCGAGATCCTCTACTCGCGCGAGCTCGCGGCTTGCAAAACCGACGCGGACAAGACGGCGCTGCGCGCGAAGCTCACGGCCGAGTACGCGGCCAAGTTCGCCTCGCCGTACCAGACGGCGTCGACAGGCTCGATCGACGAGGTCATCGAGCCCTCGATGATGCGCTACAAGGTCGTGCGCGCGCTGCGCTTTCTCAAGGACAAGCGCGTGCCCGGAACACACGAGAACCGGGGCAATATCCCTCTGTGATGTGCTAAACTTCGCCCCGTGACCGAGCATAGCGCAGGAAATGGTTCCGTCGATCGCCTGAGGACGGAACCATGATCAAGGCGCAAATTCTCGTCGTCGAGGACCAGGCCGCCACGGCCGACCTCATACTCGAGGTGCTGCGGAGCGAGGGCTACGAGGCCCAGACCGTGGACACCCTCGGGAAGGCGCGCGCCCGCCTCAAGAAGCAGCCCCCCGAGCTCATGATCCTCGACCGCAATCTGCCCGACGGCGACGGCGTCGACCTGCTCGCCGAGATCCGCGACGACGAGAAGCTCGGCGCGCTCCCCGTCATCATCCTGACCGCGAAGAAGGACGTCGCCGACAAGATCGCCGGCCTGCGCGTCGGCGCCGACGACTACGTCGCGAAGCCCTTCAACACCGAGGAGCTCGTCGCGCGCGTCGCGGCGATCCTGCGCCGCGCCGGCAAAGGCGAGGAGCCGACGATGGTCGAGGCGGGCGGCGTCAAGCTCGACCGCGCGTCGCGCAAGGTCCACATCGGCGAAAAGGAAGTGCCCCTGTCGGCGAAGGAGTTCGACCTGCTCTGGTTCCTCGTCTACCGCAAGGGACGCGTGCTCACGCGAGACTTCCTGCTGCAGCACGTCTGGGGCTACGACTCGGGCATTGACCTGACGACGAAGGTCATCGACGTGACGCTTTCCCACCTGCGCAACAAGATCGGGCCGATCGCCGACAAGATCGTCGCCGTCCGCGGCTTCGGCTACCGCTTCGACGCCTAAGGCGCCGGGTCCCCATGGCCGACATCAAGGAAGAAGTCTCCCGCCGCCGCACGTTCGCGATCATCTCGCACCCGGACGCCGGCAAAACCACGCTGACGGAAAAGCTGCTGCTGTACGGCGGCGCCCTCCAGCTCGCCGGCTCGGTCACCGCGCGTAAAAATCAAAGCTCCTCGGCGTCCGACTGGATGGAGCTCGAGCGCAAGCGCGGTATCTCCGTCAGTTCCACCGTTTTGATGTTCGACTACGAGGGGCACCGAATTAATTTGCTCGACACCCCCGGCCACAAGGACTTCTCCGAGGACACCTACCGAGTGCTGACCGCCGTCGACGCGGCGGTCATGGTCATCGACGCCGGTAAAGGCATCGAGCCGCAGACGTTGAAATTGTTCGAGGTGTGCCGCTTGCGCGGCATTCCGATTTTGACGTTCATGAACAAGCTCGATCGGGAGACTAAAGACCTTCTAGAACTGCTCGACGAGCTCGAGAACCAGCTCCAGCTCCATCCGTATCCCGTGAACTGGCCGATGGGCGTCGGCCAGCGCTTCAAGGGCGTCTACGACCGCACGACCAAGCAGGCGCACATGTTCGAGCGCACCGTGCGCGGCGCGTACAAGGCGCCCGTGGAGGTCGCCGGCATCGACGACCCGGCCGTCAAGGACGCGCTGGACGAGGACTCCTACCACCATTTCACGGAGCAGATCCACCTGCTCGACGCCGCCGGCGCGGGCTTCGACGCGGCCGACGCGCTGAAGGGGGGTACGACGCCCGTGTACTTCGGTTCCGCCGTCAACAACTTCGGCGTGCAGATGCTGCTCGACGCGCTGATCAAGCACGCGCCCGCGCCCGCCGCCCGCGCCTCGACCGCCGGCGTGATCCAGCCGACGCGCGAGTCGTTCTCCGGGTTCGTCTTCAAGATTCAGGGCAACATGGACCCCAAGCACCGCGATCGCGTCGCGTTCGTGCGCGTCGTCTCCGGCAAGTTCACGCGCGACCTGACCGTGACGCACAGCCGCACCGGGAAGTCGTTCCGCCTGGCGAACGCGCACAAGATCTTCGGCCGCGACCGCGAGATCATCGAGGAGGCGTACGCGGGCGACGTGATCGGCTTGGTCGGCTACTCGGATTTCGGGATCGGCGACACGCTCTCCGAGGATCCGAAGGTCGTGTACGATGAAATCCCACGCTTCGCGCCCGAGTGCTTCGCGCGCATCAGCAACCCCAATCCGTCGAAGTACAAGCCCTTCGCGAAAGGCCTCGAGCAGCTTCTGCGCGAGGGCGTCGTGCGCGCGCTGACTCCGCGCGACATGGGCGACGCGAAGACGACCTTGCTCGCCGCGGTCGGCCCGCTGCAGTTCGAGGTCGCGCAGTTCCGCCTGCAGTCCGAATACGGCGTCGACTCGCGCCTCGAGGCCATGCCCTGGACTCTCGCGCGCTGGGTCGGCCCGAACACGAAGCCCGGCGCCGTCGACGCGGTCGCGCTGCCGATGCAGTCCGCGCGCGTCAAGGACGAGGAGGGCGGCGAGATGCTCCTGTTCCCGACGCCCTGGTCCCTGCAGTACCTCCAGGAGAAGCACCCCGAGATCGAGCTGCTCCGCCTGCCGCCTTCGCGCTCCGCGAAATCCTCCTAGGCCCTCTGCCGCCCGCGCCGGGATCGTTGGGCCCAAGCACTATTGCGCGCCGGCCGGGTATGCTGTAACCGATGAGAATCGCGTCCGCTTTTCTCCTGCTCTGCGCCGTCGCGACCGCCTCGGCCGGAACGGTCGCCGTGCCTCCTTTGGCTCTGGCCGGCCCGCTGGCCGGGGGGTACCTTCCTTCGCAGATCGTCCTGTCGCTGGACGGCCAGGTCAAGCTCTACGCCGGACTCTCGGGGGCCGACCTCGCGGAAAGCCTGATCACGCGCCTCACGACGCCGGGCGCGGACGCGGTCGCGGCCCGTATGCTTCAGACGGCGCTGACGAGCCCGGCAGGCATGCGCGCCGTGCAGGCTTTCGTTCAAAAAGCGATGCCCGAGCGACCGCGCATGCCCGTCATGATCAACAAGCGCCTCGAGACGCTGGCCTCGGAATTCCATGGGGGCGGCTGGAAGGGAAAAGCGTTCTTGTTCACGATGAGCCATATGAGCGAGAAGGCCCGCGCGGCCGCCGAGGCCAACGCGCCCGAGGATCACGCCGCCCTCCTCTCGTCGCTGTACGACGGCGCCGCCGCCAAGGACGGCACCGGGGCGCCGGTCGAAGACGACGGGACCCGCGAGCCGAATAAATCCATGCCGCTGATGCGCGTCGAGGCGGAAGCGCCCGGCTTGAAGGAGCGCATCGAGCTGCAGGACCGCTTCCGCCAGTTTCCGGACGAGAACATCATAGGCCCGGGCTACATCCGGTCGTTCTCGCAGGACAGCGACGCGCGCGGCGACCACACGAGCGTCGAGCTTTACACCGGCTTCGTTCTTCCCAAGACGGCCTCTCACGACCGCCGCCTCCCGGGAACGAGTGGGGGAGGTCTGCCGGTCCTGAGGGGGACTCCGAACGGCGCTCCGACGGGCGGCGACCTCGCCCTGCGGCCGGTCCTGAGCCTGGCGAACGAGGGGCTCAATCGCTATTTCCGCTTCATCCCCGAGGGGCGCACGGCTCCGGTCGCGGCACGGGTCCTCGATCTGCATCGCGTGCCGTCGGCTCAAGGAGTGATCGTCTTGGTCGAGTGGATGTCGGACGCCGTAGACGGCGTGCGCGTTCGGACCATCGCCCAGCTCAAGCCCGAGGAGATCGCGACGGCTCGCGAGCGGGACAAGAAGGAAATGCTCCTCGTCGCGGCCGAATTCGAAGGCTCGCTGAGCCCGAACGAGATCAAGGCGCGCAAGCTGGCCGAGGCGCTCGGCGTGCGCACCTTCGGCTACGCGGACATGAACCGCCGCTCCGGCCGCCTCGACTCCGACGGCTACAGCCCGCTCTCCATGATGAGCAACATCAGCCACCTGGCGGTGCGCGGCTACCTCGAGGAGCGCTTCGGGCCGATCTCGGATCTGCTGACCGAGCAGGAGAAGCGCGAGCCGCTCGCGAACGTGCTCGACGTGATGGCGCGCTTAAATCCGCGGTACGTGCTGCGCCGCTTCGACAGCGGCGGCGACACGTATCAGTACGCGTTCGTGATCACCGAGGACGGCCAGCTCAAGATCACGCCGCACGGGCGCGCCGGAGTGAACTTGAAGCCGCAGAGCATCCGCCTCGCCCACGGCCGCCGCGTCTTCGCCGCCGGTATTTTCCGCATCATGCCCGACGGCCGGCTCGCCGTGACGCTGGAATCAAGCGGCTACCAGGACGTCGACGCCGCGTGGGGCGTCGCGGGAGCCTTCGAGACGGCGGGCAACGAGAAGCTCGGGGCGTTCATCTCGGGCGTGTTCGGGCTCCAGACGGGCCGCCAGGTCGCCTCAGTCGGCAGCCGCCCGGTCGCGCACTACCACCGCAGGCCCGGAAACGAGACGGGGCGCCGCCGGCCCGAGTCCTCGGGCGGATCCGGGGGCGACGCCGGAGAGGATTTCGTGAGCGATGCCATGCGCGAGGCCGCCCGGCCGGCGCACGCGGCGGCGCCGGCGTGGAAGATCGACGACGCGAACGCTGCGCCCCTCGACTTCAAAGCCTGGCTCAAAGCGGCCGGGCTGGACGCCGGCGCGGAGAAGGACGCCAACGCGCGCACGGACTGGGGCCACTACGTCCTGGGGACGACCCCGGACATGAGCCTCGACGGGATCAAGAAGGCCTACCGGAAGATGGCCATGCGCTTCCATCCGGACCGGAACCACAACCCGAACAGCGGCGACGCGGCGACGAACGTCAACCTCGCCTACGAAGCCATCGAAAGCCAGCTGAAGTAGCGGGGCTCGCCTCGAGGGCGGCCGCTATTTATCGGGGATCGCGGCCGAGAACTTGACCAGGTCGCCGGCCTTGAGCTTCCGGCGCGCGGCCTCGCCCGACGCGAGCTCGAGCACGTACTGGCCCCGGCCGCCCGCCGTCACGACCTTGTCGTCGGGGGTGTCCACCGTCGACTCATGGAGCTTCTCGTGGATCACGGTGATCTTCTTGTCCGGTCCGATCCACAGGATGTCGAGCGGCACCAAAGTGTTCTTCATCCAGAAGTTCAGGTCCATGTCCTGGCTGAAGACGAACAGCATGCCGTAGGTGCGCGGCATCTTCTTCACGCACATCAGACCGATCTCGCGCGACTCGGGCGTGTCGACGAGGTCGATCTTGAGCGTCTTGCCGTCGGGCAAAGTCAGCGTCGTCTTTTTCGAGGCGGGAACGGTCTGAGCCTTGCACTTCGGGGCGTCGCCGCCGGCGCGCGCGGCGGACGACAAGGCGAGCAGCAGCAGCAGGGCTTTCATCGTTTGTTCTCCGGTTCCCGCGTCGATTTCACGAACTTCGAGAGCTTCACGGCTTCGTCGGCCCAGCCGCGCGTGCCCCAAGGGCCGAGGCGTCCCCACATCAGCCGCGCGATGTCATGATAGAAAATTCCGCCGGCGGGTCCGTCGCCGTACACGTCCGAAATCGCGGCCTTCATGCGGCGCCCGAACTCGCCGGGGCCCGCCTCGTCCTTCTGATGCAGGCCCCAGTCGAAGATGTCGCCCGGCATCACCTGGACGTCCCCGCGCTTGACATATTCGTGCCAGCTCCTCATCATCGCGCCGTACTGCGGCTTGTCGGCCTCGTAGAACATGAGCGCGTCGATGTCGACGCCCGCGTCGTTCATCATGACCGGGTCCTGGCCGTGGTGCCAGCCCTTGTCCCACGTGAGCGTGAACGCCCACAGCGGCTTGCCGTTCAGCCGCGCCTTGATCTCCTTGACGATCAGCGCGACGCGGTGCGCGCGCCACCACTCCCAGGCCTCGACGAATTCCATGTCGCGGCGCATGATCTTCTTGCGCGCGAGCCAGGTCATGCGCTCGTCCCGCGACAGCTTGGGCCACTCGGGCGGCACGACGACGCCCGGCATCTCGGCGACGAAGTCGTCGACGAGCTCGTACCCGCCGAGCGCGTTGCGGATGTAGTCGAGCCCGACCCAGTCCACGTTCGGGTCGTCGGCGTACGGCTTGAGGAACGCGGCGACGTCGGACAGGCGCTTCTTGTCGCGGATCGAGATCGCTCGCGTGAGCACGGGCTTCGCGTCCTTGATCTCGAGCCCGTACTCGTAGCCCGGCAGCTGCGCGTGGGACATCGTCAGGGAGAACATCGCGTAGACGCCGAACTGTAGGCCGCGCTTCTTGCATTCCGCGGCGACCTCGGGGATCATCTTGAGGTTGGTCTGCATCCAGACCTCGTCTTTACCGAGACCGGGCGTCTGGCCGCCGAGCATGAAGAACGCGTCCGCGCCGACGTACTTCGCCCAGTCGAGCAGTCCGCGCCAGTCGGTCGTGGTCCCGTCCGGCGCCTTGACCTTCATCGACGAGAGCGGCATCACGCTCTCGAGCGTGGCCACGACGAAGCCCTTCGGCATCGGCTTCGGGACGCGGCGGACGATCTTGAACGCGGGCGCCTGCAGCCGCTCCACCAAGTCGGGACGACCGAGGAGCGCCGGGCGGTAGTCGCCGGGAGGCGCGTTCCACGGCACGGGCCAGCGCGCCGTCCAGAGCCCGGGCGCCACGCGCCGCGCGACCATCTCCCGGATGCCCGCGATCGTCGTCAAGGTCTCGGTGCCGCGCATGACCACGAAGCGTGGGGGGGCGGCGGAAAACGACTCGTCGAGGGACGAATCGGCGGAAACGAGCGATAGCTCGACGATGTCGTAATGGAAGTGCTCGAGCTTCGACGCCGAGAGCGTCAGCGCGCGCGAGCGCGTCCGCCAGCTCCACAGCGTGAAGACGGCCGCGTACATGATCGCGACGCACGCGAGGAGGGCGACCCCGCGGCGCACGGACTTGTTCAAGAGCATGAGGGGAAGATTCTACTTGATACGCCGCGAAACGGATATGTTTCCGGCGTTTTTTGATATACTGCGAAATCTCGATATCCGCAGGTCAGGGGGCGTGAAATGGTGACCGGACTCGTGTTGGTTCGCTTGATGGCGGGCAAGGAAAAAGTCGCTCTTTCCCGTATTAAGGAGATCAAGGGCGTTTCGCACGTCACCGCCGTGTTCGGCCGCTGGGACCTCGTGCTCGACATCGAGACGGAGGACGTCGGCACGCTCTCCAACGTCGTCGTCCGCGACATCCGCGCCACCCCCGGAGTGCTCTCCACCGAGAGCCTCGTCACGACCTCCATCTAGAGTGAGCGAGCCCGTCCTCTCCGTCCGCGGCCTGCGGACGCATTTCATCACGCGCGAGCGGACCGTCAAGGCGGTCGACGGGGTCAGCTACGACCTCCACCCCGGGAAGACGCTCGCCGTCGTCGGCGAATCCGGCTCCGGCAAGAGCGTGCACGCGCTGTCCATACTCCGCCTTCTCCCGGAACCGCCCGCGAAAGTGGTCGGCGGAGAAATCCTCTTTAACGGCAAGGATCTCCTCAAGATGAAGCACGAGGAGATTCGCAAGATCCGCGGCAACCGCATCGCGATGATCTTCCAGGAGCCGATGACGAGCCTTAACCCCGTCATCAAGGTCGGCGAGCAGATCGCCGAGGCCGTCGTCCTGCATCAGGGCCTCTCGCAGGAGAAGGCCATGGCCAAGGCCGTCGACCTCCTCAAGAAGGTCGGCATTCCTCATCCCGAGGAACGCGTCCACGACTACCCGCACCAGTTCTCCGGCGGCATGCGCCAGCGCGCGATGATCGCGATCGCGCTGTCGTGCGAACCGGATGTCCTCATAGCGGATGAACCAACGACGGCTTTGGACGTGACGATCCAAGCCCAAATCCTAGACCTGATGAAAGCCTTGCAGAAAGAATATCGCATGGCCATAATTTTAATTACTCACAACATCGGCGTCGTGGCCGAGATGGCCGACGACGTCGTCGTCATGTACGCCGGCCGACCCGTCGAGCATGCGTCCGTCGCGGACCTGTTCAAGAACCCGAAGCACCCGTACACGAAGGGCCTCCTCGGCTCCGTGCCGTCCATCTACGAGCGCAAGGAGCGCCTCGAGGCGATTTCCGGCCAGCCCCCGGACCTCTCCGGCGGCTTCACGGGCTGCCCGTTCGCCCCTCGGTGCCCCAAGGTCATGGACCGCTGCCGCACCGACGACCCGCCCGAGTTCCACCTGGACGGCGCGCGCATGTCCAACTGCTGGCTCGTCGAAGACGAGTCGAAGAAAACCTCGCACCGCCACGGCGCCGAAGCCGCGACCGGGAGCGCCAAATGAGCGCGACGCCGATCCTCTCGGTCCGCGGCCTCAAGAAGCACTTTGACGTCCGCAAGGGCATGTTCGGGGAGAAGTCGACGGTAAAGGCCGTCGACGGCGTCTCCTTCGACGTCATGCCGCAGGAGAGCTTCGCCGTGGTCGGCGAGTCCGGCTGCGGCAAGACCACGCTCGGCAAGCTCGTCCTAGCACTCGAGAGCTCGACGGACGGCTCCGTCGTGTTCGACGGCCAGGACGTCTCGAAGATGAACGGCGCCGCGCTCAAGAAGATGCGCCGCGAGATGCAGGTGATCTTCCAGGACCCGTACTCGAGCCTCAACCCGCGCATGACGGTGGAAGACATCATCACGGAGCCGTGGGTCATCCACGACATGCACAAGAACCCGGCGGAGCGCGCGAAGAAGCTCGCCAAGCTCCTCGACGACTGCGGCATCGCGACGAGCTACCTTCCGCGCCACCCGCACGAATTTTCGGGCGGGCAGCGCCAGCGCGTCGGCATCGCGCGCGCCTTGGCCCTCGACCCGAAGCTCGTCGTGGCCGACGAGCCCGTCTCCGCTTTGGATGTTTCCATCCAAGCCCAAATCCTCAATCTGCTGAAGGATCTACAGAAAGAAAGAAAATTGGCTTATCTGTTCATCAGCCACGACTTCTCGGTCGTCCGCCACCTGTGTACGCGCATCGCCGTCATGTACTTGGGTCGGGTCGTCGAGACCGCCGACTCCGAGACGCTCTTCAACGATCCCCAGCACCCGTACACGGAGGCTCTGCTCTCCGCGGTGCCCGTGCCCGACCCCTCCATCGAGAAGCGCCGCAAGCGCATCCTGCTCACGGGCGACGTGCCGTCTCCTTTAAAACCGCCGCCCGGCTGCCGCTTCCACCCGCGCTGCCGCTATATGAAGGACGCCTGCAAGGTCAACGACCAGGTCCTCATCGCCGCGAAGCCGGGCCACGAAGCGGCCTGCGAAGTGCTCCCTTTCAAAGACGCCCGAAGCGCCGCCGCCCTCGTCGAACTCTAGGAGAACCATGTCCAACGCCGCCGCCGGTAAAGCGCACAAGCCTTACGTTTCCGACAAAACGGTCATGGAAGAGTACACCTGGCCTGCCGTGTTCGTGGGCGCGGTGCTCGGTATCGTCTTCGGCGCCTCCTCGCTCTACCTCGTGCTCAAGGTCGGCATGACCGTGTCCGCGTCCATTCCGATCGCGGTCCTCTCGATCACGCTCTTCCGCCTCTTCTCGAAGCTCACCGGCTTCCGCCAGACGACCATCCTCGAGAACAACATGGTCCAGACCGTCGGCTCCGCCGGCGAATCGATCGCGTTCGGCGTCGGCGTCACGATGCCCGCGCTGATGATCCTCGGCTACGAGATGGACGCAGCGCGCGTCCTCATCGTCTCCTCGCTCGGCGGCCTGCTCGGCGTGCTCATGATGATCCCGTTGCGCCGCGCGTTCATCGTCAAGCAGCACGGCGTGCTTCCGTACCCGGAAGGCACCGCCTGCGCCGATGTCTTGATCGTCGGCGAGCAGGGCGGCTCGTCCGCGAAGACCGTGTTCACCGGCTTCGGCGTCGCCGCCGTCTACAAGGTCCTGATGAGCGGCCTCAAGCTCTGGAACGACACGCCCGAGCGCATGATCACGTTCTTCAAGGGCGCCGCGCTCAGCGGCGAGGTGGCCCCCGAGCTCATCGGCGTCGGCTACATCATCGGCACGAAGATCTCCTGCGTCATGGTCGCAGGCGGCATTCTCGCCTCGTGGGTCCTGATCCCGGCCATCAAACTGTTCGGAGACGGCCTTACGTCTCCGCTGTTCCCGGCGACCAAGCTCATCCACGACATGAGCCCGGCCGAGATCTGGAAGTCTTACATCCTCTACATCGGCGCGGGCGCGGTGGCGACGGGCGGCATCATCTCCTTGGTCCAGGCGCTTCCGACCATCTACACCTCGCTGAAGTCCGGCATCGCCGACATCATAGGCGGGGGGATCGCAAAGGCGACCGGCCCGAAGCTGCGAACCGACGACGACCTTCCCAACTCGGTTGTCGTGGTCGGCTCCTTGGTCCTCGTGCTCGCGATCGCGGCGGCGCCGGGCCTCGGCCTCGGCTTCGGCTTCAAAGGCATCATCGGCGCGATCCTGATCGTCCTGTTCGGCTTCCTGTTCGTGACGGTGTCCTCCCGCCTGACCGGCGAGATCGGCTCCTCATCCAACCCGATCTCGGGAATGACGGTGGCGACCTTGCTGCTGACGTGTCTTATCTTCGTCCTCCTCAATCAATTCGATCCGACCGGCGGCTGGGTCGGCAAGGGCGCGCGCCTCACCGCGCTCTCGATCGCGGCGATCGTCTGCATCGCGGCCTCCAACGGCGGGACCACCTCCCAAGACCTCAAGACGGGCTACCTGGTCGGCGCGACGCCGCGCTATCAGCAGCTCGGGCTGCTCGTGGGCGCGCTCTCCTCGGCGCTCGTCATCGGTCTGACGCTCATCCTTTTAAATGACGCGAGCACGACGTACGCGAAGCGCGATTTCCCGGGCATCACGGCTCCGGTCGCCGACCTCAAGATCAGCGAAGGCCTCAAGGGCTCCGATTCCGAGATCGACCCGGCGACGTACAAGGTCTGGCACGTGGGCGAAGGCGAGGTCGCGGGCCTGCCGCAGGGCAAGTATCTCGTGAACGACTCCGGACAGGTCAAGTACCTCGTGGACCCCGGCATCAACGGCGTCGAGACCACGCGCCTCAACGGCACGAAGGTGCTCAAGTACAACGCGCCGAAGGCCCGGCTGATGTCCTTGATCATCGACGGCATCCTGACGAGCAAGCTCCCGTGGGGGCTCGTGCTGCTCGGGGTCGGCATCGCGCTGGTGCTGGAGCTCTGCCAGGTGCCCTCCTTGCCCTTCGCGGTCGGCGTGTATCTCCCGCTGGCCTCTTCCACGCCGATCTTCGTCGGCGGCCTCATGCGCTGGATCGCGGACCGCTGGACCAAGAAGTCGGAGGCCGAGTCGGACATGAGCCCCGGCGTTCTGTTCTCCTCGGGCTACATCGCTGGGGGTGCCATCGCCGGGATCATCGTAGCGCTCGTGACGATGAGCCCGAAGATTTCGGCGCATCTCGACCTCAGCGAGAAGTTCCCCAAGGTGACCGGCAACGACCTGACCTCGGTCGCGGCCTTCGGCGTGCTCACGATCCTCCTGCTTCTGGTCGGCGGGGAGAAGTGGCTCACCGACAAGAAGAAGCGCGCGTAGCATGCTCAAGCCCGCCGAGGCAGCGCTAGCCGTCCTGCTGACCCTGTCGCTCGGCACGCCCGCCCGCGCCGCCAACGATCCGACGACGCTCGACTATGCGCTCGCGGCCGACATCGACACGCTCGATCCGCACTGGGGCTACGACGCGGTCTCGCTGTTCATCGTCGACCAGGTCTATGAGACCTTGATCGACTTCAAGGGCGAGTCGCTCGACACCTTCGAGCCGCGCATCGCGACCGTCGTCCCGACGCTCGAGAACGCCTTCCTGTCGAAGGACGGCCTCACGTACGCGTTCCCGCTGCGCCTGGGCGCGAAGTTCCACGACGGCTCCCTCCTGTCGGCCGCGGACGTGAAGTACTCGCTCATGCGCTTCCTGCTGCTCGACCGGGAAGGCGGGCCGTCGAACCTTCTGCTGTACGGCCTGATCGGCGTGCGCGGCACCGACGCGTTGCCGCCCGACCAGATCTTCGACCTCGCCGACAAGGCGATCTCGACCGAGGGCGGCTCCGTCGTGCTGCGCCTGAAGAAGCCGTTCGCGCCGTTGATGGGCATCCTCGCCAACTTCGCCCACATCGTGTCCAAGGGCTACGTCGAGGCCCACGGCGGCTGGGACGGACGCAAGGAGACCTGGACTAAGTTCCGCAACCCCGCCAAGGAGAAGTCGGCCCTGTACGCGCGCGCCAACGGCACCGGCCCGTTCCAGCTCGAGTCGTGGGACCGCGCCGGCCGGAAGGTTTCGCTCGTGCGCAACGAGAACTACTGGCGCAAGCCCGCGGCGCTCGCGCGCGTGAACTTGATGACGCTCGAGGACTCGCACGAACGGCGCCGGCGCCTCGCGGCGGGAGAGATCGACGCCGCGTTCGTCGAGCGGCGCTACCTCGACCAGTTCGAGGGCCTGCCCGGCGTGACCGTGACCGACGGCCTGCCCGCGCTCGAGGCCCAGAACACATTCCTGTTCAACCTCAAAACCGAGACGAAGAACAACGCCTGGATCGGCAGCGGGACCCTCGGCGGCGGCGTGCCGCCGGACTTCTTCGCCGACGTGGAGGTCCGCAAGGCGTTCGCGTTCGCGTTCGACTACGACACGTTCATAAAGGAAGGCTACCGGAGCAAGGCGATCCAGGCGCACGGGCCGATCCCGGCCGTGCTGTTCGGCTACAATGCGAAGCAGAAGCCGTGGCCGTACTCTCCGTACCAGGCCGAAGGCGCGTTCAAGCGCGCCAAGAACGGACAGGTGTGGGAGCAGGGCTTCTCGCTGTCGCTCGCGTACACGGAAGGCAACGCCGAGCGGCGCATCGCCTGCCGGCTCATGAAGGAAGGCGTCGAGAAGCTCAACTCGAAATTTCACGTCGACTGCCGCGCGCTGCCGGAGTCGAAGCTGCTCGACGAGTTCCGCACGCGCCGCCTGCCGATGTTCGTCTACCGCTGGATCCTCGATTATCCGGACCCGCACAACGCCGTCGAGCCGTTTCTGCATTCGAACGGCTATTTCGCGTCCCAGCTCGGCTACAGCAGCCCGCGCGCCGACGCGATGATCGAGCAGGCCGCGGCCGAGATCGACCCGGCCAAGCGCAAGGCGCTGTACTACGAGCTGCAGGCGCTCGCGATCTTCGACGCGCCCGCGGTCTTCACCGCCGACAGCTACAACATCGTCGTGAGGCGCACGAAGGTCCAGGGCTGGCTGTACCACCCGATCCAGCCGTACGGCACGCTGTATGAAGTGACGAAGACCCAATGAACCTCCTGCTGACGCTGGCGCTCGCGCTGGCTCCCGCCGCGCGCGCCGCGGAAGCCGTCAAGAATCCCGACACGTTCGTGTACGCGACGATCGGCGACCCCGACAGCCTCGATCCGGCGTGGTCGTACGACTCCGCGAGCCACGCGATCATCGACAACGTCTACGAGTACCTGCTGGCGTTCTCGGGCGGGGGCGTGAAGATCAAGGACCTAAAGCCGCTGCTCGCGACGTCGGTGCCGACGCGCGCCAACGGCGGCATCTCGGCCGACGGGCTGACGTACCGCTTCGCAATCCGCAAGGGCGTCAAGTTCCACGACGGCGCGGTTTTGACCCCCGAGGACGTCCGGTACTCGCTGCTGCGCTTCATGCTGTTCGACCGCGACGGCGGGCCCGCGTCCCTGCTGCTCGAGCCCATCATAGGCGCGACCGGCACGCGCAAGGACGGGAAAATCATCCCCGGGCTCGGCGAGGCGGCGATGAAGGCCGTGACCGTCGACGGCGACGCGGTCGTCGTGAGGCTGCCGAAACCGTTCGCGCCGTTTTTGACCATGCTCACGACGTACGGCTCCATCATCGAGAAGAAGTGGTGCGCGGAGCACGGGCAGTGGGACGGCTCGCTCGCGACGTGGGAGAAGTTCAACAACCCGAAGCTCGCGGACGCGATCCCGAACACGCTCGCCAACGGCACGGGTCCGTTCAAGCTCGAGCGCTTCGAGAAGACGACGAAGCAGGTCGTGCTCGAGCGCTTCGACGGCTACTGGCGCAAGCCCGCGCGCCTGAAGACGGTCGTCATCAAGGTCGTCGACGAATTCGCGACGCGCAAGCTGATGCTCCAGGCCGGCGACGCCGACTCGATCTACGGGCCGCAGATGTACTTCCCGCAGCTGCTGAACCTGCCAGGCGTCGAAGTCCTCGACAAGCAGCAGACGCTCGACGTGAGCCCGATCTATTTTTTCTCGTTCCGCATCAACGCCGTCGGCAACCAGAACGTCGGCTCCGGGAAGCTCGACGGCGAAGGCATCCCGCCGGATTTTTTCGCGGACAAGGACGTGCGCAAGGGCTTCGCGTACTCCGTCGACACCGACGCCTACGTGCGCGACATCCAGCGCGGCAAGGGGCGCCCCGCGTCGAGCTTCCTTCCGCCGGGCATGCTCGGCTACCGCGGGGGGAAGGGGAAGTACCATTTCGATCCAAAGCTCGCGGCCGAGCACCTGAAGAAGGCGTGGGGCGGGCAGGTCTGGGAGAAGGGCTTCAAGGTCTCGATCGTCTACAACACCGGTTCGGCGCCCGCGCAGGCGCTGTGCCAGATGATCAAGAAGAACGTCGAGGCGCTGAACCCGAAATTTCACGTCGACGTGCGCGTGCTGCAGTGGTCGACGTACCTGGAGCAGAGCCAGCAGAATAAGCTGCCGATGTTCATGGCCGCCTGGGCGGCGGACTACCCGGACCCGCACAACTTCGCGTTCCCGATGCTTCACTCGGCCGGCTACTACCCGGGCAAGCAGGGCTTCAAGAACAAGGCGATGGACGACCTGATCGAGAAGGCCGTCCGCACGCTGGACGAAGGCGAGCGCGCGAAGCTGTACGCTCGCCTGCACGAACTGTGGGACGAAGAGGTCCCGAACATCCTGATCGCGGAGGGCTGGCGCTACCGCGCTCAGCGCTCCTGGGTGAAGGGCTACTCGCTCAATCCGATCTTCCCCGATTCGCCCTACAACAGCTACTACTACGAGTTATATAAGGGTGATTAATCAGTCCGTTAAATGAGTTAAAATCCCAACTATGATCAGACCGATCCTCGTCGTTGCGCTCGCCCTCCTGACCCTGTCCGCGAAGGCCGCCGTCCCGGTCAAAAACCCGGACGCCTATACCTATCTGACGATCTCGGATTCCGACAGCCTGGACCCCGCGTACTCGTACGACACGGCCAGCCACATGGTCATCCTGAACATCTACGAGCCGCTGTTCCAGTTCGACAGGACCTCGACCGAGAAGCTGATCGCGCTTGCTGCGGCACAGGTGCCGAGCCGCGAGAACGGCCTGATCTCCGCCGACGGCCGGACCTACACCATTCCGATCCGCAAGGGCGTCAAGTTCCACGACGGCGCGCCGATGACCGCCGAGGACGTGAAGTGGTCCTTGCTGCGCTTCCTCCTTCTCGACCGGGCCGCCGGCCCGTCCTCCTTGCTGCTCGAGCCTCTGCTCGGCTACTCCTCGACGCGCGGCGACGACGGCAAGATCCTCCCGACCGTCTGGGCCGACGCGAACAAAGCCGTCAGCACGCAGGGCGACAAGCTGATCCTGCGCCTGCCGCGCCCGTACGCGCCGATCCTGACGATCCTCGCCTCCTGGTCGCCCATCCTGTCGAAAGAGTGGGCCGTCAAGAACGGCGATTGGGACGGAACGGAAGCGACCTGGCAGAAGTACAATAACCCGAGCAAGGAGACCTCGCCGTTCTTCGAGCGCGCCAACGGCACGGGCCCGTTCAAGCTCGAGCGCTGGGATCGCAAGACGAAGGAGTTCATTCTGACGCGCAACGACGCCTACTGGCGCGCGCCCGCGAAGATCAAGAACGTCGTGATCAAGGGCGTGAACGAGTTCGGCACGCGCAAGCTGATGCTCCAGGCCGGCGACGCGGACGCGATCTACGCGGACCGCCCGCTGCTGACTCAGCTCCAGGGCATCCCCGGCGTCAAGATCATCGACGACCTTCCGACGCTCGAGATGAACCCGGTCGTGTTCTTCACGTACAAGATCAACGCGACGGGCAACTCCTTCCTGGGCTCCGGCAAGCTCGACGGCAACGGCATCCCGTCAGACTTCTTCTCCGACAAGGACGTGCGCAAGGCGTTTGCTTACTCGTTCGACTACAAGGGCTTCATCAACGACGTCATGCGCGGCAAAGGCACGCAGGCCACCGGCGCGATCCCGAAGTCACTGCCCGGCCACAACCCGAACGGCAGGAAGTACACCCTCGACAAGAAGAAGGCCGAGGAGTACTTCAAGAAGGCGTACGGCGGCAAGCTCTGGGAGCAGGGATTTAAGTTCACGATGGCGTTCAACTCCGGCAACCTGCCGCGGCAGACGGTCTGCCAGATCCTGAAGCGCAACATCGAGGGGCTGAACCCGAAGTTCAAGATCGATGTGCGCGCGGTGGAGTGGCCCACGTTCCTCGACGCGTACAAGTCGTCGAAGCTCCCGATCTTCGTCATGGGCTGGAACGCCGACTATCCCGACCCGCACAACTTCGCGTTCCCGCTATTGCACTCGAAGGGGGACTACCCGACGACGCAGAAGTTCAAGAACGCGGAGTTCGACAAGCTCGTTGAGGAAGGCAACGCCGAAACAAACATCGCCAAGCGCAAGACGATCTACGCGAAGCTGCAGGACCTCGCGTTCGAGGAGGTGCCGCAGCTGTACATCGTCGACGCGGTGCGTTACCGCACGCAGCGCGAATGGGTGAAGGGCTGGTACCCGAACCCCATCTTCCCGGACTCTCCCTACGGCAGCTACTTTTACACGATCTCGAAAGAATAATGCTGAAGTTCTGCCTCAAGCGGCTCGCGTTTCTTCCGCTGGTCATGTTCGGCGTGACCTTCCTGCTGTTCTTCTGCCTGCAGTTCCTGACGCCGGAGATGCGCGCGTCGCTGTACATCAAGGATCCGCGCCAACTCTCGCAGCTCGACGCGGTGATCGAGAAGTACGGCCTGCGCAAGCCGATGCCGGTGCAGTACTACATCTGGCTGAAGCAGGTCGTGAAGGGGGACCTCGGCTACTCGGAGACGGCGAAGATGCCCGTCGCCGAGGCGATCCAGGCGTTCTTCCCGGCGACGTTCGAGCTGACCTTGCTGACGTTCTTCCCGATCCTGATCGTCGGCGTGTTCTTCGGCGTGCTGTCCGCCGTGTACCGGGACCGCCTCATCGACCACGTCACGCGCTTCGTCGCGATCACGGGCTACTCGCTGCCGAGTTTCGTCCTCGGGCTCGTGCTGCTGATGGTGTTCTACGGTCGCCTACATTGGTTCCCGCCGGGGCGCTATACGCTCGAAACGGACATGCTCGTGCACGCGGACGCGTTCCGGCACTACACGGGCCTGCTCACGCTCGACTGCCTGCTCAACCGCGAAGGCGGAGCGTTCCTCGACGCGGTCAAGCACATGATCCTGCCCGCCTGCACTTTACTCTACATCTCGGTAGCGCTGCTGCTGCGCATCACCAGGTCCTCCATGCTCGAGGAGATGTCGAAGGACTACGTGCGCACCGCGCGCGCGAAGGGTCTGCATGAGAGCGTGGTGATCCGCAAGCACGCGCTCGCCAACGCGCTGATCCCCGTCGTGACCCTCTCCTCGCTCCTGTTCATCGGCCTGCTCGGCGGCGTCGTCATCACCGAGACCGTCTTCGATTTCCCGGGCATCGGTCGATGGGGCGTGCAGGCCGCGCAGCAGCTCGACGTGCCGGGCGTCCTCGGCTCGACGATGCTCGCGGCGTTCCTGTTCGTCATGGCCAATCTCGTGTCCGACATGCTGTACGCCGTCGTCGATCCGCGCATCCGGGTGGGCAACTGAGATGCGCAAGCTCAAGGCCGCCTGGAAGACCGTCAAGCGGCGGCCGATGTCCCTGCTCGGCTTCGCGCTGATCGGGAGCTTCATGACCGTGGCCTTGGCCGCGCCCCTTTTGGCGCCTCCCGAGGCCGGCACGCGCGACGTGTACATCATCCCGCAGACCGGCTACAGCCCGGACCCGGTGCGCCCGTCGAAGGAGCACTGGTTCGGCACGACGGAGCAGCAGTACGATCTCTACTACGGCATGGTCTGGGGCACGCGCACGGCGTTCAAGGTCGCGCTGAAGGTCGTCGGCTTGTCCGTCATGATCGGCGTGCTGCTCGGCGGCGCCGCGGGCTTCTACGGCGGCTGGGTCGACGAGATTCTGATGCGATTTACCGACGTCGTGCTCGCGTTCCCGGACCTCGTGCTCGCCGTCGTCATCGTCGCGATCATGGGGCCGAGCCTCGATCACGTCATGTATTCCGTCAT